>JAIPEF010000027.1 GCA_021737265.1 Desulfocapsa sp. | reverse complement strand
TCAGTGAGACAGTACGTCTCATATATACTACTTTCTGCGGCCATGTTGTCCTCCTTCTTCTTTTATAGAAAAAACAGGATATTGATGACCTTATTGTAGCATAAATCCGGTCGTTATTTTATTACGTATATACAGTAGAAGCCTAAAGTTGGGGATTACACTGAGATTTAAGAGTATGCCAATGACAATATAAACCACATGAAAGACGTGTTGCCTGGTTTTATGAGCTAGGTGCTGAATGTTGTCAGCATCGGGCAGTATGTAACATGATGGATATCCTGGTTAGCCGGGAGTAATGTAGCCTTTTCATTTCATTGAAAACTTGGTTTTCAGACTTGAAGTGCATATTATTATATCCCCTGAATATGTATGTTGCGCAGAATATATATTTTATTGGTCTCGAAGATAATGTGGTTACAACATTTATTACAAACAGATCATCGAGGTGGTACCCATTTTGCTCCGAACAGGAAAGCATAGCATAGACGGATAATATTCATCGGCACCAATATCACAACCGGTCAGCATTCCTACCCCTGGACGCGCCTGATCGTCCATATCTTTTTCTGGTGCCACTCGATAATAGTTGTAAAAAGCGTAATATCCGCACACTCCTTTGTCGATGGCTGGTGCCCCCTCGCGAAGATGGTAAGTGGCGTTCAACATGGGATCGATATTCAGGTTGTGACCGTTATCCGTAAAAATGCCTCTGTCTTGCTCGTTTTGCATCGTTCCGAGAATAGAATAACTCGCAATAACAGAAACTGAAGCGCTGTTATTGAGGGCATTTTCATAGAGATAAACATCATCTGGAATGCCGTCTTTGTTTTTATTCCCCCAAATAATGGTGTTAATCATGCTCACCGAGGTCTTTGCGGTATCGCTGGCATACACCTCGAGCCCTCCACCGGCTCCAGATGAAACTACTTTATTCCCAGTTATGGTGCAGTTGAGCAAGCCTAGTTCAATCTCGCTCGCGTCAATGGAGGCAACCGCGACTCCAGCACCAGAGTATTTGTCTTGATTAGCGGCAACCACCGTGTTTACCATGTGTGCCTTCAGCTTTGCACCATCTCTGGCACCAAGAGACACCCCTCCCCCCCCATTACCTTCATTATCACCTATGTTCTCTAATACCTGGCAGGAATCAAGGGTGAGGTTAAGGGCAGTCCCTGAGCCTTCTGCCTCGGCATTAAGTCCGATAGCGGACCAGTTACCATTCATCAGGGCAGAGTTGTTGCGGATGGTTGAATGTGAGAGTTCAGCGGTCATCTGGCTTCCAGCCTTTGCGTTTAGAATCAAGGCCCTCCCAGGAAAAGATGAAATCTGACATCGATTCAACGATAATTTTATGGTATTCATCTTGTCACTTAGAAGGAGGATTGCAGAGTATGGGTGAGAAATACTATTTCCTTGCAAGGATAAGCAGGACAGGTTGAGCTCAGAGGTATTCCACATGGTTTGGTTGAACATGCGGATAAGTTCAGGTTGGGTGCTACCATCCGGGCCGGTGAGAATTGTATTACCAGCCTCGCATGATTCGTTGAAATCGTTGTCCCAACCGCCTGAGAGTGACAATAAGAGTTCGTCCTGATTGGCAGGAATGGGAATGTTAAGGATTTCTTTGTAGGTGCCGGTAGCAATCTTGATGGTCTCTGACCCAACACTTCCTGCCATATTCAACGCATACTGAATTGAACCGCAGGGTGCCAGAGCCGAAGTACAGTCACCGCTGTTTATGCCACCCACGCGGACATAGCGAGTTGTCGCAAGTGCAAAACCAGTATTGAAAATCAGTATAAGAGCAATAATGGTAAAACAGATCTTTTTCATCATGTCCCCTGAACTTAAAAAGTTCTAAAGTAAAAAGAAAAGAAGTGTTTATTTTTCAGAATGTGGAAAAAATGAACAATGAGACCATAGGTAGTCATTTCCGTGGTGTTTTCTCCCAATTTCAAACGTTGACAGGCTCTTCAGAATGATCAGACACCATCACGACTCACCGGTACTCAGGATGCAGCCCCACCTCCCTCATTCTAAAAGACTCAGCAATGATAACAAAATAGAAACCTGCACGTAAATATTTTATATGTAATTGGCTAAGAAAGTCAAGCCAGACGGCTTTGCAACAGTGTGGTATTGGGTGAAAATAGTTAAAGAGGAATCCAGTGGCAATCTTAACTATTTATTCAAAAAGTGCTTATGTGGGTGGGTTTTTTTAGACGGTGGTGCCATATTGGTGCCAAAAATAAAAAAAGGCACTTAAGTTAAAAACCTAAGTGCCTGTATTTCTGGTCGGAACGAGAGGATTTGAACCTCCGACCACTTGTCCCCCAGACAAGTGCGCTACCAGACTGCGCCACGTTCCGAAAATGTGATTCTTCATACCACGGAGTTCTGTGCCTGTCAACAAATGGTCGCCAGGAGTTCCGTTTGGTTATTTTTTTTCTTTGAGCAATTTTTTTACTGCCAACAGTTCCTTCTTGATCGTTTCAAGACAGTTTGGAACATTTGTTTTTTCTAGTGCAAGAGCCACTTGGTCCTTATCTGCGAGGAACTTTTTGGCACCGGAAATTGTATAGCCCTGTTCGTGCAGTAGATATTTAATCAGCAGGACAAGTTCCACGTCCTCACGTCTGTAAAGACGTTGATTGGAGTTTGCACGTTTGGGGCGAATTTCCTTAAATTCGCTTTCCCAGTACCTGAGAACATGAGGGGCCACGCAAGCCAGTTTACTGACCTCACCGATTTTAAAATAGAGCTTGTCAGGTATATCTGCTCTCATACGGTGTCTGTTACTCCTATTCGTTTACCTGTTCCCGCATTTTTTTACTTGGCCGGAAGCTGATCATCTGCCTGGGTTTGATGGTAATGGTCTCTCCAGTGCGAGGGTTGCGACCACGACGTGGTTTTTTGTCGCGCACATTGAAGGTTCCAAAGTGGACAAATTTGATGGGTTCACCATCAAGCAGTCGACCTTTCATTCTGTCCAGAAAGGTATCAATCAGCTCTGAACAGGTACTTTGTGAATAGCCCAGTTGAGCTGTGAGGGCCTCGGCCAGTTCCTTGCGGGTGAGATTTCCTTTATTCATGAATTAACCTTCTCGTAGGCTTCCGTTAAACTTGGAAGTTAATAAATTTATAAGTCTTGTATGGGATTTGTTTACATTTTTTTCTGTGAGGGTCTTCGTTGGTGAACGATAGGTGACCGAGATGGCAACACTTTTGATTCCTGTATCCAGCGGTTTCCCCTGGTAGACGTCGAATATCTCACAATGTTCGATGAATTTCTCTTTACTGGAGTGTATGGTTGCCAGCATGTCCCCAGCTTTTACGGCAATCGGGACAAGGAGGGCGATATCTCTTTTCACTGCAGGGAAGACAGGGAGCGAATGAAAACTTTTGGCTGCTCCATGCAGGCTGGAGATTATCTCAAAATCAAGGTCAATGAAGAAGACTTCCTGCTTGATACCAAATTCCTTGGCTGTCTCCGGCTGCAGCCTGGCAAGTTGTCCAAGGGGACCTTTGTCGGAATCGAGAATAAGGCACTGGGATGGGTCACTGAAAACTTCGGCTTCATTTTCATTTGGAGAGCGGAATTTAACCAGATCATCTAATTCAACCCCATAGAGTCTCAGGGTTTCAAGGAGTAACTCGCAGCTTCCTTTGGCATCAAAGATATCTACTCTGTCATCGCTTGCGTACAATGAGGAGGCTTCACCCGCCCTTTTGCCACTGAGGATACAGGTCAGCCTCTCTTTTTCAATTGGCTGTTCGTTATCTCCCTGAGGAGTGAAGACCTTGCCTATCTCAAAAAGTTTGACATCTGTTTGCTGGAAATTGATGTTGCGTTTCAGGTTCTCAAGAAGTCCAGGCAGGAGCATGGTGCGCATGACTGACTGCTCTTCACTGAGAGGGTTGAGCAGTTGGAGCATTTCACGCCTGGAATCATCTTCAGCAAGATGCATCATGGAGAGATGTTTTTCCGTGACAAAGCTGTAATTGATGGCCTCGGAAAAGCCAATATCAGCCAGCAGAGTTGACGCTTTGGCACGCATGTGTCTCTTGGGATCCTGTTCCGGATAACTGAGACTCACGAGCGGCAGGCTGGTGGGAATGTTGTTATAGCCGATAAGTCTGGCCACTTCCTCTACCAGATCTGCTTCCCGTTCAATATCTACCCGGAAGGTAGGAGGATTTACCCAGAGGGTGTCGTCATCTTTTGGTTTGCAGCGGATACCGATGGATTGAAGAACGTTTGCAATTTTATCATAATCGAGATCGATTCCAAGTAAGGAAGCGGTTCTGGATATCCGTAGTGTCTGGGAATTGAGGGGGCGTATGCCACCGTAAAGATCGACACCCCCTGCCACTGCTTCTCCTCCTGCAACCTCACAAAAGAGAGAGATAGCCCTTTCCATGGCTATTATACAGCCGCCCGGGTCCACACCTCGCTCAAAACGATATGAGGCTTCACTGGCCAGTTTGAGTTTACGGGCGGTTTTGCGGATGGAGACTTCGTTAAAACAGGCACTTTCAAGAAGGATATTGGTGGTAATGTCACTGACTTCAGAATTCAGGCCGCCCATGACCCCAGCCACCGCAACGGGTCCTTTTCCGTCACAGATCATGAGCATATCAGAATCCAGTTCCCGTTCCACGCCATCAAGGGTAGTGAACATTTTTTCATTGGTTCTGGGATTACGGACAAGAATCTGTTTGCCATTGAGGGTATCAAAATCAAAGGCATGGAGAGGTTGACCATACTCCATCATCACCAGGTTAGTGATATCGACAACATTATTGATGGGGCGCAGACCAATGGAAAGAAGTCGTTTCTGAATCCACCAGGGAGAAGGCCCAATTGTCACATTCCTGATAAGCCGCGCAGCATACCGAGGACAGAGCTCACAGTTTTCAACATCAACGGAGAATTCACTATTCCGGTGGTCAATTGTTGCCTTTTCCACCGGGAGGGTGAGGGGTTTTCTTAAAATTCCGGCAACCTCACGGGCAACCCCGATTACGGACGCACAGTCAGGACGATTGGGAGTGAGGTCGACTTCCACAAGGAGATCATCCAAACCCAACGTTGCCAGTAATGGCTGACCATGTTCTGTGTCGGAGGGTAGTTCCATGATCCCTGTATGGGAATCACCCAGGCCAAGTTCTCTTTCCGAACAGAGCATACCGGTGGATTTAACACCTCGTACCTTTGAGGCCTTAATCTTCATCCCGTCCGGCATAACAGTACCAACCAGGGCAATGGCAGTTACCAATCCTTCTCGTACATTGGGTGCGCCGCAGACTATGGAAAAGGTGTCATCGCCTACAGCCACTTCACAGATATGCAGATTGTCGGCGTTGGGGTGTGTTTCAACAGTAAGTACTTTAGCGGTCTTCAGCGGCTGGAGTTCGGGAAAGAGTTTGGTAACACTGTCAACCTCAAGGCCGAGCATGGTCAGGTGGTCAGCAAGTGCCTCTGGACTGAGATCTCCAGTATCAATGTATTCTTTTAACCAGTCAAGGGTGAACTTCATGGTGCTCTCTATCTTGGGAAACTAATGATCTAAAATTGAGAAAGAAAACGGAGATCGTTTTCATAGTAGAGACGGATGTCGTCTATACCGTATTTAAGCATGGCAATGCGCTCGATACCAAGGCCGAAGGCAAAACCACTATAGACTTCCGGGTTATAGCCAACCATCTTGAACACTTCAGGATCAATCATGCCGGCACCGAGAATCTCCAGCCATCCTGTCCGTTTACAGACACGGCAGCCGGCCCCGTCGCAGATAACACAGGCAATGTCCACTTCGGCACTGGGCTCTGTAAAGGGAAAAAAGCTGGGCCGGAATCGGAGATCGAGGTCCTTTTCAAACATCTTCTGAGTAAAGATGGTGAGCACGCCTTTAAGATCTGCAAATGAGACGTCACGATCAACAAGAAAGCCTTCTACCTGGTGAAACATGGGGGTATGGGTGATATCAGAATCGCAGCGGTAGACTTTGCCCGGTGCAATGACTCGCAGAGGTGGCTGCTGTTTCTCCATGATCCTCGCCTGCATGGGAGAGGTATGAGTGCGCAGGAGAATGGAATCACTTACATAAAATGTGTCGTGCATGTCCCTGGCCGGGTGATGGGCAGGGATGTTGAGTGCTTCAAAATTGTAATGATCGTGTTCAACATCGGGACCTTCGGCCACCGAAAAACCAAGACTTTCAAAGATGGAGCAGACCTCATTCATGATCTGGGTAACAGGATGCAGTTTGCCGGTCTGTGGTCTGCGACCAGGAAGGGTGAGATCTATTTCATCAGAATCTCCAACCATTCCACCAGCTACCGGTGCCAGGGCCTGCTGCTTTTCACCATACAGGGCTTCGATTTCTTTTTTGACACTGTTGGCCATCTGACCAAGACGGGGTTTGTCCTCTTTGGGAACCTGACCCAGGTCCTTCATGATGGAGGAGAATTGTCCCTTTCTGCCAAGAAACCGGATACGGAAATCTTCCAGTTGGTTGCTGTTTGTGACAGCAGCCAACTGTTCTTTGGCAAGGGTCCGCAGGTTGTCTAGTTCTTGCTCCATGATCGTGTAGGTAGGGTGCTCATTATCCCTGGTAAACAGGAAATTGAAAGTCCTGGACTTTTTTTTAGTATCCCCCCTTGAGGGGGGGACTCTGTTTAGTGTCCGAATGGGTGAAAGTACATTCGCGAGATCATTTGAAGCAATAAAATAAACAAGGAAATGATTTCGAAGGTACTAAAACACAATATGCCGGTTTCATTCAAACGTGAAACCGGCATGTAATAATTGCTATGCGGGAGAGTATCACACCGGTAGTAATTAGTAAGCCGGTATATGTACTTTCACAAAATCATTTTAAACAATAAATACAAGAAAATGATTTCTAAAGTACTAAAATAGAACTCTTAGGCATTGGCCTCTTTGGCAAGTTTCACAACTTCTGAAAAAGCTGGAGCATCAAGAATAGCCATGTTGGCCAGAATTTTCCGATCCAGATTAATATCAGCCTTTTTCAGGCCGCCGATGAATCTAGAGTAGTTCATTCCGTTCATCTTGACACCGGCACTGATACGGGTAATCCAAATACGACGAAAATCACGTTTCTTGGTACGACGGTCGCGGTACGCATAACCCAATGCCTTATCAACGGCTTCAGTGGCTGTACGATAAAGGCGGGATTTTCCGCCTCTAAATCCTTTGGCAAGTTTCAGGACTCTATTTCTTCTTCTGCGGGCTTTAAAGCCCCTGGTCACGCGTGGCATTATGCTGCTCCTTTTATAACATGAGGACGGTTTCCCCAAGTGCTAAATAACTGTTGGTAATGACTTGTGATTGCATCGTATTTTCACCCTAACTACCGGGCATAAATACTTAGCCATCCTAGGTTTGAGGTTTTTACGAGTTTATCACTTGTTAATACCTGGAAATCCCTACATGTATGGCAGAATCTTCCTGATTGTTTTGGCATTGGACTCATCAACGAGACAAGATTTGCGCAGGTTGCGTTTTCTTTTAGTGGATTTCTTGGTCAGAATATGACTGGTAAAGGCCTTGGAACGTTTAATTTTTCCAGAGCCGGTTTTTTTGAAACGCTTGGCTGCGCCTCTTTTTGTTTTCATTTTGGGCATTGTTAGTACTCCTTATCTTCTATTGGGGGGAAATCCCCTCAATGTTATGAACAGTATAATCTTATATTTCTATCAGGTCTTGGGACCGACAAACATAACCAGCTGCCGCCCTTCCATTGTGGGGGCCTGAAGGATAACTGCATCGTCCTCAAGAGTCGCTGCGATTTTCTTCATCGCTTCCATGCCCACCGTTTGGCTGTAGACGATTTCACGACCACGGAAGCGCATGGTGAGCTTGACCTTGTTCTTTTGGCTAAGAAATTTCTTTACATGTTTTATTTTAAAATTCAGATCATGCTCTTCTGTTTTCGGACGGAATTTGATCTCTTTTGTCTCAACAGTTGTCTGTTTCTTTTTTGCTTCCTGAAGTTTCTTTGCCGTCTCGTATCTGAACTTATCATAGTTCATAATCCTGCATACAGGTGGCTTCGCGTTTTCTGAAACTTCTACGAGATCCAGTCCTTCCTCGTAGGCACGTGCAAGGGCATCTTCAGAGCTGAATATTCCGAGTTGGGAACTATCACTTCCAATGAGGCGAACCTGTGGGTGAGTAATTGCATCATTGATTTTCGTTTTTTCTTCTCTTTGAACCGGGGCTCTTTTTCCTCGACGTTTAATCGTACTACCTCCTAATCTCGAATTTATATCTGCTCATCTTGAAACACGAAGAATCTCAAGAGATGTAAGTGTTATTATATACCGCGGCCCTGCAGACACTCTTCTGCAACCTTTTTGGCAAAATCATCCACGGTCATATCTGTAATATTCTTTCCGTCGCGCAATCGAAGGGTAACGGTTTGATTCTCTTTTTCCTTATCACCAATGATTAGCATGTAGGGAATTTTTGTCATCTGCGCTTCTCTAATCTTATAGTTCAATTTCTCATTGCGCAAATCTTTTTCTATGCGGACACCGGCTTTACGCAGGCTTTTGTATACGTCCTCACAGTAGTCGGCCTGGGCATCGGTGATGTTGAGAATTCTCGCCTGGACCGGCGCAAACCAGAGTGGAAACACGCCACCGTAATGCTCGATCAGCACACCGATAAATCGTTCAAGTGACCCCATAAGAGCCCGATGAATCATAATAGGCTGATGTTCTTGATTGTCAGCACCGGTGTAACTTACCTTGAAGCGCTCCGGAAGGTTGAAATCAACCTGAATTGTGGAGCATTGCCAGGAACGTCCCAACTGGTCTTTTATTTTGATATCGATTTTCGGACCGTAGAATACACCCTCACCCGGATCGAGTGAATAGGACAGCCCTTTTTTCTCAAGGGCCATTTTCAGGGCCTCGGTGGATTGTTCCCAGTTCTCATCGGTGCCGACATACTTGTCAGGCCGTGTGGAGAGGTAGATATCGTACTGGTCAAACCCAAAGGTCTTGAGAATGCTCAGGTTCAGGTCAAGGATATTAAATATCTCATCTTCAAGCTGTGACTGCATACAGAAGATGTGGGCATCATCCTGGGTAAAACCACGTACACGCAAGAGCCCATGCAACGCACCTGCTCTTTCGTAACGATAGACTGTTCCAAGCTCACACCAGCGAATGGGGAACTCGCGGTAACTTCTTTTCTGGCTGTTATAGATACCAATATGAAACGGACAGTTCATGGGTTTGAGCTGATACGCTACATCGTCGATATCCATGGCCGAGTACATATTCTCAGAGTAGAAGTCGAGATGTCCCGATGTTTTCCACAGATCCTGGCGGGCGATATGTGGGGTATATAGGAGTTCGTAGTCATTCTGGTAATGGGCATCTTTCCAGTAATCTTCAATGAGTTTACGGAGAAGGGCGCCTTTGGGTTGCCACAGGATCAAACCCGGGCCGATTTCGTCCTGAATGGTGAAAAGGGCGAGTTCTTTCCCCAGCTTACGATGGTCCCGTTTTTTTGCCTCTTCCAGTGCATTGAGGTGTTTTTTGAGTGCCTTTTGATCAAAGAAGGCAGTACCATAAATGCGTTGCAACATTACGTTTTTTTCATCGCCGCGCCAGTAGGCACCGGCTACGCGAAGCAACTTGAAGGCCTTGATCCAGGAGGTGTCAGGGAGATGAGGGCCGCGACAGAGGTCGGTAAATGCACCTTGTTGATACAGGGAGACAGAGTCCACTCCAAGATCTTTGATCAGCTCGACTTTATATTTTTCGCCTTCTGCGTCAAAGCGTTTGATCGCTTCATCGCTTGTTATCTCGCTTCTGGTAAAGGGTAGGGCCTTTCTGATGATCTCTGTCATCCTGGCTTCAATCTTCTCGAAATCATCGGGAGTAAAGGCTTCACTGCGCTCAAAATCGTAATAGAACCCATCATCAATGGAAGGGCCGATGGCCACCTTTACATCTGTGCCAAACAGGTCACGAACGGCTTCAGCCATTACATGGGCAGTGGAGTGGCGCAGTATGGTAAGACTTTCATCGGAACCGAGCTGAATCGGGGTAAGGATTGCATCACTGTTGAGTTGCGTTGCAAGGTCAACAGTCTCGCCGTCAATGGACACGGCCACTGTCCTCTTGCGCTGTTTGTTCGACAGCAACTCGGATATGGCATCTCTTACGGTGGTGGCTGTCGGCATGACAGCTTCATTTCCGTTTTCTATGGCAATTTTGATATCAGTCATTACCTGCTAAATGGTTACAAAAAATCTCTATATATAAAAAAGCAAGGGCCAAAGGTAATACGGTAAGGATAGAATCCGTATATACTTTAGCCCGTCAATTCTGGTAGGCGCGGGCGGTTTCGAACCGCCGACTTCCACCATGTCAAGGTGACACTCTCCCGCTGAGTTACGCGCCTGTGATTAACTCTCCTTGTCATGCAGTCGACAAAAGAGACGATCCAAACAGTGTCAATTACCAATATCTGCGAGTTCTGTCAAGAAAAAATGAAAGTACTTAAGGGGCAAAAACAAGCTTTATTTAGTGTCTTGGAAAGTGTTTTCTGCGGTTTTTGGTGGAAAATAATTTCGCGAAGGGACCTATCTCAATTTTTTCCCGCTTTTCAAAACTACGTTGTTTTACACCTGGTTTCAATGGCCCGTGCCAGGGTGTGTTTGTCTGCGTATTTGATGTCCATACCCATGGGGATACCACAGGCTAGGCGAGTGAGGAGAATTGCTTTGTCCTGCAGGCGGTCAATAAGATAGCTGGCTGTGGCTTCACCGGGAACGGTGGAGCTTGTGGCAATGAAGATTTCTTTTATAGTCCCACTGTTGACCCGTGCTTCAAGCTCTCTTACTTTGATTTCCTGAGGACCAATTCCATCCATGGGTGAGAGGACACCATGGAGGATATGGTAATGGCCATGATAGTTGCCCGCCTTCTCTATGGCCAGGAGGTCACCGGGTTGCTCAACTACACAGACCAGGCTGGCGTCCCGTCTGTGGTCACCACAGATGGTACAGGGGTCACTTTCGGAGAAGGTAAAGCAGCAGGAGCAGAGCTGTATGGAGCTGTGAAGTTCGTTCAGGGCAGTGGCCAGTTCCCTGGCCTCGGCGACTGGGCTTCTGAGAATATTGAGGGCCAGCCTGGATGCGGTCTTCTTCCCGATTCCCGGAAGTTTCGTCAGATCCCGGATCAGCCGATCCAGTGCCTGTGGTATTACTTGTGGAGACATTTTATTTGAGGCAGAAAGGATGAAGGTGGAGTGTTTTTTACGAGAAAAGATTTGAAATACCGGGAATGTTCATGCCACCCGTGAGTTTGGACATCTCTTCCTTGCTGATCTCCTTGACTTTGCGCAGGGCATCATTGGTTGCAGCGGTTATCATGTCCTGAAGCATCTCTCTTTCATCCACAGAAATGATGTTTTGCTCGATATTGACAGCAATAATTTCACTGTGTCCATTGGCAGTGACGGTAACCATGCCACCGCCGGCACTACCGGTTGCTGTTTTATCTTTGAGTGTTTCCTGCAGGGTGGCCATTTTCTGCTGCATCTGCTGGGCCTGTTGCATAAGGGCGTTCATATCCATTTTGTATCCTTTTTACTTATCCATCGGAAATCGAAGTTTTTACGAGTTTATCAACTTTTGTTCGGCATCCCATCTTCGTTCGTTTAGATCTTGGCGTATAAGAAAACTATTATGCTAAGACTGGGCAATCACCTTGGCAAGTATTATCTGCTTCTTGGTCCAACACGAATGTCGCCGATCTGACCGTTGAATATTTCAGTAGCCATTATGACCAGCGGATCATTGGCAAGTTTTTGCCTTAGCTTGTGGGGGCTGTCTGCATTATCTGAAGTGTCTCCTTCTTCCTTGTCAGGGGTGATGTAATGAAGCTTGAGGTCCTTCTGAAAAAAGTCGAGGACAAATTCGGTGAGGAGCTTTATGTTCTGTTTCTGTCTCAGCACTGCGCAGTTGGCATGGTCGGAAAAATGGAGCTGTAACTCACCGCCAACCTCCCTGGCCTTGTCTGCCCTGCCAAGATCCTGAGCCATCCATACCTTCCTGTCCTTAACATGCTCAATAAACCCTGGCCAGTCCCGTCGAACGTCACGTTGATGAGGGTGGGGAATCGGCTTTGGGTCCTGGTGGAGAGATACTGGTTGTTCAGGCTCAGGAGGGAGTGGCGGTTCTTCTGCCGGAGGAGGTGTTGAGTCTGCCAGGTTGCTGACGGGGGGAGATGTCTTGGGTGGAGGTGGCTCGGTTGGGATTTCGGGGGCAGGAGAAACTCCTGGTGGCTTCTTTCTTAATTCAAGGCTTTTTTTTTTCTCAGGGGGTTCAGGCGGCACTGTTTTCTGAGGGAGTTCTTTTCCCTCGAGCAACGAATCCAGTTTACTCAGCAGGCTTGAGACCGGCACCACATCATCGGCCTGAATAATCTTCAAAAATGTACTTTCCAGGGCAAGTCTTGGTTGTGAAGAGTAGCGCATCTCTTCCACTCCCTGCATGAGCAGGTTTAACTTCATGTGGATACTCTCCGGAGAGTGTTTCCCGGCAAGCTCTTTGAACAGATCAAGCTCCTGTTGTGGAATATCAATCAGGTCCTGGCAGCCGTTAATCCGGCAGAGTATGAGGGTGCGAAAAGCAGCCAGTAAATCACCGGTAAAACGTTTTAGGTCGACCCCGAAATTGAAGGTATTATCCAATGCCTGAAATGCAGTACCCGGATCTTTTTCCAGCAGTGCTCGTGTCAGATTCAAGATGATATCGCGGGAGACAAGCCCCAGTACCTGGATAACATCATTTACCCCAATCTCTTTTTCACCATAGGAGAAGACCTGATCCAGCAGACTCAGCCCATCCCGGACAGATCCTTCTGCTTCACGAACAATGAGATCAAGGGCAGCCTGGTCAATGGTAATCCCCTCATCTCCTGCAAGGTTCTGGAAATGTTTTCCAAGGTCAATGGTCGAGACCCGTTTTAATTCATAGCGCTGGCAGCGTGAAAGGATGGTGATGGGTATCTTGTGGAGTTCGGTTGTGGCAAACATGAAAAACACATGATCTGGTGGCTCTTCAAGGGTTTTGAGCAAGGCATTGAATGCCTCGGTGGTGAGCATGTGTACTTCATCGATGATGATGATCTTGTATTTTGAAGATGTGGGGAGGAAACGGATTTTTTCTTTCAGTTCCCGAATTTCCTGGATTCCACGATTGGAAGCGCCATCTATTTCATAGAGATCTAGGGCTGATCCTGCTGTGATCTCAACACATGATGAACATGTATTGCACGGGTTTGCATCTGTTCTCTGTTGGCAGTTAATAGCCTTTGCCATGATACGGGCAAGGGTCGTTTTCCCTACACCGCGGACGCCGGAAAAGAGAATGGCATGGGCAACCCTGTCACGGAGAAGGCTGTTTTGCAGGGTCTTGACGACCGGCTTCTGGCCCACAACCTGATTGAAATCCTGGGGACGTGATTTTCTGGCAAGAACCAAATAGGACATAAAGGTAAGCCTACCTGCTGAGGGTTGGAAAAAAATACAAATAGCTGGGTGTAACAGTTTAACAGTGCTGCAGGTTCGTGTGTTTAGGTTGTGGCGCAATAGTAAGTTATGCGCCACAACCTAAACACACGAAGACGTGGTGCTGTTGAACTGTTAAAAAAAAGATGATAGCCGGGCACCCTGTAACACACCAAGGGGTTCATTACCGTTGCTTCCTTCCAGACCTGGCGGAGTTCATGATCCTCAGTTGTACAGGACCCGGCTATCAAAACGAAATTCAAGGTTGGCGGAAAAAACGTGTGCGAAAGTAACTAAAAGCATGCCTTTTCTCCGAACCGCTTTTATACACAAGACAAAAGATGACGTCAAGACTAATTGCAGGCAATGCCCAGTGAACGGAAAGAGAACTGGAATAAGTATCTTAACAGCGTTCTCTAAGTTCTTAAAGAAAAAGCCATAATAGACAAGACGTTGACACAAAAAAAACAAAAAATCCAGAGTAAGGCACAAAAAAAAAGCCGATTGTAACCTGTTGATTACAAACGGCTCTTGATTTATGGCGGAGAGGGAGGGATTCGAACCCTCGGTACTCGCGTACACACGCTTTCCAGGCGTGCACCTTCAGCCACTCGGTCACCTCTCCACAACGTTTCACCATCCAGCGATGTCCTGCTTATGCAGGATGGACAGACTTACAGTGATTGACAGCCTTTCTATACTGAGAAGAGAAATTTCGCAATCAAAAATTCTGATGAAGGACAAAAAAACTCCTAACCGACAGTCAATTATTTTTGCTTGCGCCGTGCCCTAAAAAAGTCTTTCAGCAGATCACCACACTCTGCTTCACAGACGCCGCCGGTTATTTCCAACCAGTGATTGAGCAGGCCGTCATTGCCTATGGTGTAACGGGATCCGGCAGCACCGGTTTTTGGGTCGTACGCTCCAAAAACCAGCCTTTGTACTCGGGCGTGGATGATTGCTCCCATGCACATGATACAGGGTTCCAGGGTCACATAAAGGGTGCTTGCGGGAAGGCGGTAGTTTTCCAGGGTGGCTGATGCTTTGCGCAGGGCCAGTATCTCCGCATGGGCAGTGGGGTCATTGGTGGAAATCGGACCGTTGGCAGCCCGGGCAATGATTTCGCCATCTTTTACGACCAGGGCACCCACCGGCACTTCTCCGCACTCTGAAGCGGACTTGGCAAGGAGAAGGGCCTGTTGCATAAAGGTGTTGTCAATGAGTTGCTGATCTTCGGGCTTCATAGGTATAGCGGCCGGAAAAAAGTATCTTCTTCTCCTACCTCAGTAAGAGGAAATTTATCGGCGCGACTACCGGAGGCTCAGGTTCCGGAGGGGGTGGGGCGAGCCACTGTTCATAATTGCCGGCGGCATAGGCTGCTCGAAAGGAAGAGTAAAAACTGGATGAACCGGCACAGCTTCCGTCGCTGCCGGTCAACGTCCCTATAACCTGTTCATTGTTGAAATACAGGGCAGAACCGCTGCTCCCACCCTCGGTGCCGCCATTGGTCCAATCAACCCCGTAGAAGTTTCCAGCACCGTAGACACAAAAAAAATCAGAAGCATCAGCCCACCCACAGGCCGTGTCTCCAGTCGAAACTCCGAAGGAAATCTTTTTCCAGTCTGCCTTGGGGTGATGAATCCCCGCTCTGGCCGTTCCAAATCCTGGAGGTACGGCTGTGGTCCAACCGGCAAATACAGCACCCACGGGGGGCGCAGTATTCAGGTGGAGCAATGTGGTATCCATGCTGCTGCTTGTTGGTGCTCCGGCATCCATTCCCTGGGTTTGGAGCAAGGTAGCACCACCTGTGTGGTGCTCATATGAAGCGCTCAGGGCTCCACTGTTGCAGGATGAAGACTGCCAGAACCAGTACGTTTCCAGGCTTGATGCCACCGCCTGAGTGCTGATACAGTGGTTTGCGGTCAGAAAATATGGTTCCCAGGTCTCTGGGTCGGAATCGTTAAGCAGGCTGCCGGTACAGACATAGGTCCCGTCAACGGTGGTAAACTTCATTACGGCCACTGATTTACCCAAATCTAACCAGTTAGTGGTGCAGGTGGCATCGTTTTGGCAGGGATCGGAATCTCCGGAACTCTGGACAGAATTCTTTCCATTTACAGAGCCGAAGGGGAGGATGCTGATGTGAGATATCAATGGAAAGGCTATCTGCACTGATGATGGGTCACAATCTTCCGGTAAATAAATTTCTACGCCAAGGGTGTCGCCGTTCATCGTTGGCGACCAGAAGATTTTTCCGTCCGGATCGTCTGGGTTGGCCTCTCTATTCTTCAGTAAAGTAGCTAAAATCTGGCGGGCCGAAACTAGCTGGATATTGACTGCAACTCCTTCATCCGTGCTGTAAAAGCGCAGTTCTGCATTCTCCGGCAGGCTGTCCACTGTCATTCCGACACGTAAGGCAAGTGCCTGGGAAGAATGTATTTGTATCCCCGCAGAATTACCGCTGTCCGGCAGGTTATGCCAGTTGAGTTGCTGAGCAGTGTTTTCAGCGGTGAACAACATGCCAACATTGCGGCTCAGTCCAATCTGCATTGGTAAAGATTCCTGCTCTTTCAGGGCCTGTGTTTTTGCAGAAGCTAGTGATTCCAGAGTTATCAGAGGAAAGGTGGTAACGGGCAGCTCTGATCGTAATCTCTGTTCAACCGCTTTGCCTTGTGTTGTCGTTGGGCCTGGGCTAGCGGGAACTGAGACGACGACAGCAGCATCCTTCGGGAAGGCAAGTGTCCCGGTAGTAAACAACGCAACAACACTGCAGAAGGTAATAACTGTTTTTTTATACCACATTCCATCCTCTTTCTTTTAAGTACTGTGTTTTTATTTGTAACCCGATGAGATGTTACCAGAAACGTTTGTTTTTTGCCTCATGTAATTAATTGATGGATTGATTTAACTCTATGTAAGAGAGAATATTGTGTGAGCAAAAGAATAGATTTTAGGGTGGCAGAAATCCAACAAGGAAGAGTTGGGTGAGGTGACATTGTTGGATACATGCAGATTATCTTTTAGTTGTGTTTTTATAAGATATGGCTTGTAAAGTTTCATGTGTTTTTGATAAACTGAAATTGATGGTTGTAGACGATCAGTAATTAATCAAATTTAGCTAATTATGCTAGGAGCCTGTCCTAAAATGCCCTTTTTCCCTAACTCTTCGTTGCTTGTGAAAAATAATGTTCGGAATAGTATGTATATGCCTGTGCTTATTTTTCACAGATGCCTCGATTTGAGAAAAAATGTCTATTCTCGGACAAGCTCCTAGGTTCGTACAGTGAAATGATATCATATTTTTTTAAAAATGTGCCATGCCGGCACAACTGCGGACTGAGGACAAAAGGTCATTTGCTCGTTTTTCGTGCCTTAGCAAAAATCTTTCGAAGGCTATATCCCACTTGCGTGCAAAACATTAGTGGTAGACATAATTCTGTTTGTGTGATTTTTGGATTGTTGTTCTTCGGTGCTTTGGCTTGCTCCTGTGTAGCCGGTGGAGATGGCTCAGGCCACATGAAGACTCCCCCTTCGAATACGAATAAGGGGATAACTATGAGAGTTCTATGGACTGTTACGGCGTATCATATTGGACAAAATAGTACCTGGGGAGAAGCAGAAGCCAGGAGGATGCTCTTTAAACCACTGGATATAAGCTCATCGACTATCACATTTGATGGTCAGACCTGCCAAGATGTCACCTTCACCAGTGAACTTGTTGATTTTGAACAATATTTTACAGAACGACACAAGATGATCCCACAGGAGCTGAGACTTGAAAATGAGACAATGAAGGTTATCAAAACCAACTGTCTCATTCCCGGATTTCAGGAGTATATGCGTTTGTCGGATAGAAGGTTGATCGTTTCGATAGAGGGGGTCTTGTTTGTTTTTGAACCAAAGGTAAATTATTGAATAGTTGTATGTACTTTATCAAAATGAGGTAATGTATGCGTAAAAATACATTTTTATTTTTCCCCATCTTTTTCCTGCTTCTCTCGCTGGGTGCTTTGCAGATACCGGCGGCTGCCGACACAGATACCGAGCATGTGCCGATTCAAATAACCTTGCCGGACCCGTTGCCCGCTCAACTTTCAGCCGATGGGAAAACGCTGTTCAATGGCCTTCCCCTGAAGGCTGTTATCGATGACCCCACACCTCAGGCAACTTTGAGACGGATTCCTGCTCCGGCTGGCCTGACCACCGATCCAGAAGCAGCCACTTCCACTTTTTCAATTACATACGTTCCCAACGGTGGCACCGACCCATGGACGGAAGCATGTTATACCTTTCCTGAAGAAGCGAAAGTTGCCTTCAATGCGGCTGCTAATATTTGGGCCAATACCCTTCACTCCAGCGTGCCCATAAAGATACGTGCCTGCTGGGGTAATTTGGGATCTTCGTTGACTCTTGGCTACTCTGGTGGCGGAAATTTGTATCGTGATTTTCCGGGTGCCACCAGGGCAACCACCTGGTATGCGGTCTCACTGGCCAATGCCTTGAGCGGGACAGATCAGGACAGTCCTGGTGAGTACAACATGCACATTACCTATAACAGCAACTTTAGCTGGTATTATGGAACGGACGGTAACCCTCCGGTGACCCAGCATGATTTAATGACGGTTGTGCTTCATGAGATAGCCCATGGACTGAACTTCTCGGGCTCTATGAATTACGCTGGTGGAGTAGGTGACTGGGGCTATAATTACCCCCCTTTGTATCCAAATATTTATGATGTGTTTGTGCGGGATGGTTCCGGTAAACAACTTATCACATATAGCAATGTGTCAACAGCTCTCGGTAGTGCGTTGGTGTCAAATGATCTCTGGTTTCATGGTAATCAGGCGATGGCGGCCAATGGCAGTCAACGGGTGAAAATGTACGCTCCTTCAAGCTGGAGTGGTGGGTCTAGTTATTCCCATCTCGATTATAGTACATTTAACAATACTGCAAACCAGCTGATGGTCTATGCAGTAAGTAAAGGGGAATCCATTCACGATCCCGGGGTGATTACCCGTGGGCTACTGTCTGATTTGGGGTGGACTGCGTCACCATACGTTGTTCCACCATCCTCAAGTAGTAGTCCTTGGGTACTGTTTCAGGCGGCTATCAATGCGGCAAGTACGTCAACGCCACCGCCACCGTCACCACCGCAATGGGGAGCCGGGTC
The DNA here is from genome assembly GCA_021737265.1 of Desulfocapsa sp. Taxonomy (GTDB): domain Bacteria; phylum Desulfobacterota; class Desulfobulbia; order Desulfobulbales; family Desulfocapsaceae; genus Desulfocapsa. Next base: position 11,037 of record JAIPEF010000027.1, on the reverse strand, counting down.
AGCTGTTTGCTGTTCTACATCTTCAACATTATTTTCTCTTACCAGTTCCGGCATTACTAAAAGATCATATGTAGCCAACTGTTCGACGACTGGTACCTGGGAAGGATGGCAGGTCACAACACCTGGAACCAAATCCTTTTCCTATAGCCTGACTTCAGCTACCTGTGGTAATTATGGCGGTAGCTTCAGCTGGCCACTGGTTGAGGGGAGAGAGTATTACTTCCAGATAGAGCTGGAGGGGTCTGATCTGGTGGTATACGTGTATGAAGATAGTATCACCAGTTCAACTCAAACAGAGGCAGCAACCAGTGAGATCCAAAGCGCCGCTGAAATAAAGGCTTCCATGAATCTAGTGGGTACAATACCGCTTGATATTCCAAAAGGTGTCTTTAGTGCGAGTAGCTGTGAGGTGGCTGAATAAATTTCATTTGGAACAGGTTGTCCGGTTCTCCCGGCAACCTGTTATTATGAAAAGCTGAGAGTAACAACTAAGGGTGTTCAAGACAGGCGTCCAGAGGGAGATCTTCTTTCTGGACGCCTTTTTTTATGGCAGGTTTCAATATTCCCCTTCCTCCTTTTATATGCCAAAATCGGCCATGAGGGGGAGGAAACGATGGCCTCGAAACCTTGCAAAGTGATCGTTGGAATTCCAAAGTAAATTGGGAGTTTTCAGGTCTACCTATTCCCTGCTATAACTGGTAATTAAATGGGAAAGTTCTGATACTGTGAAAAAGAGTAACGGGTGACACCAGCAATGGTACCACCCGTTTTTTGATGAGAGAGAATGTTTCTGCGTTCGCAACAGGTGCTGACTATGCAATGTTTTTCAATTGAGAGCTTTTGACTTAACGCAGTCCAGCAATAAAAGGTCCCACCGCTTCAGCGCCCTCGGCTTCCACAAGCTTTATGGTGCGGGAGCCGATGACAGCCATATCGGCTTTCCCCTTTAGCGCCTCAATATCCTCTTTACTCTGGATACCGAAACCCACAGCCAGGGGCAGGGTTGTAGCAGCCCGGCATCTCTTCAGGTAGTCAATGAAATCGATGCCAAATTCGGATTTTTTCCCTGTCACACCACGTCTAGCCACGCAGTAAATAAAACCGCGTCCATAATCTGCCAGTTCCTGCATGCGCTCATCTGTTGATGTGGGGGCAAAAATAAGGATGGGCGCTATTTGGTATTGATCAGCCAGGGCGAGGAAGGACTTGCCCATCTCTGGGGGGAGGTCCGGAATAATAAATCCCCGGATGCCTATTTCGGCGGCCCGTTTGAAAAAATCTTCTTCACCATACTTAAAGATGATGTTGTAGTAGGTCATAAAGAGAAAAGGAATCTCGTACTCTTCAGCCATCTCAGCAGCAAATTGAAAACAATCCTCAACCCGTGTTCCATTGGCCAGTGCGTCCTGGTTGGCCTTCAGGATCACCGGGCCGTCTGCCATGGGTTCGGAAAAGGGGATCTGCATCTCAATGCAGTCCACGCCGTTTTCCACCATCTGTCTGATCACCTCGCGGTTGACAGCAAGGGATGGGTAGCCCAGCACAATGTGGGTCATGAGGAGGATATCTTTTCTTTCTAATCTGCTGCGTAGTTGTTGTTCTAAATGCATATCCGAATCCTTGATAGGTGAAACACTTATGAACGAAAATGATCGATGGCTAATTAAAAAACTTCATATGCGAGGCGCGCAATTTTTTTGTCATTGTGGCGTACTAGAGGTACGTTGCAATGATAAAAAAAATGCAGCAACGAAGCAGATGAAGAGTTTGCACCCGAAAAAAGGGTATAAATACGACGCCATCGTTATTTACTGTACTCTATGCCACGGTCAATGATGAATTTCTTCCACGAAGGATCTCCAAAGGCGTGGGCAATAGTGAAGATATCCTTGTCGCCGCGACCCGATTGATTGATGATAATGGCGTCATCCGGGGAGAGTGTGCCGACTTCTTTAAAGGCACCGGCAAAGGCGTGGGACGACTCCAGGGCCGGGATGATCCCTTCCTGTTTCATGGTGAGATCAAGGGCCTGCATCACTTCATCATCGGTGGCTGATTCAAAACGAACCTGATCGCTCTCACACAGGGCTGTAAGGATGGGAGAAACTCCAACGTAGTCAAGGCCTGCTGCCACGGAGTGGGTCTGTTTCATCTGTCCGTCATCATCCTGCAGGAACATGGTCTTATAGCCCTGGGCAACTCCGGGAGAGGCATCGGGGCTTGATAAGCGTATTGCGTGTAATCCGCTGTCAGCGCCATGTCCGCCAGCTTCCACTCCCACGAGTTCCACTTCTTTCTCATCGAGGAAGCGTTTGAAGATACCCATGGCATTGGAGCCGCCACCAACACAGGCATAGACTTTTTTAGGCATCCGGCCATGATATTTCATGATCTGGTCGGCTGCCTCAATTCCGATGATGGACTGGAACCAGCTCACCATCTCAGGAAATGGCGAAGGCCCGCAGGCAGTACCGAAGACGTAATGGGTCTCATCCACATTAGTTACCCAGTCACGAAAGGCTTCGTTGATGGCATCTTTCAGGGTGCGGGAGCCATCTTTCACAGGAACAACAGTGGCCCCCATCTTCTCCATCCAGAAGACATTGGGGCGCTGGCGGAGAACATCTTCTTCCCCCATGTAGATGGTGCATTTCAGGCCAAACTTGGCGGCCATGGTGGCAGTGGCCATTCCGTGTTGACCGGCACCGGTTTCTGCAATCACCCGTTTTTTGCCCATCCGTTTCACCAGCAGTCCCTGGCCCATGACGTTATTGGCCTTGTGCGCTCCGGTGTGGTTCAGATCTTCCCGTTTGATGTAGATCTGGGCGCCACCAAAATGGCGGCTCAGGTTTTCCGCATGGGTCAGTGGAGTAGGGCGGCAGGAGTAGGTGGACATGAGCGAGAGATACTCTTCCCAGAAAGCAGGGTCCCGCCGGCAGCGTGCATATTCTTCCTTCAACTCCTGGAAGGTCTGGTACAGTACCTCCGGGATATAGGCTCCACCCCATTTTCCAAAAAATCCGTTTTTGTCCTGATTCATGTATTTGCTCCAGCAATGCTGTTTATTGTAAAATTAAGAAGGTGCAGAATACACTACTTTGCAAAATTTTCACAAGATTGATGGGGCAGTTTCATCATTTTGAGCTGTTTTCTGCACACGGCGGCAAAATCTTCAGGGTAGTGGCCGTTGATATAGCGTAGTTGTGCCTCACTGAAGGCCCCTGGTGACTGGGGAAGGCGGGGGAGGAGACTGTAGAGCAGGTGCTGGCCCGGCTCTCCTGCCTTGCCCAGACGTTTTGGGTATTCAATGGAGGTGACCATTCGTGCCCCCAGACCAGCAAGGGCCTTCTGGGCCAGGAAAATTCCCCTATCCAGTGAAGCTCTGCAGGCTGTATCGGCCTCCAGAACATTGCCCACTGTTTCACCATTGGTGTTGTTCAGGGCCATGAGCTGCAACTCCCATTGAGAAGTCTGGGCCTTGGGAACAAAGAGCATGGCATGTCTGTCTTCCCAGAGGATGAGGCTGGACTCCAGCTCTTCACCACTCTTCCCGTCCATTCGCTCATTGTTTCTAATACAGGCCAGATAATCGGTGAAGAAGTTGCTGGGGGTATACGCATGATAGTTTTGCATTACTTCTGCAACCATATCTCCACAGCCAAAGGCAGACATAGTGCCACATGGTTTCAACGGATCGCCGGAAAAGGTCTCCACTTCCTGTGGCAGCAGGGCGTACTGCTGGTGGATCTGCTGGTGAGAAGCGTGGAGCCGATAGCCTGTCGGCGCATAATCGAACCCGAAATTCCAGCCCCAGAGGGTTGCTGTGAATTCAGGCTCTTTTCCTTCTCCTATGGCTTGCAGAATCGTCTCCCTCAGTGCTTCCAGGGCCTCGGAAGAGAGTGTCTTCTGTTCATAATCAGAGCGCAGCCCAAGGTGAGTGGCCAGGCGGACAAAACTGCGTTGATAATAGAGATGACGCATCGCCGTTATGTCCGTTTCCGAGAGCTGATCAATGGAGTAACGGATGGCATCATCGGCCATGTTGGCGGCATAATGCCCTCCTCCAATATAGGAGTTGCGCCGCAGATATTCAAAGACATGTGTTTTGTTTTTTATTGTGAATTCTCCGACGATTTCACTTCCACCCTGGGTGCCGGGGCGGAGAACCATGATCCTCTTGTAGTCATCTGGGAGGGCAGGATTGTTGGCCACCGCCTCGAAGAGTGGATGGTTGTTGATGATTGCCCGGGTACGTCCCTGATCATCGACATCATAACAGAGTCCAGTGGGACACCCTGTTTCATCATTATCAAAACGGCAGGATAGTTCTGCCAGTCGGGTTAGGTCATCAGGATCTGTGGAGCACGTTGCCAGCGCAAGAAGCAGTGGTGAGGGGAGCTTGTCCAGGAGGGTAACGGGAATCTGTTCGTCTTCCAGGAGACTGCTCAGGGAAAGTTCTTCTTTGGTTGGCAGGCTGATTCGCTGTGGATTCCTGGCGCTGGTGTCGGCCCACTCCTTGTCGATAAAGGTTGTTCCGCGAAAGGAGAGGGGGTTGGGAATCTCAAAGATCCAGTCAGCGCCGGTGACAGAAAGGTCACCATCCGGAAAATTCTTTTGATTATCGTAGGGGCTACCGGAGAGCTGGGTGCCAAGGGGTTCTATGTTTTTTGTTTCCCGGAGATTGGTCACCGTATAACCCGGCTTGTGAATGCCGTAGATGAATTGTCCCCTTGGGGTGACACTATTTCTTGAACTCATATGATTAGCTGATCCTTTTAGGAAAAGAAGAGTTATCTGAGAGAGGAGGGCCATAGCCACCGCCCCCCGGGGTCACGATGCGGATACTGTCCCCACTATCAAGCTGGACGCTGTTTTTTCCACCTATGTCCACCTCAATTCCATTACAGATTACTCTATTTTCACCACTTTTTCCATGGCCTCCACCGCAGATACCGTTAGGAGAAACAGTTCGGCGTTCAGAGAGAATAGAGACCTGGAGAGGAGACAGGGCCTGGATTTGTCTGACAAGGCCATCGCCACCATGGTATCGTCCCCGACCACCCGAATTTTTTCGTAAGGAAAATTCTTTCAAAAGAACCGGGTAACGTCTTTCCAGAATTTCGGGGTCGGTGATCCGGGTATTGGTCATGTGAGTATGAACCCCTGACTGACCATGCCATCCCGGTCCTGCTCCGGCCCCCCCGCCAATGGTTTCGTAGTATCCAAAATGCTCGTTGCCAAAGGTGAGGTTGTTGGTGCAACCCTGGGAATCAGCTGCGGCTTCAAAGGCCTTGAAAATAACATCCGTGATACGTTGTGAGGTGAGGACATTACCGCCAACCACTGCAGCGGTAGCATCAGGATCAAGGAGTGAACCTGGATCTGTGATGATGGTGATTGGATTCAGACATCCCTGGTTCAAGGGGATCTCTTCCCCGATAAGACAGCGGAGGCAGTAGAGAATGGCAGAGCGAACCACGGCTTGCGGACAGTTGAGGTTGCCGGGGAGCTGTTTACCGGACCCTGAAAAGTCAAAGATTGCGCTTCCATCGCCGGCATTGATGATGATTGTGAGACGTATCGCTGTTCCGTCATCAAGGAAATCTTCTCCTTGGAGAACAAGGTCTGAGCCGTTTCCTTTGTTGGTATCTCTACAGATTTTTATGAGCATTTTACGCACAGCATGCTCTGCGTTGTCCTGTATATGGCCCATGTATGCCTGCACAACATCAAGACCATACTTGTCCATCATCTCTTTAAGCAGATGCATCCCGTTCTGGTTGGCAGCGATCTGGGCCTTGATGTCGGAGAGATTGTCGGCAAGATGGCGGGCAGGGGCAATGGGGGGAGAATGGGTGGAATCTGCGAAAGCGGTGAGGGCATCTCTGATCTTTTCTTCCTGGAACACACCATCTTCAACGATTTTCAGGGAGCGGATCGCAGCCCCTTCTTCTGCTAATTTTGTTGAAAAAGGGGGCATGGAGCCAGGGCTGATTCCACCGATATCAGCATGATGACCACGGCATGCCAGGTAGAAAACGATACTGTCTTCCCGCCAGACTGGTGTGATCACCGTGATATCAGGCAGGTGTGAGCCACCGGCTGCCGGATGGTTGGAGAGCAGGACTTCACCTCTCTGCAGGGTGTTGTTATGTATTTCAATCTGTTTCTTTACCGCCTCTCCCATCGCCCCAAGGTGCACCGGAATATGGGGGGCATTGGCAACCAGGCCTCCATGCCGGTCAAAAACGGCACAAGAAAAATCCAGCCGTTCTTTGATGTTTGTGGAAATGGCTGTTTTTTGCAGGGTCCTCCCCATCTGCTCGCCAATGGACATGAAGAGGTTGCTGAATATGGAGAGTTGTATGGGGTCAACTTCAGTTGGGAGTCTACTTTGTTTCTCTGTGGAGATCTCTATGATAATGTCGCCATATTGGTTTCGTCTGCATCGATTTCCCGGTTCCACAAGAATGGTGGAGCCCTCCTGAATGATTATAGCAGGGCCGCATAGTTCATGCTCCGGTGGAAGATCGTCAAGGAGGTAGAGGGGTGTAGACAGTGGGCCGTCATGAAAATAGCAGTCGCGTGTCGTGACAGGGGATAGGGTGGAAGAATGATTTTTCGGAAGAGGCCTGGGAAGTGATTCTTCACCTCCGGCCACTCTTACCCTGATATCATCCACCACAATGTCACGACCAGTTAGTAGAAATCCATACTCCTGCTGGTACTGTTCCCGAAAAAGTGTTGCTGGATTACGGCTCTCCCGGAGCGCGATCATCATGGGACTGTCTGTCCCCTGGAAACGAAGGTTCAAATAGCGGGTGACACTCATAGTGGACGAAGAAATACATTGTTTCTGGAATTCTTTGCGGGCAGAGTGTTCAAGTTGGTCCAGCCTCTTATAAAGGTGCGGCAGAGAGTGCTGGTTCAGGGTGTCAGCCGCCGCTTCCTGACGATCAATGACAATCTCGGCAATGGACATGCCAATTGCTGAAAGAATACCGGCATATCGATGGATAAAAACCGTGTCTATTCCAAGTATTGCGGCAATGGCACAGGCGTGTTGGCCTCCCGCACCACCAAAACAAGAGAGTACGTGTTCCTTGATATCATACCCCCGCATCACCGATATCTCACGGATGGGGCGGGTCATGGTTTCGTTGGCAACGTCTAGGAATCCCAGGGCGATCTCTTCAGCGGTTTTGGGTTTATGGCCTATATGGGCTGTCTCTCTGTTCATCTCTTCGGTGAGCTCGTGAAAAGCCTTGCAGACAGCATTTTTGTCAAGTTCCTGGTCCTCGTTGGGACCAAAAATCTTCGGGAAGAAATCAGGTTGCAGCCGCCCTAAAAAGAGGTTGGCATCTGTAATTGTCAGATATCCCCCTTTGCGGTAACAGATGGGACCCGGATGGGCACCTGCTGATTCCGGCCCTACCTCAAGCATGCCGTTTCGATACAAGAGGCGCGATCCTCCTCCAGCGGCAACTGTCTTGATGTGCATCTGTGGTGCCTGGATGCGGACTCCAGCTGTTCGCGTTTCCTGGGTCAGTTCGTAGCTGCCATTGTAGCGGGAGATGTCTGTGGAGGTCCCGCCCATATCAAATCCAATAACGGGCCTGTGGCCTGTTTCGGGAAAGGTGGTGAGGCTGCACCCCACAACACCACCGGCAGGGCCTGAGAGGATAGCGTTGGATCCTTTGAAGCTTGCGGCCGCAGTAAGTCCTCCATCGGACTGCATGAAAAGCAGGGGGGTGGATTCCAGCCTACCGCAGAAACCGGACTGGAAAGATGTGAGGTAGTCACGGATATGAGGGGTGAGGTAGGCGTCCACAAGACAGGTGTCCCCCCGGGGCACAATCTTGACTTGCGGCATGACTTGGTGGGAAAGGGAAATCTGGTTGAATCCTATCTCGTTGGCAATCTTGCCGATAAGCAATTCGTGTTCATAAAAGGCATAACCGTGCATACAGATCACAGCCAGGCTGCGGATACCGTTGTCATAAATCTCGCTGAGACCCTTCCTGATCGCACTGGGGTTAGGTCTTTTGAGGATGCGAAAATACTCACCGCTAGTCCCGCGAATGACATCTATACCGCCGGTTTCTTCATCCGGCTGGAGAGGCCGGACCCGTTCATCAACCTCAAGCACTGCTGAATATAAAAGATCAGGTTTCATAATCTGGAGGTCAAAAAGTTCTGGCCGGGTCTGATCGCCAATGGCCAGAAGGTCCCCAAAGCCTTTACTGATTGCAAGGGCCGTAGCGTTTCCTTTGCGTTCAAGGAGGGCATTGGTGGCCACCGTGGTTCCCATGCGAATCCACTGGATGGCATCGCTGCCAAGGGGAGTTGCGGGAGAGATGGGAGTTTTCAGGACCTTTTCCAGGATTCTTCGAATCCCTTCTCGTGGTGCATCGGGATAATTCGCAGGATCAACGGAGAGGAGCTTTTCTGTGTAAATTGTTCCCTGGTCGGGGACTTCGGCATAGACGTCGGTGAAGGTTCCGCCCCGATCAATGGAAAAACGGACTGTTCCGGGCAAGGTGTCAGTCATGCTTTTCTTTATAGACGTCAAGGGCTTCCTGGTAGACATTGGAGCGCGAGAGGCCGAGGTCAGTGGCCAGTTTACGGCTCACATCTTTGAGAGACATGGAGGTGTTGTCACGATACCAGAGGAGAAGTTCCTGAAGATTTTCTCCTTCGGCTTTGATGACTGCCCCGGGTTCAACGATAACGACAAATTCCCCTCGATTTTTTTTGTTGACGGCAAGGTCAAGGAGTTCACTTATGGTGCCGGATTGCAGCTCTTCAAAGGCCTTCGTCAGTTCCCGGCCCCAAAATCCTTTCCGGTCACCCATAATATCCAGGATGTCCGAAAGGAGCCCTTGAATACGGCGAGGGGATTCATAAAAAACCAGGGGCCAGGGAGCATCGCGAAGAGAGGTGAGAAAGGATCGCCTCTGTGATTTTTTAGAAGGGCTAAAACCGAGGAAAAGAAAATGAGGATTGGTGATACCAGCGGCCGAGAGTGCAGTGGTGAGGGCTGAGGCGCCGGGCAGGGGTATGATGACAATTCCCGCTTCGCGGGCGTTTGAGACCAAAAGAGCTCCGGGATCTGAAATTCCGGGAGTTCCGGCGTCAGAAACAAGGGCAATGGATTCTCCTTCCAGAAGTCTCTGCACCAGCTGTTTGGAGCGTTCAACCTCCTTCTCACGGTAATAGCTGATTAATGGCGTGGAGATTTCGAAATGAGTCAGAAGTTTGCGCGTGTGGCGGGTATCCTCTGCAGCAATCAGGTCAACTTCACCAAGCACTCGCAGGCAGCGCAGGGTGATATCCTCAAGATTCCCGATAGGGGTAGCAGCAATATAGAGGATACCCGGTGTTATTTCGTCGTTTGTGTTCATTCCTATAAATTATCCCTGATTTGTTTTCTTATTTTTGGGTAAGACAATGCCGGCAAGTCCGATTCCTTTTACGGTGAATGCCCCGGCTGAAAAACTCATTCCACCAATACCCAAAACCATAATGACCGAAATAATAGCCAGGTTGCGTGATTCCGTAAGATCTTCCTGCGCTTGTACAAGAGTGTTTAAGCCAACCACTGTAATTGCTCCGAAAAGGAGGGGCATGATTCATTCCTCCCATAACAGGAGCCGTGATAGTCTGGAGCATGACACCAACTTTACCAACAAAAGCAAGTATGACGGCTATATGTCCCACCTGTGGTAAGCATGGGATCAAGAATGAGGGCTGTGCGCTGAACAATGTTTTTGGCGAGTTTGACATAATATTGTATGGGTTGCAGGGTGCTTTCATCGCGGCAAAACCCAACAATAGATACCTTGGCTGAGGGAATCAAATCAAAATATCCATCCATCATTCCAAGGCCTGCGCGAAGAATAAGGATAAAAGTGATCTTTTTCCCCATGATGGATGCAATATCAGCAGGTCCTGCCCAGGTCTCAATGGCTTTTGCTTCGGTGGGAATATCTTTAGTGGGCTCATAGGTGAGAAGCCTGGAAATTTCTGAGGCCAGGGCTCGGAAATCTTTGGTAGAAATGTCTTTTTCTCTTAACAGACCGACTTTGTGACGAACAAGTGGATGGTCTACGATATGTATAGCCATGATTTTACTCTCTGTAAAAGGACGAATGGAAGGTGAAAGAATTGTAGATTTGATACATACATAAAAAAAAGGTGAAACTCAATGAAAGGATAATTAAAACATAAGAAAATCAAAACAGGACAGGTTGAAAGGGAGAAAAAAAGAGGCAATTGGCAGGAAGGAGGGAATTGTTACTGAAAAAAAGTGGCACATCTGTTACGTTGTGTCAGTAGAAATATGGGTAGTTGTTTCAGGGTATCGATAAGATTAAACTTTTTCGGTAAATAGGTATTGTTTTGGAAAAAGAAGCTTTTGTAACAATCAGAAAAGACCTTGGCAGAACACAGAAGCAACTTTCTGAATTAATAGGTGTTTCCTTGAAGGCAGTTCATAGTTATGAGCAGGGGTGGCGAAAGATTCCCCTTCACATTGAGCGCCAACTCTGGTTTCTTATCTATCAGAAAAAGCACCCGAAAACAGATGAAGTTCAACCATGTTGGGAAAGAAAGTCCTGTGACATGAAGGAAAGTTGTCCGGCATGGGAATTTCAATGTGGCGATTTGTGCTGGTTTGTCTGTGGAACAAAGTGTGAATGTACAAAAAATATCGATGTCCGTGACAAGATGGTGATTTGCCGGAAATGTGATATCTTGAAGACCCTATTGAAGTAACAGAGAATAAATGACATAAAAGCGATTAGATAGACACAGAACGATGCCCGGCGGAGGTTGAAAAAAGTCCTCATCCGCTATGCGTTAAGTTTCAGAACAAAAAAAAGCCCCAATCAGATATCATCTGATTGGGGCTTTTTTTATAAGAAAATCGGCGGCGACCTACTCTCCCACACAGTTGCCCATGCAGTACCATCGGCGCAGAAGAGCTTAACTTCCGTGTTCGGAATGGGAACGGGTGGATCCTCTTCGCTGTTACCA
>JAIPEF010000026.1 GCA_021737265.1 Desulfocapsa sp. | reverse complement strand
TGTACTAGGAGCTTGTCCGAGAATAGACATTTTTTCTCAAATCGAGGCATCTGTGAAAAATAAGCACAGGCATATACATAATATTCCGAGCATTATTTTTCACAAGCAACGAAGAGTTGGGGAAAAAGGGCATTTTCGGACAGTGTCCTAGACACTAAAGAGGGCTCTCCAGGAGGCGCTTTGACGGGGTTCATATCGCATGACCATGGATTTCCATTCCGGGGGCGCATTGTCAATGGCAGTTCCCACCTCAGCCGTCAATCCGTTCGTTGACTTCCACTTTTCTTGAACTTTCAGGTTGAATTTCATGGCACCGCGGGATACGATAACCGTAAAATAACCGTTCTTGGGGTGAACTTTCCTCGGGAGATTACTGATGCGGAGACCAGATTGTGAGAAATCTTTGAGAGTGCCTGTGCAGAAGCCGGCCTGATCGGAAACATGCACTTCCGTGTTGCTCATCCTGGATCTATAGTCTTGTCGTTTTTCCATGGTCGTTCTTCTCCTCGATACTGAACTGGGTGGGTTTAAGCCCAACAAGAAACGTTCCTTCACGTTATCTAAGAATAGCACCAGGGCCCGGAAAAAGCAAGTTGGGCCAACACGTATTCCTCAAAGAATCTGAACCCTCTGCGTCTCTGTGGCGAGTTTTGGACTTTTTGTGAGAGTATCAGCTATGAAACCCAAAAGCCTTTTTCACCTTCCCTTACTTTTTTTCTTGCCGCCGGAGCCGGAGGGCAGGAGCCGAGTGATCTGATGAAACAGACAAACAGCAAGAATATTCCATCGCAGACCCGAGCGGCCAATCATCTGCTCCACGAAAAAAGTCCTTACCTGTTGCAGCATGCCTATAATCCTGTTGACTGGTATCCGTGGAATGCGGAGGCTCTCGCCAAGGCAGCCTTGGAGAACAAACCCATCTTTCTTTCCATCGGATACTCCACCTGCCACTGGTGCCATGTGATGGCCCATGAGTCCTTTGAAGATCAGGAGGTTGCTGATTTTTTAAATAAACATTTTATCTCCATTAAGGTGGATAGGGAAGAACTCCCCGGTATTGACCAGATTTATATGACAGCCACCAGAGCAATGACCGGCGGCGGTGGTTGGCCCATGTCTCTTTTTCTTTTTCCCAACACCAAGCCTTTTTATGCAGGCACCTATTTCCCTCCCCGTGCAAGTCATGGCCGGCCAGGATTTTTGGAGGTGCTGCAGACTGTACATAAGGCATGGAAGAATGATCGTGAAAGTCTCAGGTTATCTGCCGAACAGGTAACTGCCTATATCAAGAAGGAGATTCCGGGAAGGAGTCAAACTCTGGATAGGGCTTGGATGGATAAGGGATTCCAGCAGATAGAAGAGAGTTATGAGCCTAAATATGGTGGTTTTGGCCAGGCCCCCAAGTTTCCTCGTCCTGTGGTTATTGATTTTCTTTTCCACTATTATAAGGCAAGTGGAAAAAAAGAGGCGAGGGATATGGCCCTTTTTACCTTGGAACAGATGGCCGCAGGCGGTATGTACGATCATATTGGTGGCGGTTTTCATCGCTATTCGGTGGATACCGAATGGCGTGTACCTCATTTTGAGAAGATGCTCTATGACCAGAGTCAGTTGGCCTCTGTCTATCTTTCAGCATTCCAGTTAAACGGTGACCCGGCCTTCAGAGAGACAGCCGTTCAGATTCTCGAATATGTACTGCGGGATATGCAGGATCCGAGTGGGGGGTTTTATTCGGCCGAAGATGCAGACTCGGAAAATCCTTACAATCCTGCCGAACATGGAGAGGGAGCCTACTATCTCTGGACTGAAGGTGAGATAGATACCATATTGCCCACCCGAGAGGCGTCTCTTTTTAAGATGTATTACGGAGTAAAGAAGGATGGTAACGCCCTTTATGATCCACAGAAGGAGTTTACTGGCCAGAACATCCTTTATCGGGCAAAAGATCTTGCCGAAGTGGCGCGCAGTGGAGGGCTGAAAGAAGTGGAATTGACTTCACAGCTACAAGAGGCTCGCAGGAAGTTACTCACTAAACGTCAGACAAGGACAGCACCTCACCTGGATGATAAAATCATTACGGCCTGGAATGGGCTGATGATTTCAGCCCTGGCCAGAGGAGCCATGATACTAGAGGAAGGGCGATACCTGTCTGCGGCTTCCCGGGGGGCTGATTTTATTCTGCACCATCTTATGGCAGGTGGAGAACTGAAACGACGCTGGCGCGATGGAGAAGCACATTTTCCTGCCGGTCTGGACGATTACAGCTTTTTCATTCAGGGCTTACTGGATCTGTATGCGGCAAGTCACGATCCATTGCGCCTTCGTCAGGCAATGGAACTCACTGAAAAACAGATTGCCCTATTCAGTGATGAAAAGGGCGGGTTTTATGACACCCCTGAGTCCGCTGACCTGCTGGTGAGAATGAAGGGTGCCTATGATGGGGCGGAGCCTTCGGGAAATTCTGTGGCCGCAGTGAATCTGTTGCGTCTGGCAGGCCTGACCGGAAAGGATGAATGGCGGCAGCTTGCCGAAAAGAGTATGGAATCTTTTGGTCAAGCACTGTCAAGCTATCCGCCTGCCATGCCTCTGATGCTCGTTGCTATGGATTTTCAGCAGGATAAGCCAAGGCAGATAGTTGTTGCAGGAGAGCCAGGTGATGATGATACACAGTTTTTACTTCGCGAAGTGTATTCCAGGTATCTTCCAAACACCATTGTGATCCTTGCCGATGGTGGAGAAAATCAGAAATTTTTACAGACCCGTCTTCCGTTTCTTGCAACAGTTGAAAAAAGAGAGGGAAGGGCCACAGCCTATGTGTGTGAAGATTTTACCTGTAAGATGCCGGTAAACACGAGGATCGGGTTAGCCGCCCTGCTTGATGGGAGAAGTGTGGAATAGAAGAGTTCTAAACACTCGTAAAGCGACTGCTTGGGGCGGTGCAGATCGGACATTTCTCCGGGGCATGGTCTTCCATAATAAAGCCGCAAAAGGAGCAGACATAGTAGGGATTGTCTTTGACTGGATCCTCATCCAGTTTCTTTTTTAACCGGAGATGCATGCGCTGTACCCGTGCTGACTGGGAAAAAGCGGATTGCATTGCCCGTTCTCCTGCATGCTCAGCATTCTTCGCTGCCTCTTCGTACTTCTGTATAAGAGATGGGATTTCTGCTTCGAAGGCTGACCGGCAGTTCTCCTGATTGGTGCCTGTCTGGCCACGTAACTGGATTAGGAGACGGAGCGCCTGGGCCTTTTCAGAGAGAGCAATGGCACGGAAGAGTTTTGCCAGCTGACTGCGTCCATTCCGTTCTGCCCGTAGCGCATAAATCGTTTTTCGGGCGGCGATGCGGGAGACTTCCAGAAAGGTTTCTTCGATCTGTTGCCGGGTTTTGGTATCCATTGTTGCGTAGGGTCAGTAAAATGAGTAAGAAATTTAACTATTGAATAATATAGCTGATATTCTGCAAACTTAAAACTGAAAATTATAAAATCATCTTGTTATCCAGAAACCCTTTAGTCAAAAAAACAGTATAAGCGGAAAGTTGATATAATTTGTCATGAAAAATTACTTTTATAAATTGCTCTTTAAGTATCAGTCTCTCTCTCTATTTTCACTGCGGACAAATTAGTCTCAATCTTTCCACCTTTTTTGGTTTTCGAAAAAACATGCCGGAAGGGAATTAGATAGACCCTGAGGATGTCAATAATATCATCCAGTTAAGCGGTTTCGAAACCGTTCGCTCAGATTCTCGTGTTTTATTTCCCTTGTACATCCCTCTTCTCACCCAAGTGTTTCTGTTGTCGTAGCGGCAAAAAACGAAGAGGGAAATAGCGATGACATTATTCAACGTTTACCTCAGATGGGCCCTGATGGTGAATTGATATTTATTGAAGGAAATTCCACCGATAATACCTGGAGGAAGATATAAGATGTATACGAGGAGGCTGTCCGGGATTGGAATGTCAGGGAGCAGCAGCATGGGGCCGAAAAAGAGTGCCCCAATCCAGGCCTGTACGGCGGTAAGAAAAAGTGGAGAGTAACGGCTGGTTAATCGTTTGACGGCAATGGTATAAACGGTCGCACAAACCATTGCCGGAAACTCATAAAAGTTGCCAAGGAGTGGGGCTGGAGCATATGCATTTATTTCGCCTTCAATACTGGGGCCAACTCCACCCGCCATGGCGAGAAACAGACCTGTCAGGTTCTGTGTAGAAAATTTTTCAGCAAGGAAAATCGCTGAAGCCACGGAAATAAGAAGGGGAAGCATGATCGTGATTACCGAGGCTTGCGAAGCTGAGGTGTTTTTCAGGGCAAGGGCTTCAAATATGAAGTATAAACAAGGTTCACAGAGTGTCATGAAGCCCAGAAGTTTCTAATCCTGCCGGCGGATACGGATATTCCGGAAACGGGGAAGCAGAAAGAGAAAGGCCAGTGATGCCAGCACCATGGGGAGATAGTCGATAAAGGCCGGTTTGAGGGCAATGAAAGAGCTTGCCCAGAGAAACATGGCCAGTACCAGGCAAAGTGCCGGCAGCAGCTGGTGAGTCTTCTTTTTCATTGAAGCCGGTCTGAAAAGATTTTGATATTCTGCTGAAAATGCTTATTCCTAAAACACTATTAATATCCATCGGGAAGGCGGCCAACTCAAACCTTTTGCTTAAGAAGTCAAGGACGATCAATCTGTTGTTTTGACAGATTTAAGAGCCATATATAATAAGAAATGCAACGCGATACCCTGTTGTTCAATATAATCCCAACGATCCTGATCCTTTCTGTTCTGCTCTGCTGCGGCAGCCCCTCTTCGGTTCATGCCAGAATGTATATTCCGGATAAAGGCTATAGCAGAGCCCTGGAAAGCTTTTCGCGAGTGGCATGCACTGATGAGGACCTTTTTCACTACAACAAGGGGCTGATACGGGCTTTAAGTTATACCAACAAGCGTGCTTTAATCGCCTTTTCCCGTATCGACAGTATTACTGCGGAAGAGCTTGTCGCAGCCCTCAGAAAATTGGTCACTGCTGATATTTCCTTTGATAAACTGCTTCTCCTTGAACGTTTAGTAACTCTGGAGGGTGCTGACATTGAATTGGCCTGGCAGTTTCTTGAAAAGCTTGAGGCAATCTCCTATACCACCGGGCGTGTCGTGACCGGTTTTGAGCTTGTTGATGTGATCACCGCACCAGAACTTCTTCATTACGTTGATTCCATTGACACCATGGAAGAACCGGGTGCCTGGGCAGTAAAGATGTTTGTTGAGCTTCCCGGTCACAGCAGGGAAAGTGTAGCCCGTGGAATCAAAATAGTGGAAGCGATGAATGAGAAACATCAGTGGACGGTAGATCAGTGCTGTAAGATTAAGGGGATGAATGCTTACCAGGCCTTGGAGATCATAACCCTTCTTCCCCTGCTTTCGGACACGGACTCCTGGAATGCACGAGGGCTGATGAAACAGGATATTGATCCGGAAACTGCCTTTGCCTGGGTTAAATATTATTTCAGTGAAGAGCAGCAGCAGAAGGAATGGCTGTTTTTCTCGCGGTCTCCAGAGGACAAGGCCCTCTTGCTAAAGGGGCTGGCTGAGGCTTCGGATCATCTAACCTGGAAGATTAATGACCTCCATTCGGTAACTGACCTGCGAGGAATGGAGATTTCCAGTGTGGAACTCAAGAACAGCTCTGTAACCTTCCTCGACAGGCTCTGGAGACGTCTCGACTGGAAGGTCCGGGAACAATATAAGGGTTCTTTTTACCAGGCCTTAAACAGCGGTAAAAAGGATTCTGCCGTTGTTGTGCTGCGCAAAGCCACAGCTAAAGCCCGCGTACAGGCGGCCCTCGATATAACCACTGCCAACATCTATATCCTCCTTTCCAAAGGCAGTGAACTGTACGATTCTTCCTTTCGTGATATTCTGGTTCCTATCCTGAAGGAGCGTATCGATAAACGGTTTGGACTCAATCTGTTGCAGTTCCTGCTTGATGTCGATCCGGAAAATAATCATGTTTCTGATTTTATTATCAGCTTGGCGCAGCGTGGAAAACTGGCACTTTTCTTTCCCGAAGACCCTGAAGAGCAGAAAAAGGTGCTTGATCTGGTCATCGAGTCAGCATTTCAGGATGAAAACAGCCTGATACTTTTCTCTGCCACCTTCATGAAACTGCTGGGAACCATTGGCCCGGAAACACGAACCTACCTTATTGGTGAGATGCTTTCGGCCATCCGCAGTCAGAATACAGTATTCACCCTTCAGTTGCGGGTAATCCTTCAATATTATCTGCAATATTATTCAGAGTTTGTCGGAGATGTGGACAGGATCCGGATCAATATGATGATGTATGAGTACGGAGCCGTTCCTCTACACTGGTATACCAAAACTGCCTTTACAGAGTGGAAAGCTGATGGGCGACTGTCGAGTTTATCAGTCTTCCATGATGATGATGACGGGAAGCAGTCCTATCTGTCCAACTGCCGTTTTTTGAGCAGGCAGGGATATCGTCCGCGAATATCAACTTCGTATGACCTTGGTAGCTCTTCTGGGGTGAATGCAGAGATTGCGAACCTGTTAAGTACTTATACTAAAGCACCGGCTAAAAGACTGCAGTCACTGTTTCATTTGCAGGTCAGGAATCCAGTGGTGCTGGACTGGGTAAAAAAGGTAAATGGTATTGAGATATCCCATTCTGTTTTTGTATTTCAGGGAGATGAAATACAGCAGGAACTTCTCAAACAATTTTTAACAGGTGGGCATGAAATGTTTGCCCAGCGGGGGCACAGTTATTGGCGATCGGAACAGCTCATTGAACCCATTTCCAAGCTTGTTGAGAGTGGTGAGGTAACCGCCCAGGATTTGAAAAAGAAGCAGCGTTTTATGAGTCTCGGCTCCTGTGGTGGGATTCGCTCTTATTCAGAACTTGCCACATTGTTTGATAATAACGTGGATATCCTTGCCACAGTGGGAACCGGCAAGGCAGTGATCAATGATCCCTATAACGAATTTCTTTTTGAGGCAGTGGCTGAAGCAAAGAGTGATCTGAACTGGGATGATATCTCTGATCAATCTGCCAAGATTTTTAAGCAGGGGCTTGGCGAGGATTATCTGCAACCGGGGTCATTGCCTGCTATTTTGCATAAAATTATGGATCAGAAATCAATCGACAATGGCACTGATTAAACGAACGGAACTGCCACAGTTACTCCAGGGGCTGGGAAAGGGTGGATCCGAACAGATATATCTTTTTTTTGGTGAGCGTTACCTCTGCCGGGAGGCTGCAGACAGCCTGCAAAAGAGTTTACTTGCCGGGCCCATGGGAGGGACCGTGAATAGTATTAACGGTGACACTGAGGATTGCGGCAGGACCCTTGGCCAACTGATGAATTTCAGTCTGTTGCCGGGGGTGCAGATTTTTCGAGTCACGGATTCAAGGCTGTTTCATTCAAAGGATGTGGCTTCTGTCATCTGGTCCAGGATCGTCCAGGCCCATGACGAAAAAAAAGAGGCAGTCTGCCGCCGGCAGCTAAATTCTTTTAGGGCGCTCGCGGGCTTGAGTGGTGATGACAGGCTGGCAGAGATGGCAGCAGATCAGTGGCAGGCGCTCTTTGGTTTTGCACGACCTTCCGGAAATCTGGTTTGGGCAGATGAGATACTGGCCTCCTCCCCTGGGCAGAAAAAAATGGAAAGCAGTGGTGACATCGCCTCTCGTTATGTGGATGCCTTTACCAGAGGAGTTCCTCCTGACAACATCCTGATTCTTACAGCAGAAGCTGTTGATAAACGCAAGCAACTCTTTACCTTTATCAAAAAAGAGGGGGTGGTGGTAGACTGTTCCGTTGATACCGGAGCAAGTGCTGCAGCGCAAAAGGGTCAGAAAGATGTCTTGCGGGAGATGGTTCTCAAGAGTCTTGCCGGGTTTGATAAAAAAATGGCGCCCCGTGCTCTGGAACTCCTTTTTGAGCGGGTGGGGTTTCACCCTGTGGCTGTGGTCATGGAAACGGAGAAACTGGCCCTTGCTGTGGGAGACCGTGAACTTATCACTGTGGAAGACCTTGATGCCATGGTGGGAAGAACCCGGGAAGATGCGCTTTTTGAGCTCACTGATGCCTTTGGTAAACAGCAGGTGGCCCGCACTTTGACATTGCTTCACAGGCTGTTGGATCAGGGAATTCATGGCTTGGCAATTCTTGCCACCATGCGTAACTATTTGCGTAAACTCTTGATATTTCGTTCTCTACAGCTGCAATCAGAGCCCTCCTGGCAGTCCGGCATGAACGCAGGACAGTTTCAAAAAGTGTATCTTCCTGCCCTGAAAGAACGCGAAGGTGAAGAGTGGAGTGATATGCTCAAAGGCCATCCCTATGCCCTGTTTATGTCTTTTTCTAAGGCCCAGGAGTTTTCCTGTTCTGTCTTGAAAAACTATCTTTCTCAACTTTTACAGGCCGAGTACCGTCTCAAGGGTGCGCCGCTCCCACCGGAATTGGTCCTGGAGGAGCTTTTTTTGACAATGCTCAAGGGGAAACAGCAGGGTGGTTGAAAATTGTACAAATAATCCTTATGATATGTAAAGGCTGAAAACTGAAGGTGCTTTGAGCTCTTCTGAAGTGAATAAAATAGTTAGGTACTAACCGGTAATAGGGAAGTTTCCCTGGAAAGGGAGTGAGTAGAAAGAAAGAGATGAGTGAAAAGAAAGGATTAACAGCCACCAAAGATCGGAGCAAGGTGCAGGAGCCCCCTCTGTATAAGGTATTGCTGCACAACGACGATTATACCTCCATGGAGTTTGTGATTGCTATCCTGGAAAGGGTCTTTCGCAAGAATACTTCTGAGGCCACTAAGGTGATGATGAATGTTCATCAGGAAGGTATTGGCATTGCGGGGATTTATACTCGGGAAATATGCGAAACAAAGGCGGCCATTGTTCATGACCTTGCCCGTCAGAGTGAGTATCCTCTGCGCTGTTCCGTAGAAAAAGTTTGATTGGACTATGATATGATAAGTAAAGCATTGGAAACAGCTCTGGTAATGGCCATTCGTGAAGCAAAAAGTTATCAGCATGAGTATGTTACCGTGGAGCATATGCTCTATGGTCTGCTCCATGATGAACTGACAGACTATATTATCCAGGAATGTGGTGGATCGACTGAGAACCTGAAAAATCGGCTGGAGTCTTTTTTCTCCGGAGAACTCCCCATACGTCACACAGGTGAACCTACGGAACCGGCGCAGACGGTCGCCTTTAATCGTGTCCTCCAGCGTGCTGTAGCCCATGTGCAAAGCTGTGGCAAGAAGGAGGTGGATAGTGGTGATGTTTTGGTTTCCATCTTCTCAGAGGCTGAGTCCCATGCAGTGTTTTTCCTCGGTTCCGAGGGGCTGGGCCGCATGTCTGTGGTTGAATTTATTTCCCATGCTCTCCCGGAAGGACTGCAGAAAGAGCCTCTTCCGCACATGCCGGGCACACATGGTGGAGAAAAAAAGGCGGATAAGGATGAAAAAATTCTTCAGGAGTTTACGGTTAACTATGCCAGACAGGCGGCAGATGGTAAACTTGATCCCCTGATTGGCCGTAAACTTGAAGTGAACCGGATGATGCAGGTGCTCTGCCGCCGGAAAAAGAATAACCCCCTGCTGGTAGGAGAACCTGGCGTCGGGAAGACTGCTATTGCCGAAGGTCTGGCCCTGCTTATTCATGATGATGTCATGGCGCGCGGTGCGGGAGAAAAAGCCCTGGTTCCGGACCTGCTGCAGGATGTGGAAATTTATCTCCTTGATATGGGCAGCATGGTGGCTGGAACCAAGTATCGGGGTGATTTTGAGAAGCGGATAAAGGGCGTGATCTCTGCCGTTGAACGCAAAGAGAAGGCGATCCTTTTTATCGATGAGATGCATACTATTGTTGGAGCCGGTGCCACCAGCGGCGGTTCCATGGATGCCTCCAATCTCCTGAAACCTGCTCTTCAGTCTGGAACCCTGCGCTGTATCGGCTCCACAACCTATGAAGAGTATAAAAATCATATTGAAAAGGACCGCGCCCTGTCGCGGAGATTCCAGAAGATTGATGTGGAAGAACCTACGGTGGAGGACACCAGGCGTATCCTGCAGGGTCTGCAGTCCCGCTATGAAGGTCATCATCAGGTCAGGTATTCCAAACCTGCGATCCTGGCAACGGCCGAGCTTGCTGACCGTTATATTAATGACCGCTTCCTGCCTGACAAGGCCATTGATATTATGGATGAGGTGGGCTCTGCCTTTCGCATGGCCGGAAAGATGGGTGGGACTGTCAAGGTGCGGGACGTAGAAAATGTGGTCTCCCGTATGGCACGTGTTCCTGCCAAGAGTGGAAGCAGTTCCGAGATCGCCTCCCTCAAAGAGCTGACGGGTTCCATGAAAAAAGTGATTTTTGGCCAGGATACGGCCATTGAGGCTGTTGTGACGGCTGTGAAACGCTCCCGTGCCGGGCTTGGGAATCCGGACAGTCCCACCGGCAGTTTTCTCTTTGCCGGTCCCACAGGGGTTGGCAAGACTGAAGTGGCCCGGCAGCTCGCAGCCCAGCTTTCCATCCACTTTGAACGCTTTGATATGAGTGAGTACATGGAGAAACATGCCGTGGCCCGTCTCATTGGATCGCCTCCCGGCTATGTCGGTTTTGATCAGGGTGGCCTGCTCACCGAGGCCATTCGCAAACATCCATACTCTGTGCTCCTTTTTGATGAGATTGAAAAGGCTCATCCTGATATCTTTTCCATCCTCCTCCAGGTTATGGATCATTCCACACTTACCGACAACTCCGGGAGGAAGGCTGATTTCCGCAATGTGATTATCATCATGACCACCAATGCCGGGGCCCGTGAAATGTCTGCAGCTCCCATTGGCTTTGTGGCCGAGACAAAAGGCCGAGAACAAAAAGCGCTGAAGGAGCTCTTCGCTCCGGAGTTTCGTAACCGCCTCGATGCCACTATTTCCTTTGCCGGCCTTGAGCCTGCGGCGGTGGAAAAAGTGGTAGAAAAGCTGATAGCAGAGTTGCAGGTCCAGCTTGCCGAGAAGAAGGTTTCCATTACCCTCTCTCCTGCTGCCCGGACATGGCTGGCCCGGACAGGCTACGATCCTGCCTATGGTGCAAGGCCACTGCGACGCCTGGTCTTAAAAGAGATTGGTGATGTTCTCACCGATGAGATCCTCTTTGGTGAACTTGTTGCCGGTGGCAGAGTGATAGTGGGTATGCGGAAGAAGAAGCTGACATTCACCTACAGGCACGACAGCTGATTACAGACCATGTTTTCGGAGATGGTAGCAGCTATTCGTCAGGGAAACTTGCCCGACAGTGCTCCTCTGCGTGGTAGATTTCGTGCAGCCCTCACCAAAAAACTGGCCCTCGTCAGCCAGCCTCCCACCTACTGGGAGAGTGACCCCAAACGCAATCCCGACACCGAACATCTTTTGTGGGCAGTCCTCCTCCTCCATGACCTTGATCTCTTTGAAGTAGTCAAGGGGATCATTCTCATGGAGCAGGCTGAAAGAGAGGGGCTGACAGCTGAGCAATTTCTGGACCGGGCCTTTGTTGCCCTGTTGCGCCTGGCGCCGGATGAACAGTTTCAAGCTGTATTGAGAAAGCGGGTGTCATGGTACTATGATTTTGATACCAATGTTTGATTCCTGTTGCGTAGTCCTGACCGTTCCAGGTCAACATTGCAAATAATAGAGCTTGTGCTTTCAGAGATAAAGAGGGATTGGGATTGGTGGTGTGGGGCTTGTACAGGTGACAGGTTTGGAGTGTTTCTGCTATGTGTAATAAGCTGATTTTCTTCAAATGATCTGGTATACTATCCAGATAAATCTGTAGAGTCGAGCCAGAATAACCTCATAAAAACCTTTATTATTCTATGATGCCTAAAAGTCAAGTATTGTTGTTTCTTGTTCACGCAATATCCAATTTTCCAAGTAGTTGTGGAGCGGCAGTAAAGTGACATGGTAACACTGGGTTTTGCTATCCTCATAGCCACTGGCCTCCTGGTGGCCAAAATCTGTCAGTATTTTCGGCTTCCTTCAGTTACCGGTTACATCTTGGCCGGGGTACTTGTCGGCCCCAGTTGCTTAAACATCATCAACAGCCATTCTATTGGCTCCAATCTCGATCATTTCACCAGTATCGCCCTCATGCTGATCTCTTTCGGCATTGGCGAACATGTTGAACTCAAAAAACTGCGCGAGCATATCCGAACTGTGGCCTGGATAGCAGCCTGTGAGGCTGTCGGTGCTTTTGTTTTCGTCTTTGGGGCCGTTTTCCTGACCATTCATTATACCGGGATAACAGTGGATGGCTGGCAGTTACGGAATTATATCGCCCTCTCACTGCTGCTGGCTGCAGTGGGGCTGGCCACGGCTCCGGCTGCAACCCTGCTGGTTATTCAGGAACTGAAGGCATCAGGGCCTTTTACCGCAACCCTTCTTGCCATTGTTGCCATCGATAATGGCCTGGCCATCATGATCTTTGGTGTTGTCATCTCCTTTGTGCAGCAGATTGCAGGAGTGTCCACCAATGCCTTCTATCTGGTCTTCATCAATGGTTTCATCAACATCGTCCAATCATTGCTGCTGGGAATTTCAACCGGGATTATCCTTGATGTGGTTTTGCGTAATCTCAAGAGTGAAGGAGAGATGATGACAGGTGGTCTGGCCCTGCTTCTCCTCTGCGGTGAACTGGCCGCCTTTCTTCACCTTTCTTCTCTCCTTGCTGGAATGGCAGCCGGTTTTATCCTGGTAAACCGGGCAGAGCGTGATGTGAGAATCTTCAGGGCATTAAATAAATTTGAACCGCCCATCTATGTCCTTTTTTTTACGCTGGCCGGTACTCATCTGGATATCAGGGCAATGGGTGCTGCTGGCGTTCTGGGGGTGATCTATTTTTTTGCCAGGATCAGTGGCAAGATCAGCGGGGTTGCAATGGGGGCCCGTATAGCAAATGCCCCTCAGGCTGTTCTGCGGTATCTCGGTTTTGGGCTGGTTCCCCAGGCAGGTGTAGCCATTGGTCTTATTTTTCTGGTTGCCGGCGATCCGGCTCTCAGTGAATATTCTACCATGATCACTCCGGTAGTCCTTGCCGGCGTTTTTCTCTCTGAACTCCTTGGGCCTTTGACTGCAGGTTTTGCTCTGGAACGGGCAGGGGAGGCGCATGGGCGGATTGAAGAGAAAATGAAAGAGGAAAATGGGAATGGTGCTGCCAAGAGAGAATACTTTCTCCGATCTGCGGCAGGGGTGGAAATCGTGCCCTGGACCTGGGAAAAATTGAGTCCGCAGATTCCATCCAACGGGGTGGTTGCCTTTGGTGGAGTGCACTCTGCCACTGTTGCAGGGCTTGCCCGGTTTGCAACAATTTTTGCCCACTATAACAGATGCCTGCCCATGGTTGTGCGTGTTGTTGACCCGGGAGAAAAGGGTGGTCCCAACCTCTTTCAAAAGGAACTGGAAGAGGTGACCACCATGGGCTACCCCCTGGTAAGTGAGATTGTTCCCGACCATTCAGTGGCATCCGGCCTTGTTGCAGCGATTGAGTATAACCGGGCCAAGATGGTTGTCCTTGGTTATCCGCTCCATGGGGCAGACACCAACTATAAGGAGGTTCTTGGGAGTGTGGCCGACAATGTTTCCTGTCCTGTGGTTGTGGTTCGTTTTCTTGGACAGTTGCACACGGAAAGAATTCTGGTTCCAGTGGTGAGTCTTGATGACCTGGAAGAGGTGTACCCGGTAGTCGCAGCGTTGGATTATATCGGGGAGCACCAGGTGCAGTTACTGTATCTTCTTCACTCGGGTGAAGTTGATGCTGTTCTGACAGCAAAGGAAGAAGAGATATACCGTTGGCTTGGAAAACAGGAGAAGAAGGTCAACCTGTCCGTTAAACTGTCCGTCACTGATGCCCGGGTAGAAGCCATTATGGAGGAGTCGGAAGAGTATGATCTGCTGGTTATGGGTGCCACAAGATCCAAGGCGATAACGAAGTTCTTTTTTGGATCCCTGGCCGAGTCAGTACTCCAGAGAGTGCAGAAAAGCATGCTGATAGTCTACATGCCGGATGGGGAGCCTCCTTCCCCCTAATTCTCTCTTTCAGTACTTCCTTGAGGGGGATTAATACGCTGCCATCACTTATTCGGTGGTAACGCGGTACACTTCTTCGATGGTAGTGATACCTGCCAGGACCTTGCTCGCGCCATCCTGACGCAGGGTAATCATCCCATTTTGGACGGCTTTGTTTTTGATATCATTGGAGTTTGACGTATCTAAGACCAGATGCTTCATGGACTGATCCATGATCAGGAGTTCGAATATCCCGCCACGTCCTTTATAGCCGGTATGGTGGCAGTTCGCACATCCTCGCCCCCGGTACACCGGTTTCCCTTCCATCTCTTTTATCTCTTTCGGAGAAAGGCCAAGTTTTTTAATGGCTACAGGGTCTGGAATATAACTTTCTTTGCACTGGGTGCAGATGATACGTATCAGGCGCTGGGCAAGGATGGCATTGATTGATGAAGAGATAAGGAATGGTTCAATACCCATGTCTATGAGACGGGTGACGGCGCTGGCAGCATCATTGGTGTGAAGGGTGGAAAAAACCAGGTGGCCGGTGAGTGCTGACTGGATAGCAATTTGAGCGGTCTCTGTGTCACGAATTTCACCCACCAGAATAACATCTGGATCCTGACGCACGATGGAGCGCAGACCCGAGGCAAAGGTGAGATTGATTTTTGAATTGACCTGAACCTGGCCAATGCCGCTGATACGGTACTCAATTGGGTCTTCCACTGTGATGATATTGATATCGGTGTTGTTGATTGCCGTGAGTGCCGCATAAAGGGTTGTGGTCTTGCCACTTCCCGTGGGACCGGTGACCAGGACAATGCCGTTTGCTGCCCGAATCTGCTCAGAGAATGGAAGAAAACGATCTTCCGGCATACCGAGATCGGTGAGGGAGATAAGGACTGAAGATTTGTCAAGGAGGCGCATTACCACTCTCTCACCAAAAGCGGTGGGGAGAGTGGAAACACGGATATCCACTTCTTTGTTGGCAACTTTCAGCTCTATACGGCCATCCTGGGGTAGACGTTTTTCGGCAATATTAAGATTGGCCATGACCTTGATTCTGGAGATCAGGGCAGACTGGACATGCTTAGGCGGAGAGAGCATGTTGTAGAGGATGCCGTCAAGACGCTGTCGAATTTTCAGTGAATTCTGGTAGGGCTCGATATGGATATCAGAGGCATTGTCCCGGACTGCCTGGGAAAACATGAGGTTTACGAGGCGGATTACCGGTGAATCACTGGTGTCGTCGAGCAGATCACCTGTCTCTTCGATCTCGGAGAACAGAGCTTCCGGATCCTCCTCATCAATATCCTGCATCACCTCTTCCGCAGTATTTTGAGTCATGTCATAGGCATGGTTGATGGTTGAAATGATGGCCGCCTGAGGGCAGAGCATGGGACGTAAATCTTCCCTGCCCAGGATTTGACGCAGGTCATCAAGTGGCTGGAAGTTAAAGGGATCATTAATGGCGATAAAGGCATCGTCATCCCCAATCACCGGCACCATGAGATGCTTTTTCAGAAAAGAGATGGGAACATTTGCGGTGAAATCGGTTTGAATTTCAGGTGGTAGAGAGATGCAGCTGTCCATATCCAGCTTTTCTCCAAGTTTCCGGAGGAGGTCTATTTCATCTATTGTCTCCTGCCGCATCAGCAGGCGAAGCAGGTTGCCGCCCTTCTCCTGTCGGAGCGTTAGTACCTGCTCGAAAGTATCAGCCGGAATGTCCAGGGTGCTTATGAAAAATTCTGCTGCCTGTTGCATGGTTACTTGTCACTGTTTTGCGGATAGGGCCAGGTATCCTGTGTTTGCATGAGCCGGTCGATATTCTCCCGGCATATCTTTTGTAAGCTTCTTCCCGTCGGCCCTGCTCCTTCAACTTCACCGTCTCCAGTGTCAACAGCGTTATCAATGACTTGCTGGTAATAGCTGATGGCTTTTTTCGGATCACCCTCATTCTCGTAGATGACCCCGAGGTTCATCAGGGCATATGGAGATTTGGGATTGATATCAAGGGCCTCGTTGAAATAGTCTTTTGCTGCAGTATAATCTTTTGTCTGCAGCTTCTGGAAGCCAATGTCGGAAAGACTCATGGCATGGTCAAGGTTGATTTGGCGGTGGAGTTGTTCTTTCACTCCGGGCAGGACCTTGCCGATCTGCTCTTCTTTAGTCAATGTAACCCTGGCGATATCGGCTGGATTTTTTATAATGTGGGGAGTGACAAAGATAAACATATTCGTTTTTCGGTGGGAGGTACTATGGCTTTTAAAAAGCCAACCCAGGAAAGGAATGTCCCCCAGTAATGGTATTTTAGATTCTCCTTCCGAGGCATCATGATCAATGATGCCGCCAATAACTATAGTGTCGCCATCCTGAACCAGTACCGTGGTGTTCGCCGTTCGTTTAAAAGTGGTAGGCGTTACCCCGGTATCCCCTAATGTTTTGATTTTACTGACTTCTGTGGCAATCTCCAGGCGTAGGGTATCGGCTTGGTTAATCTGGGGGGTGATGGTGAGTTTAGTCGCAACATCTTTGTATTCATAATTTTCATACCCTCTTTCAGAGGAGTCAGCAGTGTTGGCAGTGCTGAGATAAGGAATGTTCTGGCCAACGCTGATTTCGGCCTGTTTGTTGTCTGTGGTCAGGATTTGTGGCGTGGCAATAATGTTGATATCGGAATCATCTTTGTAGGCCTTGAGGACAGCAGCGATGTTGGGAAAGGTGATGCCGGCGATTTCAATGCCGGTCTTCAGGACACCCATCGTAAAGCCTCTCCCGGTAAAGGCATTCCCATCACCATCGACGGTAATTGCGTCACCCATACCTATACCGTCACTGCCACCCGAGCCAAACAGGACAGCACCGGTATCGTCGGCAAAGGTCCCCCCGCCAATCCATTTCACGCCCACATCAAAGTTTGATTCTGTGTCCACCTCCAGGATCAGGGCTTCGAGATAGACCATCCGCCTTGGAATATCCAGTTTTTTAATCACATTATCCAGTGTCTTGAATTCGGCGCGGGATGCGGTGATGATGAGGGCGTTGGTCTCTTCATCAGCCATGATTTTTACATCTTTGGAAATGGTGGACGTCGTCGTTCTGGATGGTGTTTTTGTCGGTGCCCCCTTTGTTGTCGCACTTGTCTTATCCGCAGTGGGAAGGCTGGTGAGGACGGTGGCCAGTTCTTTGGCCCGTGCGTGCTGGAGGTAAACCACCTGAATGTTTCCTTCATCCTGCTCCGGCTCTGTATCAAGCATGGCAACCAGGCGTTTGACACGGAGGATGTCTCCTGGACCTGCGAGGATAATCATCGCATTAATTCTGTCGTAGGGAACTACTGTGATCGTGTTGACAGGGCTTGCGCCCTTTTGGGCAGAGGTCTTGCGATTAAAAATAGAATTAATGGTGGTGGCAAGTTTTGAGGCTGTGGCATAATTCAGCAGCAGAACCTCCATCTCGTCAATTGCGTAATCCACATCCAGGGCTTTGATGATCGACAGCAGCTTTTGGATATTGGACAGGGTATCGGTGACAATGAGCATTCCGGATTCGGTGTGGGCGATAACCACCGAAGTCTTGGATGTCAGTGGCGCCAGCACTTTCTTCATTGCTTCTGGAGTGGTATGGGTCAGGGGAATGAGCTGGGTGACAATCTTATCTTCCGGTTCCGACCTTTTTCCATGGTGTATGGTGTCGATATTTTCAGTACGGGCCCTCACCGTCGGCATAATCTTGATCATGGCCCCGGCCGGGACCGTGGTGAACCCATTGACAGAGAGCACTGATTCAAAAACCTTAAACGCCTCATCCTCGGAAATTCTCGTGGGAGAAATGATGGAAACCTCGCCTTTGACCGTTTTGTCGACGATGAAGTTTTTCCCGGTCAATTCACTGATATATTTGATGAATAATCGAATGTCCACATTGTCGAAATCGATGGTGATGAAGCGCTGGGACGTACTCTTTTGCGGTGGAGGAATTCTTTTCCCGGCACCCACGGATTTGCTTGGCGGTGGTGCAACAATACTTTTTTCAGCACCCATTGTCGAGCAGGGGGTGATGGTCAAAATACAGCAGCAAAGAATCAAAGCGAGAATCTTGCTTCTCTGCAATACTTGCATGGGGAGTCTACAAATCATGGTTCAATTACCGAGTTTTTTTTCAAGTTGTAATGTGTTGTCTTTTTTTGCGGGACTTCTTTTTCTTGGAGCTTTTTTCGATTGCTTCTCTTCCTTCTCCATAACATCCGCCAGGGAATAAACTTCATCCGGTGTATTACTTCTGCTATTCGCCGTCCACTTTGGACTTTTTGACTCATTCATGAGCAGGACTTCGTCTTTGCCGTTTACTGTCAGAATGATTTGTCCTCGGTTGATCTCTTTGATCCGGGCAGCCTGTATGGCATCTCCTTTGTAATAGATATCCTGCTTCTGCTTCCCTTTTACCTTTGCCTGGATAAAGGCTCGTGCTTCATTCTCTGTGCCGCTGATGGTCCCAAGAAGTACCAGGTCAAGGGCTGTGGCGGTCATGATCGGTTCCGGTTTCGGTTCAGGGGGTTTTACAACGGTTTTTTCTTTTACCTTACCAAAAAGATTCCGTTTGGTGATTATGGCATAATCTTTTTTGTTCTCCGGGACGGCTGTTTCCTTGAGTTGTAAGGGCGCTGTCGTGTCCGCACTGGCAACCTTTTTAGATCCTGTCACAGCCGTTTTACCTGCTTTCGTCTGGACCACTTCCTTGCGTCCTGTCAGTGTCTGACTCAATGACCTGTAGAACAATTCAACACCTCCTGCTGCCAGAAGAGTGGCCAGGACAAAGGAAAGTATTATGGAGTGACGGCGTAGCATGCTTTATAACAGATCAGGAGTCAAATTTAAATTTTGGACTTTCCACGCTGCCCTGTAAAAGGAAAGGAAGGGTGGCGCGTGCATGTTGTTTTTTCAATTGAATTACCATATCCTGGGCATATTTGCTCTTTTTAAGAAGGGGCGGCAACGGTTCCAGTGCCCCTTTAAAAGAGAATCCCGATCGTTTTAGGGGAGATTGCAACCCAAGGTTTCCGGAAAATTCGCCCTTTAGTTCCTGTCCGTGGAAACTTCCTTTATCAAACTGCAGACGATTTTTCTGAAGAACAACTTCTGCTGTTAATTTTTTCAGATCAATTTTCTCTAATGAAAAAATGGGAAGGAGAAGGCTGAAGCTGCCCGTGTCGATGACTATATTGCCTTTGCCCTCAGCCGGTGATCCTTTTTTATTCCAGCCCCCATGGTAGGTGCCGTTTCCTGAAAGAGAACCGGTGATCTCGCGGCCGAATGTTTGTTGGAGAAAGGGGACCTTGGCAAGATCCAGGCCGTGTAGCTGGATATCTTCCATGGTGAACTTCTTTTCTGCCTGCTGGAGAACAAGAGAAAAGGAGTGTTCGCCATCCCAGGCATTGATATCAACATGGAAGTGAGACGTAAGAGATGAGAGTTGAGGGCTGATTGTCACCTGATCGATCGTGCAAAGGCTCTCTTTTTTCCCCTGCCTGCTCTTGAAATCCATCTCGTTAATGGTCACACTCAAGGGGAATCTGTAGCTCATCTTCGCCACAGAGCATTGAGTTCTGGGCAGCAGTTGTTCCATCTTTGTCTGGAAGAAGAGCTTAACCTCTTCTGCGGGAAAGCGAAAGTAGAGCAGGGCAGCTGTCAGGCTCAGGGTATATATAAGCAGGCTGCAAAACAGCAATGCTCTGTTTTTGAAAGGGTTCATTGTGTTGGCTCACCTGCCCTGAAAGTGACAATCTGGAGCACTGCATTGAGGTAACCCTCTTCCTTTCCATATTCCTGAATGGAAATTCTACTGACTGAGACCACTTTCTCGTATGATTCCACACCTTCCAGGAATTTGACAAGGTCGGCCAGGGTGATTTTCTGCAGTTTCATATCCACCCGGGACTCGCGGAGGGGACCTTTGCTTTCAACTTCACTGGGCTTCAGGTAGTTGATCTGCTGCTTGATTCCGGCAGCAGTTGCCTGCTGTTCAATGAAGGCGAAAAGGGTAAACTTTTCAGGGCGCTTTTTTAGCCGTTCTTGAATGTCGCCGGAGGTGTGTTGCAGGACTTGATATTCTTTTTGCAGGTCGCGAATCTTCTGCAGTTCCACCTGTTTTTGGGCGAGTGATTTCTGCAACAGCTGCCGGGAGTCAAGTAGTGGTGAAACAATCAATGAAAAGAAAAGAAGGGCAGTAACCATGACAATGAGGCCGCCAACCATGAGTTTTTCCCGCTTGGCCATTCGCTGCCAGCCGGATTTATCCAGAAGGGACTGGAGTTTTTTTGTGAAGACGGTCGTACTCATGGTGTGGAGACTCCGGTTTCTATCCTCAACTCAAAATTTATCTTATTGTTTTTGAGATCCTGTTTAGTGGAGCTGATGACCACATTGGCAAAATCCTGCGACTTTTGCAGGTTGTTTTTCACGTTCTCAACAGTGTTGAAGCTGTCGGTGAGCCCCGTGATTCTTAGGCCTTTACTCTCGTAAATCAGACGGGTGAGGCGAACATCCAGAGATTCCGGAATATGACTGGAGAGTTCCCGAAGAATATGGAGCACAGTATAGGCAAGAATGGGGTCTCCATCCTCATCAGATGAGAGTCGTATACTGTCCACAGCCACCTGCAACTGCTGCATGGGGTCCACAATTCGAGTCACCTCGGGAAGTGTTTCTTTGAATAGTCCATGAATTTCAGTAACCAACGCCGACCGTTGACGCTTGAGTGACTCGGTGTGGTACCAGAGGGTTCCCAGGCCAAAGAGGAGAACAGCAATGAGGAGGATGCCGATCAGTTTTCCCAGATTACGATATTCGACCAGCTTTTTGCGAAAGGTAAATTCTTCCTTACAGAAATTGAAGCTGCTGTTTTTTAATTCCTCTCCCTGTGTGCCCAGGCTGAGGCAGGCGGTGAGAAAGGCGGCATGTTGTTTTGTTTTTTCAGGCATCCCGATTGGGAGAGGGAGCAGGCCGGCACGGCCACAGATAAGGCAGGGTCTGTTAAAGGCGGCAGGTGCTTCAAGCCATGCAGAAACCTTTTCTGTCGTGCTCGCACTTCCATCAATGTATATGGGAAGCTGTTCCAGTGGTGTAGTGAGCGGGAGTGGTGTCAGAGTTTGTTTCACTGCCCGGGCAAGATTATGAAGGGCTTCCTCGTTCTCCTCAAGGCCCTGAACCTGAAGCGCTCCGCTTTCTGGATCAGAGTAGAATCCGGTTTTTACTTCTCCTTCCACTTCTTCTTCTTCTGCTGTTGCTGCAATGGGTTGCGGGTTGAAGGCCAGAGACCTCACCAGTTGCAGTTTGCCTGAAGAGAGAAGAAAGAGACTGCAGTCCTTCAGCCTCAAGTCGAGAAAGATAAACTCTTCTGGTGCCTGTCCGTTTGCCTGGATTGCAGCAATGGTAGGGGGACCAGACAAGGTAATGATCTCCAGAGTGATTCCCGCATCTTTGAGTGCGTTATAATATGCAGCCAGAATTTCCCGTTGAATCATGGCCGCAAGGATCTCGGAATCTTCTCCTTCCCCGCTGTCGACTATGGCATCAATAAGCATGGTATCGATGGGAGCGGCAATGGATTCTTCCAACTCAAAGGGGAGGATTTTCTTGATGGACTTACGATCTGAAAAAGGGAGAGTAAGGTTGCGGAATGAGAATAGGGACGCCCCTAAAGAGAGGAAGCAACGGCAATCACTGCAGTCAAGAGTTGTTGTTAACTCACCGATAAGTTCTTCGGAGGTTTTCCCCGCAGTGGTCAGAGCAGTAGACGCAATGATGTTTTTGTTGACATCATTGCCAAGAAGCACTGCCGTCAGCAGATCACTCTGCAGGTCTATGGAAAGAATTTTCGATGCCATTACAATATGAAGAGTTTTCACCCTCAACGTCGGGTATAAATACGACGCCATCAAAGTTGCCCGACAGGAAAAAGCAGCCTGCGGGCATTAATGTCCCTGGGGTACTGAAAGTTATACAACTTCCTGACCTGACGGTACTATCCTCTATTCGTCCGCAACTGTCAACTTTTCACTGTTATTCACTCTGCCATTTCAAAATGGCAATCTCCTTGCTAGCGCGCTCAACTGTCGAAATAATTGTTTTTGTCTGAGAGTTGAACTCTGCCGTGGCTGCGATGGTGAAATATCTCCCCGCAATTGTAACAAGATCCTGTTTTTTTATGATCTCTGCGATATCCCCAGGAAAAGAAGGGACATCTTTGTACCATTGATTACTTACCAGTTGCTCCTTGTTGTTCTCATCTTCCCGAAAGCTTATCATGGCCTCTACTGTACCTTTGTCGAGATCAAAGGCAAGGGCCTGCAGTAAAGAAGGCCCAGCAGTGTTGATGTTGATTCTTCCATCGTTACCCAGGGCGGTGAGTAAGGGAGCAAGCGGCGGTGTTTCTTCCGTACCATAGAGGAGTTCGCGACTGAACCCTTTGACCAGAAGCAGTTCTTCAATGGATTCTATCGGTCCATTTTTACAGGAATAGGGTGGATCGAGGGACTGGTAATAGCTGTCTTCTGCCCCATACTCTTCCTCCCCGTCAGCATCTCCGCTGTCTATCCAGTCGATCAGCGAGTCGATAATCCCTCTGGCGTCGCCGTCTTCCACGAGAAAAGGCTCTTCTCGTAACAGTCGCCACAGGATATTGCGAACATCGCTTTCACGCTGTTTCTGCTTTTCTTCTTCAGTCAGCTTTTTTTTGCCCTCGCCCTCCTCGCTGTTCCCTTCACCGTCTATATTTCCTTCACCATCTACGTTCCCTTCACCGTCTGCGTCCCCATCACCACCGTCATCTGGATTCGTAGTTTCATCAGTCTTGTTAGAATCCTTCCTTTTGCGGATAACCATGGCATTAATCTGGAATTTCCCGGTCTCATCTGCAACAGAAACTTTTAGGCTACCCTGTTCAAAAAGGGACGTAAGATCCTCATCAGCCAGCAGGGCCCAGGAATCGTGAAGGGAATCATAGCTGTTATCCTGCCTATCCAGCAAGAGTATCTCTTCAGCTATAGTAACACCGGATCTGGCCATTTCACCAAGTCTGACGCTGTTTTTGAGACCTGCTGAAACAATATACTCCTGCCGCATGGTCTGGCTGAACCGCAGGGTGACAATGGCAAGGACACTCACCAAGCTGATGGTAAGGAGCAGGGCCATTCCTTTCTGGTTGTTTGTGCACCTTAACACCCGGTATAAACGACCTGGTAATGGGTGCAGGGGGTCTTGGGGGAGGGGGAGAAAAAAACGTAACCCTGAGAGAAGTATCTGTGTTGAGATGTCGGCAATATGTATTATTGTTGGTTGTTTTGTTTTCATCCTACTCAATCTTTTTTGCCACTGGCAGAGTAAGGCTTGTTTGAAACAGTGTACCTTCTTCATCTTCTTCCCGGACATCATTAAAACGAAGGCTGACAGTGATAAGAGTCGGCAGGGAGAGCGTATCACCACCTTCTTCATCTTCTTCCCAATTTTCAACATTCTGGTTCTCATTATCGTAGAAATCAAAGGCAACTTCCTGGAGGGAGTCACAGAGCAACAGGGCTGAGCTGCTGGCGTCCTCTCCTTCTCCATTGAGTGCCGATTGCTCTGAACGGTAGAGCAGTAGTGAGTCGGAATCCGGATCTTCCTGGACGTAATAGCTGATAATGACATGGCCGACGGGAACAGAGTCGGCGTGCAGACGTACGGAGGCGATGGAGGTGAATGTCAGCGTGTCAGCCCTGTGGCCGGAGATGGACTTGCTGCTTCCAGTGAAGACCGGGTTGTCACCAGGGTAGAAGGATTCCAGGTCGCTGATGATACGCTCCATGGCAATCTTTGCTTTGGAATAGGTCTTTGCTTGGGCTTCCGCACTGCCTATAATGTGAAATGTTGCGTTGTATGATGAGTAAGCAAGGCCTATGACCATGCCAAATATGGCAATGGCAATCAGCAGCTCAAGGAGTGTGAAGCCTTCTTTGCGGCAGGTCATTCCTTGCTCCTCTGGTAACTGTCTACCTGATAGCTGAAAAGCTCTTCTCCCCAGGTGATTATAAGGGTCAGGTGCTGCAGTTTTTCATCAAGATCCACCAGGATCTCAGATTCAGGAAAAAAGGCATCCTCAACGGTGAGCTCCCATTGAAAGCCCGGAAAGTCTTCGCCGAAGTCTCCACTGCCATCAAAGACCTCTTCTCCCGATCGAATTGTTGCCAACTGCATTTTGGCAAGGAGTGGTGCCTGGATATTAAAACGGGTCTCAGTGGCCAGGGCAACAGATGCAGATTGGGAGCCAAAAAGACTGGTCAGGGCAATGCCGAGGATGGCCATGGCAATCATGACTTCAAGGAGGGTGAAACCGCTATCTTTCATAGGTGTCTTTCGTTATCCCTCAACGCGGATATTCCGTTATGTTCATTAAGGAAAAGTAACCGGCCCTTCAGTAACATTGATGGTTGGGAGAAAAGGGGATATGACCAGGTTGAGGCTCTTGCCTTCCATGTCCGCCAACTGGATAACGGTTTTATCCATGTAGCCCTCCCTGGAAATCCAGATACCACTGTTCATGGTGTCCTGAGCACTCCCGCCGCCAGCCTGTTTTATATCTTGAATGTAAACATCAGAAGGCAGGGTGATGGCTGCGCTGGTATCAGTTGTTTTTTCGTCATCTGCCTTTTGATACCAGAGTTTGCGTTCCGCGGAATCATAAAAAATGAGATATGCTTCCTGATCTGTGACAGCTTTTGCACGACTGCTTTTGACCAGAGAAATCACTTTACGAGATCCGGCGGCCAGATCATCGCTAGTGAGAGTGCTGCGGAGACTGGGGATGCTTAATCCCAGGCTGATGGAAATCAGCAGGCAGACAATGAGGAGCTCCAGAAGTGTGAAACCCCTGCTGCTGACAGAGTCTTGTGTTGGAGCCTCCTGCAAGGACTATTCGATCTCCCAGTTGTTGACATCCGCATTTTCATCTTCACCGCCGGATTCACCATCAGGGCCGTAGGAGATAATATCGAAATCACTATGACTGCCCGGGCTGAGATAGATATAGTCATTTCCCCAGGGATCTTTGGGGACTTTCCCTTTTTTCATGTAACCGCCTTTACGCCATTTGGCAGCACCGGAAGGAGCCGTTACCAGTGCCTGTAAACCCTGCTCTGTGGTTGGGTAGGCACCATTGTCCAGTTTATAGGATTCTATCGCAGTTTCAATTGCACTCATCTGGGCCGCTGCCATTGTTCGCTTGGCTTCCTCGGGATGTCCCATGATACGTGGTCCAACGTAGCCGGCCAGGATGCCGATGATAACAAGGACTACGAGAAGCTCGATCAGGGTGAAGCCCTGGCTGGTAAGAGAGGGAAGGCCTGCAGACTGCCGCGCATGGTGTGTAAGCTTGAGCAGGATGGCAACTGTAAAAAGGACAGTAAGCAGTTGCAAGGTATAGGGTGGAAGAGATACTCCGGAAAAGAGGGTGGGTAATTGTAAAAAAAGTTTCATGTTTAGATCCTGTACAGGTTTTTAAAATCGTTTAAAGAGTATTTAATACCTTTCTATATTATATCAAATAAAATTTGTTTTTTTTTAGTAGTTGGTGATGAGCATGGAGGCGATCGTTACCTCTGTAACTGTCTGGTATTACAACTTTTGTCTATATCATCTGGTTCATCTCGAAAATAGGAAGGAGGATGGAGAGTACTACAAAACCAACAGCAGCTCCCATGGCCGAGATCATAATGGGCTCAATGAGGGCAGTCATGCCCATGATGGCAGTTTCGACCTCCCTTTCGTAGGCCTGGGCAACTTTATCCAGCATGGGCTCGAGTTGGCCGCTCTGTTCACCCACTGCTATCATCTGCAGGAAAAGCGGGGGGAACCAGACAGATGTCTCCAAAGCACTGCTCATGCTTTTCCCTTTCTGGATCTTCTCCATGGCCTCTGCAATCACTTCTCCAATCAGCTGGTTGTTTACCAGTGATTCAACGATCTGCAGAGAGGTGATCAGGGGAACGCCACTGTTGAGAAGGCTGCCAAGAGTAGAGGAAAACCGGGCGAGAATGATTTTTCGGTTCACCGCTCCCGTGATGGGGAAGCTGAGTTTGATCCTGTCCCAGATTCTTCGGCCCTGTTTCTGGGCAAGAAAGAGGCGGATAAGGCCAAAGAGACCGACAAGGAGTAGTGCCCCAAGCCACCAGTAGCCGCGCAAGGCATCACTCGCAAAGATAAGTACTCTGGTAGGGAGAGGCAGAACCCGCTCCATATCCATGAAAACGCGGGTAATATTGGGGACAATATAGCTGATCAGAAAAAAGAGGATGCCGGTTCCGATAACAGCCATGAATATGGGATAGACAAGGGCCGCTTTGAGTTTGCCCTGGATGGCCTTCTGGTTTTCGCCAAAATCAGCCAGCCGCTCCAGCACAATGTCAAGGGAGCCGGATGCCTCACCGGAGCGAACCATATTGATGTAAATATTTGAAAAGAGTTTTGGGTGCTGGGACAAGGCACTGGTCAGGGTGGAACCTTCATTAACCGAATCGCGGATCTGAGCGAGAACTCGCTTCAGAGCAGGGTTGGAACTCTGGTCTATGAGGGAGGCCAGTCCATTAATGAGTGGAATCCCAGCATTCAGAAGGGTGGCAAGTTGTCTGGTGATGACATGAATCTCATCGGATTTGATGCGCTCAAAGAATGAGATACCGGCACTGCCCTTTTTTTTACCGCTTTGAACCTTGCCAATGCTTTCACGGATGCTGACCGGGTATTTCCCGGAACTTCTCAGTTTGCTGCGGGCCTTGGTCTCGCTGTCCGCATCAATCAGTCCTTTGCATGACTTTCCTTTTTGATCCAGGGCTTTGTATTCGTAAACTGGCATATATTATGTAAAAAAAGAAAAAACATTGTCCATTTCCCTTCTCTAAGGGTACTATGACGGAATAATGTACTGTAAATTATATCAATATGAAACTTAAATAAATTCCCCTTTCCTTTTTGTCTTGGTGCCGATGTATACAGACTATTTCGGACTTAAAGAAAACCCCTTCTCCATTTCCCCGGATCCTCGTTATCTCTACATGAGCGAGTTGCACCGGGAGGCTCTGGCCCATCTCCTGTATGGGATTGCCGGTGATGGATGTTTCATTCTTCTTACAGGGGATGTGGGAACTGGAAAGACCACGGTCTGTCGCTGTCTTTTGGCTCAACTTCCGAGCAATACAGATGTGGCATTGATCCTCAATCCGCGTCTGACAGTCCTTGAATTACTGGAAACAATCTGTGATGAGCTTGGAATCCCTATGGAGGATGAGACGACCAGCGTAAAGGCCTATATTGATAAATTAAATAGTTATCTCCTTGATGCCTATGCCCAGGGAAGAAATATTGCTCTGCTCATAGATGAAGCGCAGAACTTGAGTCTTGATCTCCTTGAACAGCTTCGTCTGCTTACCAACCTGGAAACAGATCAGAAGAAATTATTGAAGATAGTGCTCCTTGGACAGTCTGAGTTGAGGCAGATTCTCGATCAACCCGGCGCAGCTCAGATTAGCCAGCGTATCACCTCCAGATACCATCTTCAACCCCTGAATCGGGAAAACAGTTTTGCCTATATCCATCATCGTCTTGCTGTGGCAGGAGTGAGACGAAAAATTTTTTCAAAAACAGCTCTGGTCAGAGTTTATGAGTTGAGTCACGGGATTCCCCGCCTGATCAATGTTCTTTGTGATCGATCCCTGCTGGGTGCCTATGTGGAAGAAAAGTATCCGGTGAGTCGAAAAATTGTTGATAAGGCCGCCAGGGAAGTACTGGGGAATGTGACGGAGAGCAACAGGGCATTGCCCCAGAGACGGTTGATGCTTGCTGTTGTCCTGTTTTTGGTCGGGACTGGTGGTGTATTGTATTACTCTAACAGGCAGTCCCCCACTGAGAACATGGATACTCCATCTGTTGTTGCCATGCAGGTTGAAGAGAAAGCAATAGTAGGGCATGTTGAAAACGAAGGGCAGGAAGACGCCCCGGTTGCTGTGGAGACGCTTGTAGAGGAAAATGAGGAACAGAAGACAAGCATACGCATAGTACCACTTGAAATAAGCGACTGATACCGGAGACTATACAATGTCTTATATCCTGGAAGCATTGAAAAAATCAGATAAAGAACGTAAAAGGGAAGAAATTCCGGATCTGCAGGCGGATCACTCTCTGCCAATTGGAAAGAGACAGGGGCGTAAACCCCCTGTCCTGCATTTGCTTAGTGCTGCCCTTCTGGTTCTGGGCTCTTTTAGTGCTCTATTCTGGTGGCAATTTTCCAATGCCCGGATACCGGAACTCAAGGGTGAGTCAAAGATGGCTTCTGCACCTTTGCAGAGTGTTCAGGATTTAGAGCCGGAGCCCCCTGCGATTTCTAAGCAGTCTGTCAAACCTGCACCTGAAGTCAGCGAGCCGGTCACTGAAGAAGAGGTTGTTGAGGAACTTGATGAAACTGTAACGGTGTCCATTCCGGTCACGACGCCTCAATCCTCAGAGCAGGATGCAGACCTTATTCCTTTTCTGGATGATTTGTCACCAAAATTGAAAGCAGGTATGCCTGACCTTTCTTTTGCCGGTCATGTGTATGCTGATGAGGCGAGGCTACGGTTGATTATAATCAATAACCGGATTGTTCGGGAGGGAGACCTGATCAGTAATGAGCTCTCTTTAGAACAGATTGAGCCTAATGGTGTTGTTCTCCGCTATAAAACTGCAGTTTTCCGGGTACAGTTGTTTTAACTTTTGTTTCCTGTTGTGCTCTGGTTCTTTCTACAAAAGCAGAAAAACTGCCTTGACAGTCAGATAACTCTGGCTGCCTCTGAAAAAGAGTCTATTCCTAAATCCATTTCTTTACAGGCCGAATGCTGAACGACACAGGCTGCAGGGATAAAAATGGAGCAAATTATTGAATGGTTTTCTTTTGGAAACAAAAAGTTAACAATTATCATTATTGGATTTACAAATCCTATGGAAAAATGTAGAGTGTGGAGAGATAATGATTCTCAGAGATGATTCTGAACTCTTATAGGTCCTAGATAATGGAGGAAAAGTATGTGCCGGGAAGTGAAGAAAACATGTAGTTGTGGTCAAAAAGATGCAACCTTTCATCTGCGTGATAATGTTATGGGTCAGGAGGTAATTGGTCGCCTGTTTTGTCCTAGCTGTTCTGCAGATCAGGATATTGATCAGGAAACGATGGTCAGGGATAACGGCTGGGTTATCGAATATGATATGGATCTGGCGAGAATGTTTGCTATCACCAAGCTTGCAATGGATCCGGCCCATGTGAACCCTGAACTGATTTTTGATGAAGGGTATGTGACATGGCGTGAAATGTATCCCGGAGAGACTGCAGACATCACAGATGAGCGAAATAAGATCATTGCCATGAAAGAAAGTGATCCCAAAGAATATCTCGTTGCAATTAATTCCTGGGCAGTTGAAAGAATTCAACGTTTGAAGGATGATGGCTGGCGAAAAGCCGTGCGGGCCTGTTGATGATCAATGCCTGCATGAGCAGACTAAACGTCCGAACAGGCATCTGTTCGGACGTTTTTTTTTGAACAAATCTGAGGGAAACAGGGGACAGACCACGTTTCAATGCGATCTACTTTACATTTTTATTGTGGTCTGTTTGAATGTATAAGTCTAGGACATTGCTAGACTGAAGTTCCCCTCGCTGGATGACATATTTACCCTGTGATATCAATATTATATTTAAAAATCAGCCTGCAAGATCCTGTCTACATTTTGATTTCCTTCAGCAAGTGAAATGCCTCCTGTTGCTTCTGTGTGAG
>JAIPEF010000025.1 GCA_021737265.1 Desulfocapsa sp. | reverse complement strand
CCTTACAGGCCATGGAGGCCAGGATGTCTTCCAGTAAAGATCCCTTTCGTTTTGAGCTGTTGGAGCTGTCAAACTGTTCCAGAATATCAAGGAAAAGTTCCACTGGAGGCAGGCGACTGCCAAGGGCAGGAACAGCGGAGAGAACAAAAGCGTTCCCCCCGAATTCGCGTAAGCTGAATCCCATTGTATCGATTTCATCACCATACTGTTCTACTTTTTGTACATCCGCAAGGGAAAGTTCCACAGTTTCAGGGAAGAGCAGGTTCTGGCGAGTGATTGACCCTTTGAGGAATTGTTCTTTCAGTTTTTCAAACAGTAAGCGTTCATGGGCGGCGTGCTGGTCAATGACAAGCAGACCATCACTGGACTGGCAGAAGATATAGAGATTGTCATACTGGCCAATGATTTTCAAGCCGTGACCTTTTTTTTCCGGTTCTATAAAAGCAGGACGTAGGCGGGGCGGATCATATTTTTGAGAACACGGAACAGGGATTGGTTCGGCAGTTGCCGGTTGTGAAACCTGTGGGTTGGCATTTGGTCGTGGGGTTTCCCCTTGATTTGTGGGAGAGACTGCTGTTGGTTGCCATTGATCTGTTTTCAGGGTGCCACTCCCAGAAGATTGAACCGAAAAAAAAGATTGTTTTAATGTCTGCTGATATCCGTGCATCCCCTGCTGAATCGCCTGCACAATAAGTTGGTGGATATCACGGCTGCGCCTGAAACGTACTTCCTGCTTGGTAGGGTGGACATTGACATCGACCTCTGCAGGAGAAAGGTGAAGGTGGAGAAGGCCTGCAGGGTTGTGACCTTTCATGAGGAAACCGCGTAATCCTTCTATCACCCCGTGGGCCGGCATCCTGTCTTTTACAGATCTGCCATTGACCAGAAGTTTGATGCGGGCAGAGCCTTTGAGTGGATGGTCGGGAGGGACAAGGTAGCCTGTGATTTTTGGGAGAGCGCCACCCGGTTCCGTATGGCTGATTGTGACAAAGTCACCGGTGTAATGGAGAACAGAGGCCAGCCGCTGGGGCAGATCTTGGCCGGAGTCCATATGCAGGGTTTGGCGACCGTCTATGCGCAAAAGAAAACTCACCTCAGGGGCCGCAAGTGCATAATTTTTGACAAGTTCATCAATGTGTCCAATTTCCGTTCGGTTGGTACGGAGGAATTTTTTGCGGGCCGGCGTGTTGCCAAAAAGGTTCCGGATTTCAAATGTTGTTCCCCGCCTGCACCCGGTTTCATGGATTTTGTGCAGCTTTCCATAGTTGAGAATTGCTGTGGTTCCAAGATCTGCTGAGCGCTGTCTGGAGATGATGGTCATCCGTGAGACCGAGGAGATGGATGGAATAGCTTCACCGCGAAAACCTAGAGAGTTGATGGCCTCCAGGTCCTTATCGTCTTTAATCTTGGAGGTGCCGTGTCGTTCCAGGCAGAGGAGCACATCATCTTCATCCATGCCCTCTCCATTGTCAATGACCCGGATTAGCCGTGTACCCCCACCTTCAATCTCGACCTCGATCCTGTCAGCCCCAGCATCCAGACTGTTTTCGAGAAGCTCTTTTACAACAGAGGCAGGACGTTCCACCACTTCGCCAGCAGCAATACGGTTGGCAAGTTGTTCCGGGAGTACACGGATTTTAGACATAGTAATATAAAGTTTAAAGTGGAAAGTAGAAAATGTAGAGTATAAAGTTAAAAAGAGAAATTTTCAACTTTTCAAAATTCTGGTTTGCTATGACTGATCCGCTGAAAAAAAAGCTAGTCCCCATAAAAGAGTTACAAAATATCCGTGGGGTGAAGCTCCCAGCCAGGTTAAATTTTGTTCAACTGGTGGTGACCGGTCCTCCGGGAGCCGGCAAGACCTATTATATTAATAAAGTGCATGGCTGGCCCAATGAAGGGTATGTGGACCTTACCCGCAAGGGGTGGTGGAAGGACCAGACCCTAACCTATCGTCCAAGGGAAGTACACCTTGGCTTCCCCTTTGAAGGGTATGATGAGGCATTGACCGTTTTTGATAAGGAATGGCTCGAAGCCGGAGAACCGCTCTTTCTCGAACTTGATAGAATTCAGATACCCCCCACCGCAAAATATTTTTTTCAGACGAACTGGAGAACCCGTTATATTTTTGAGTTTTTATTGCCTGATCCGAAAAAAATATTTAAGTGGAGGCAGGCCAGGCATACGGAAGGATATTTTCCCGTGGATAAAAATCTGACTCTCGAAATGGTTGTCCGTCAGTCTGCTATTTATCGTGAAGTTGCGTCTTACATGGACCAGGCGGGGATGCAGGTCTATGTGCGGGAAGGTTTGCGTAAAAAACCAATGCGCATAGCTGAAAAAGATGATGTGAATGTTCCTCCGTGGGCAGAGGCGAGTTCCGAATTCAGGCCAGATCTGACAACCTTTGCCGGCTGGAAGTGGCTGCTTTTCCGTCAAGATCCCATTGTATGGTTCACTGTTACAGATCAGTTGCAGCCCCTTGTTGTTAAGAGTCGTATTGCCCATGACGGAAAAACATTTGAGATGGTCATTGGGGACCAGAGGTTTATTTTTCGCCCTGAAATCCCCCTTGGGGTAAAGAAAAAGAATATTCAGAAAAACTGGCTGATTTCCCGCTCCAAAGATTGTATAGCCGACATCATGTGTGGGTTTGCCAGAATTAAGGTTGGAGATACTGTTCTCATTGGCAAAGACAATCAATCATATGATGAACTATTTAATTTCTCAGAATGTATTGGTGCTAGGCACTTAACGATCACCAATATCAAGGGTGATTTGCAAATCAACCCCTTGGATGATAAGACTACGATTCAGATTATCCGCAGCGGTGGCCAGGATATCAGGGAGAGGCTGGAGACAAATCATTATAACTCAATCCTTGGTATTCGTGATGTTTACGGGGGGACACTGTCCCTGCTTCCCCCGGAAGAAGCTCTGGCCACCATCAGGGAGGTAAATGAAATCCTTCCCCATGAGGTGTTTCGGGAAAAAACAGAATCAGGTGCACCGGGTGCCCTTTTGGAACTGCCTGAAGAGTGGAGACTTCTTCTTGTTGGAGATCTTCATGCACGGATTGATAATCTGCTGAAAATTTTAAGTGAAAATTGTCTGCTGGCTCACCTTGTAGCGCAGCGGGCCTGTCTCGTTATCCTTGGTGACGCTGTTCATTCTGAGGTTCCAGGAGAAATGGAGGAGATGGACAGCTCAATCCTGATGATGGATCTGATTTTTAAAATGAAATGTCAGTTTCCTGTAAATTTCTTTTACCTTCTGGGCAACCATGACAGTTTTCATACCCAAATCAGCAAAAATGGGATCTCCCAAGGGGTGTTGATGCGCAAACGTTTGCAGGAACTTCGGGGTGACGAATATGTGAAAGAGATGCAGAAATTTTATGATCTCCTGCCAATGGTCATGAAGACCGACTCATGCGTTGCCTGCCATGCCGCCCCTCCCAGGAGAACACTTTCTAGGAAAGATATTGTCAATATGCGTAGCAATCCCCAGATATGTCGTGAAATTTTGACGAACAGACTGAAACGATCCCATTATCTGGCAGGCTATAATAAGGGAGATGTGAAGCGTTTCAGGAAAAGTCTGGGCCTTCAGAAACGAGCACCGTTTGTGGTTGGCCACACCCCGCTTGATCCTTTTAACAGTTTCTGGAAAAATGCTGGTAATATTAGAGGGCATCATATTATATATAGCGGCCATCGGGATGGGCCGTGTCTCTTTATGCAGGTCAGAAAGAAGATGATCCCCTTGAGTTATCAGGCAGAGCCACTGTTGAAGATTATTAATGAGATGAATTGAATACGTGTTATGTCTGGGGAGTGGGTTTG
The DNA here is from genome assembly GCA_021737265.1 of Desulfocapsa sp. GTDB lineage: Bacteria > Desulfobacterota > Desulfobulbia > Desulfobulbales > Desulfocapsaceae > Desulfocapsa. The sequence continues at coordinate 26,052 of JAIPEF010000025.1, read as the reverse complement.
AATCGACACACACCTTACCCGGGCTGGAGTGAAAGTCAGGATTCTGCAAAGTACCCCCTTGTGGGTGCTTGGTATAGTGTCCGCATGGGTAAAAGTATCTTAACGAAAGTATTTACTTCAAAAAAAAGAAAACAAATCCTAACCTACTAATAAGGAAGGAGAATAGACCATGATAATGAGAACAACGAACCCTTTGGCAGGCTTACTGCGAAAATCACCCTTCAAGCCGATTCAGGTACATATGCGGTCTGTTTTTTCCTGTGTTATGCTGCTTCCGGCCCTGTTTGATGCTGTGTATAGAAAGGATCAGAAAGATCTGCGAGATCTTGCAGAACAGATAGATAAAAGCGAGACCGAGGCGGATAAAATGAAATCAGAATATCGGCGCCATATGCCAAAGACTCTTCTGCTTCCTGTTGACCGGAGGGATCTTCTCAATCTGTTAAATGAACAGGATGCGATTGCCGATGGCGTTGAGAAGGTCAGTCAGATTCTCGTCAGTCGTGACATGGTTATACCCGATGCCATCAAAGAAGGATTTGATGAACTCCTGGAAGGGACAATGGAGATCATCACTCAAGCGAAGACCATGATCGAAGAGCTTGATGAGCTGGTGCATGTCGGCTTTAGCGGCAAAGAGAATGACAGAGTCGAGGATATGATCAAGTTGGTGAGAAGAGAGGAACACAATATTGATATGATCTTAAAGAAAGTGAACAGAACACTTTTTACCATTGAAAAAGAGTTGGACCCTGTATCGGTCATCTTCTGGTATAAGGTCATAGCAGAGGTCGGTAATATTTCCGACCGCGCAGAGAATATGGCCGATCGTCTATTGCTGTTTTTGTCCAAATAAGCGAAGTGAGAAAATAAATGGAAGTTATTGCTGCGTATGGAACAATTCTGATTGGACTGGCTGTTATCTTTGGTCTCTATATGACCTGGGGAGTCGGGGCAAACGATCTGGCTAACGCCATGGGAACGTCGGTGGGTGCAGGGGCTGTTAGTGTTAAACAGGCTATCGGTATTGCCATTGTTTTTGAGTTTTCCGGTGCTGTGCTCGCTGGTGGAAATGTTACGAAAACAATCCGTAAGGGAATCATTGATCCCACCTCTATTGCTGCTACCCCTGAGATTCTGGTCTTCGGTATGCTTGCTGCACTGCTGGCAGCAGCTGTGTGGCTGATGCTTGCCTCAAGTAGAGGTTGGCCGGTATCCACGACGCACTCCATTGTTGGAGCCTTGATTGGCTTTGCCATCGTCGGTATAGGTCCTGATGCGGTGAACTGGGGAAAGGTTGGGAAGATCGTTGCCAGCTGGGTTGTTTCACCATTTATTGGCGGAACCATCTCTTTTCTTCTGGTGATGTCGCTGCGGAAGCTGATTTTTAACAGTGATAACCCTCTGAAAAGTGCCAAAAAGTATGCCCCGATGTATGTTTTCCTTGTCGGATTTGTGATCTCCCTGGTGACACTCTTTAAAGGGTTGCAACATCTTCATATTAACCTCACAGGTCCACAGAGTTTTGGAATGGCAATTCTTATCGGTCTCTTGACCAGTGTCGTTGGATGGTATTTTATTAGAAAGGTGAAGGAAGATCCTGAGGCGGATCGGGATTTCCATTTTGCCAGTGTTGAAAAGGTCTTTGCTCCCATGATGCTCTTTACCGCATGTTCTATGGCCTTTGCCCACGGATCCAATGATGTCGCCAATGGTATTGGACCCTTGGCGGCAGTCATCAGCATTGTCAGTTCCGGTGGCGAAGTCATGCAGGAAACTGAAATGCCTATCTGGATACTCTTTATCGGGGGGACCGGAATTGTTCTCGGACTTGTCACCCTGGGCTACAAGGTAATGCTTACTGTAGGAACCAAAATCACAGAACTCACGCCTTCTCGCGGTTTCTGTGCAGAACTGGCGGCAGCCAGTACCGTTGTTCTAGCTTCACGTACCGGACTGCCGGTTTCGACAACGCATATTCTGGTAGGAGCTGTCCTTGGTGTTGGTCTTGCTCGCGGGATTGGAGCCCTTGATCTGCGGGTTGTGGTGAACATTATTATTTCCTGGATCGTTACTCTGCCGGCAGGAGCCGTAATGGCAATGGCCTTTTTCTTTTTTCTGAAGGGTGTATTCGGCTGATGCCTTCTCTTTTGCGTCACCACATTACAGATGGAGTGGCGCAAAAAGACTTCTTTGTCCCTGTACTCTACGAGCATTTATCCCCGTATTTTAGGGTGCTTCCAGCTGGCCAACCACTGACTTTTAATACCTAAGTGCCTCCATCTAAGCCCAAATCACCAGCCCGTTCTCCGAATCCACGAAAACGAGTTTATGCAAAGCCTTTGAATGAGAAGCATATCATCGGTTTTGTTTTCGCTATCAGTCTGGTATTGACACTTTTCCTCGGAACCCTGCTGTTGAGCCTTGTTCTCTTGAAGATTCCAGATATCAGGACAATTGCCGAGTATCAGCCGTCCCAGGCCTCGGAGATTATTGATCGTCATGGCAAGGTGATTGAACGGATTTATACGGAAAATCGAACTGTTATTCCTCTTGCAACCATGCCTGCGTATCTCCCGCAGGCCTTTATCTCTTCGGAAGACAGTCGGTTCTATAGCCATCCGGGGCTTGATCTCTGGTCGGTTTTTCGTGCAGCCATAAACAATTTGAAGAGTGGGCACCGTGGTCAGGGTGGGTCCACCATTACCCAGCAGGTTGCCAAATCTCTGCTCCTTACTCCTGAAAAGACCTATCTTCGTAAATTCAAAGAGGCGATATTGGCCTGGCGCATCGACACCTTGCTCAGTAAAGATGATGTCCTTCATATTTATCTCAACCAGATCTATCTTGGTAACGGTGCCCATGGAGTGGAAGCCGCTTCTCAGGCATATTTTGCAAAGCATGCTAAAGATCTGACTGTTGGTGAGGCGGCACTTCTTGCGGGGCTGCCGCAGGCTCCAAGTCGATATGCCCCGCATCGCCACCTGGAGGCAGCCCGGAAGAGGCAGCGTTATGTTCTGAACCGGATGGCTGCAGACGGTTATGTGGACTCAGAGACTGCACGTGAGGCATTTGAACAACCTCTTTCCATTGCCGTTGGAAGACAAAAGTCTCTGGGGATTAATGGCTATTTTGTCCAACTGGTCAGAAAACAGGCAGAAAAGATTTTAGATACCTCCCTTAACCGTGCCGGGGTCAGAATTTTTACCACCATGGATTCCGTGGAGCAGAAACAAGCTGCAATGGCTCTGCGTCACGGAGTGGATGAATATTTTCCGGAGATGAAAAAGGTGCAGGGTGCAGTTGTTACCATGGATGCCTGTAGCGGCAAGGTCAGGGTTCTGGTAGGAGGGCTTGATTTTAACAAAAGTGCTTTTGATCGGGCAACTCTTGCGAGACGTTCAGCCGGATCAATTTTTAAACCGATTCTTTACAGTGCTGCTTTTACAAATGGCTTTAGCCCCCAATCCATCATTGTTGATTCGCCACTTTCCGTTCGCGGAGGAGATGGCAAAATGTGGAATCCGAAAAACTTTTCAGGGAGATATTATGGCGAAACAAGCCTCTCTGAGGCTCTTGTTCATTCCCGTAATATAGTAGCAATCAAGCTTTTGCAGAAAGTAGGCATTAAGAGAGTAACAAAACTTGCCGAAAGTCTAGGCATTCGACCTCCCATCACTTCGGATCTCTCGCTGGCGCTTGGTGCGACAGGGGTCTCTCTTCTGGAAATAACCGCAGCGTATTCACCTTTTGTCTGCCAGGGGAAGTATGCTGCTCCTCTCCTGATCACCGCCATTGAGCGCAATAACGGTAAGAAAATATACCAGGCGCAGCCTATTACAAAACAGGTGCTGAATAGATCTGTTGCGGCTGATATGAGGGGGCTCCTCACTGAAGTGGTGAACAGCGGTACTGGAAAAAGGGCTGCCGGCCTGACGGCTCCCAGAGGCGGAAAGACCGGAACCACTAATGAGAACAGGGATGCCTGGTTTGTCGGTTTTATCCAGGATCGTCTTGGCGGGGTGTGGTTGGGCCATGATGATAATTCAAGCCTTGGCAGTGGTAAGAATGGCGGGGCTGTGGCGGCACCGATCTGGCGTGATTTTATGGATGGGACAGGCGAGTATTGAGAGACAGCTATGGAGTATAAGGAAATTATCAGGAGCTGCTATCATGGTGATGGCCCGCAAAAACTTGGCAAGGCAGTTCTATTCTATCGGGAGTATGGGGAAGAATTATTGCAGCATCCTGATATCACCTCTCAACTTAAAAGTGTAAAGGCATCAGTGACAGCACTTGAAAACCATATGGCAGCGATGGGAATGGAGAAGGTCTGCACCCGATGTGCTGCGACTCCGAATGGTGGATGCTGCAGTGCTTATATGGGGCATGAAAACACAGACGTGCTCCAACTTCTTGCAAACATCCTGGCGGGAGTGGAGGTCAGGGTGGTAAAAAATGATGGGGTGGAATGCTGCTTTCTGGAAAAGAACGGATGTATCTTTCTTTTGAAGCCAATTTTCTGTGTCAGTTATCTCTGTGGCCAGATTCAAAAAGAGTCGGATGATGCAGCTATGGAGATTCTAGGTCGAAAAACTGGAGATCTTTTAGGTGTTCAGGGGGAACTTGAGCAGAGGCTTATTAGATATTTTCAAATGGAACCCTGATCAATGCCACCATTCGCCGGATGGCCAGTTTGCCTTTGATAAACGCTGCTTAACGGAACGATTGTGAAAACAATAAATTTTGTAATATTTTCTTCTGAGAGCGATCAAGGTCACCCATTTTGACACCTATGATTTCCGTTGAAATGGAAAGAAAACTTGGCTGATCATTTATTTTTTTCCAAATCAACTCCACAGGAAGTTGTTCTAAATGAAAATCATTTGGAGGAATAACTATATCAAGATCCCATTTTGCAGGTAACTCCGGACCATTCAATCGTTTGAACGCCAGCCCCCCTGTGCTGATATTAATTAGTTGCCCAACACCTTCGGGGGCAACAACAAAGGCTTCAGGAATCTCAAATCGTTGTTGCCTTCTTTGTTCCATACACTCAATTCCCAGTATAGATTTAGACTCAGTTTCTGGATTTATGGCAACGGAAAGATAGTGTAAAGGCAAATGTATGATCATGAGTCCTTTAATTCCTCAGAGCTGGATTCTATAAAAAGTGTCTGTTTAGCTATCGGCCTATATTCAATATTCCCCGAATACGTTTTTCTTGTGCTGGGTTATGTAACACAGAACCAGACGGTAAGATCCCGAGCGAACAGCTGGTTATAAAGAGAGCGATTCCCTCTTCGGGAAAACCTGTTTCTCTGTTGAAGAGCAGCACTTTTAAGACCTCACTTTCCAAAGCATAATTGATTCTTTTATGCAAGAACTAATCCAACTAACTCTGTGATTTTTACCTTTATCGATAATATGTAAAAATGGAGAGGAACAAAAGCTCTCAGCATTATTTGGTTTTTTTTGAAAATAAGAACCTTTGTTGATATTTTGATATTCCCAGAAAAAATGTGTTTAATGGGTGGTTTGCCCCAAATGGAAAAGTGTCGGCTGCGAGTTTTGCCCCAACAAATTTTATGGAAGCTGGTGCTGGTGTCACCAGTTGGAATAGGACAGTATGATCATTGTGATTGATGTTATTTGGGAGCTTGAGGCCAAAAAAAGGAAATTCGGATGCCTTGATTCAGCTATGAAACGGTGCTCGAACAAGGAGGTGTTTCCTAAACCGGTCAAGTTTGAACAGAAAAGAGAACTGTGCTGGTTCTGGAGTGAATGCCGGGAACCAAGGAGCGTTTTTTAATCCCTGGGAATTGACGCGCCTGAAAAGAAAAACCCCGCAGGAAATCTCCTGCGGGGTTTTTTCTAATGGTCTGATAAGTTGTTAGGGATTGTCTATGAAGCCATCATTTATTAAAAAGGTTTCAGAGTCCAGATTCCACAGGGACAGGTGTCGGCACAGAAGCCACAGGCGATACATTTTTTATCGTCAGAGACATACTCGTAAGACGCACCAAGACCGGATTCATATCCGTTACTGTGTGAGTATTCAAACTCACGTCTGGTAATGGCACCTTCCGGACAGATGGTTTCACAGAGATGACAGTCACGACAGGATGCACAGGAGAGACAGCGTTCTGCTGAGTTTTCTTCGGATATTTCATGCTCCCTCTCCGGAGTATAGTGGGTGATGGTCAGTGCCTGCTGGGTGATGACCTCTTTGGTAAAAGGTTTCCATTCTTCCCCTTTGATCTGGGAAATAATATATTCAGCCGCAGTTTTCCCTGCGCCAAGAGCGTTTGTGGCAAGGCCGGGTTTTTCAACATCACCGATTGCAAGAACTTTGGAGTCAGTGGTGAGGTGTGCTTCGTTGGTCTTCAGCCACGCAGCTCCGCCAACAGTCACCGTTTCTACAGAATCGGGCAGGAATTGTAGTTTTGGGACATCGCCAATGGAGATGATCACAGTCTGGGCAGGAATGATTTCACCCGTATCCATAACAAGACCTTCAGGGGTGACTTCCTTGGTCATGACCGGCCAGCGAAATTCAGCGCCAAGAGCCTCGGCCGCTTCCTTTTCTTTTCCAAAGGCCAGCGGCTTCTGAATATCAACAAGGGTCACTTTTTCAGCACCGAGACGATAGGCCTCGCACGCAACATCACAGCCAACATTTCCAGCCCCGATGATGACAACTTCTTTGCCCACTGTATCAGGATTCGAACTTTTTGCTTTTTTCAGGAAGTCGAGGGCGGGAATAACCGTTTCATGTCCTGGAAAAGGAATTCTTCTCGGTTCATGGGTTCCAACGGCTACGATTACATAATCAAAGTCTTCTTTGAGTTTTGCAAAGCTTTCCTTGTTCATGTCCACACCAAGGTTGGTGTGAATATTGGGGGTCTCCTCAAAACGCTTGACTTCCTGATCCCAGATGGCCTGTGAAAGGCGTTCCCAGGGGATAACCTGAGCAAGCTTTCCGCCGATAAAGTCATCTTTTTCAAAGATGTGGGCTTCTACGCCAGCGTGGGCCAGCTGCCAGGCAGCATTCATTCCGGCGGGTCCGCCACCAACGATGGCGACCTTTTTCCCAAGGGAGGGGGCAACAGGAGGTGATATGGCTGTTCCTACGGCACGACCAAGTACCTGAACATCAATGGAGTCATCAACGCCCTGACGGGAACAGTTTTCCATACAAAGATTTGGGCAGACAGCCCCACAGACGGAGGCAGGAAGCGGAGTATATTTCAGCAGCATCTCGTAGGCTTCGTTTATCTGACCATCACGGATCAGACGCAGGCGGTCTACGGTGGGGATATGGACCGGACAGTAGTAGGTACAGGGCGCAGCTGATTCGCGGTTGGCCCAGTACGGTTTTTTCCGACGCATATCATCGGTTGGAACGGCACCTATAACACTGCGGTCAAGGCCGGGGGCGAGATCACGAAGAGGATCACCGCCACCAAAAGCATGGTTCCAGTGTTTGTTGCGGAATTCCGCCATGGGCATGGGCCCGGAAAACATGAGGGCCCGCTCCTGGGGGGAGACAGTATTGAAGACCCGCCACTCGTCACGAACCAGCAGGGAATCTTTAAGATCTTCCCGCGAGATTTTACCGAGATAGTTCGGCATGTTGGTTGCAAGCCAATGCCATTGCTCATCTGTGGGATCTGCCAGTCTGGCATTTGTTTTTGAATAGGAGTCGTCAATTGAACCACGAAAATAAATGGTTCCCCCTACCATGCCAACACAGGGGCGATAGCCGAGGACATTGTTCATGTTTTTTCCGTCAACTCCGCAAACGACAGCAACACCGCCACAGTTGAACTCCGCAAAGGAGTCACCAGTGGAACCAAGTACCCAGAGTTCAGGCTTTTCGTAATCCGGATTCCATTTGGTCATGGTGAGTCCACGGGCACCGATGGAACCCCTGATGTAGACCCTCCCGTTGGCCATGGCATTACAGACACCGTTGGTGGCATCACCAAGAACGGTGATTTCCGCTCCGATATTCAGGTATCCAACATCATCGGATGCAGCACCGTTACAGGTGATGGAGGTCCCAGGCATTCCCATACAGCCAAGACGCTGACCTGTAGGTCCAGAGACTGAAATCGAAAGTCCATCAGCATGCTGCAGTCGAATACCAAGATTATGCTGGCCCATGGATTCGATTTGAAGGGAACTGCTTGTTTCTGCAGCCTCCCGAACCATGGCTTCAAAGTCCATGGAACTGATTCTACGGCCATTTTCATCCAGGCCTTTTAAAACAGTCGCACTCACTGAAAACTCCTTATGAAAAAGTTCTAGTTTTATAAAAAACTAAAAACTATTAACTAACTATTAACTAACTAACTAACTAACTAACTAACTAACTAACTAACTAACTAACAAACATATTTAATGTTCAACCTATCTGCAGCCGCTTTGTCACCGATACCCAATGCGTCAGACATGCCAACCGGCAGGGACTGAGATCTTCCCAGAGGTGCCATGACCTTCTTCATCTCGGTGCGGATGGACATGAACACATCAGCCACACGCTCTGCAACTACATCCGGATCAAGGCGTCGATACAGTTTCGGATTTTGACTGGTGATACCTTTTGGACAGATACCAACGTTACAGACATTACAGCGATTTCTCTCATTACCAAGACAACCGGCTGCAGCCTGCATGATGTACTTTCCGATGTGAACACCGGATGCACCAAGCATGATCAGTGCCATACCGTTCTGGGTTACATTACCGTTTTTACCGATTCCCCCGGCTGCAAAGATTGGAATCTCATTCTGCTTGCCCTGGGCAACCAGATCCAGATAACACTCGCGTACATTGGAGGCGATGGGGTGCCCTGTGGCATCCATGGAGACGTTGTAAGCCGCTCCTGTCCCACCGTCAATACCATCGATCAGTAAGGCGGATGCGTAGGGATTACGAACCAGATTGTTCAGTACTGATTTGGCACTGGTTGAGGCTGAAATCTTTGGATAAACCGGAACCTTGTGCCCGAAAGCAGTGGACAGGGTCTGGATCATCTTCATCACCGATTCCTCAATGGAGTAAAGGGTCTGATGAACAGGAGGTGATGGAAGGTCAACTCCTTCAGGTACTCCACGCAAACGGGCAATCAGTTTGGACACCTTGAACCACATTAATAATCCACCATCACCCGGTTTTGCACCCTGACCATATTTTATCTCAATGGCTGCAGGATCACATTGCATGTCGGGAATGGCACGGATGATCTCATCCCATCCAAAATAACCGGAAGCGATCTGAAGAACGATGTATTTCAGATATGGGCTTTTCAGTATCCATGGAGGACATCCGCCCTCACCGGTACACATCACCACTGGAATACCAAGCACTTCATTACAATAGGCAACCCCCTGGAGCAGACCCAGCCACATATTTGGTGACAGTGCACCGAAAGACATGGAACCGATCACAAAAGGAAAGATTTCCCGTGTCGGCGGTATCCATCCACCTTCGCGGGTACGTTTTAGAAATTCTGCAGGATCAAGGGTACGGCCAAGGGTGGTGGTTACATTGAACTCATGGCGCCCTGCATCCAGCGCCGGATCAGTGAGCATGGATATGCGGTTGAACATGATCCGGTCAAGGAGGGTGGGGCCGACCTTGTTGCGACGGCCTCCACGTTTCATGGGTTCTCCCTTCTGGTTGTTGAAGAAGAGTGTCCGATGCTCGTTGGTGTTAGGAACGGGTTGGATTGCCTCGTTGGGGCATACCATGGAACACATGGAGCAGCCGATGCAGGCGTTGGCCATGTTATTCTTTTGGCGAATACCGACAAATGTGCGGTACTCGTTGCCACGTTTCTTCTTGAGGACGTCAAGTTTTGGCATCCTCTGTCGTCGATAGGCGAGGTAGATGGCCTCTTTAGGGCAAACTGCGGTACAGTGGCCGCAGAGGGTACATCTGTCTTCGCGGTGCTGGATTATCCAGGGCAGGTCAGTGTAGCTTAAGCTGCCTGGTCCAATGGATACGGATCGTGCTGAGACCATATTGTAAGTTCCTTTCGTTCTGGTGGTACAATGATTGTGTGTTCACGCATGGGTTGAAAATCAAGTGATGGGTCACGGTCAGGGACCATGGCGTCCACCCCACACATTTCTGAAGCAATTGCCCAGGCACCGGGACGTCCACCCACAGTTGCCGGCCTGAGTTTTTTCTGATCCATGACCAGCATACAGGTCTCATCGGGCAAGGTGCCGATGACTGCATTGGGGCCGTCGATTATCAGGCGGCGACAACTGTCTCGCAGTCCGGCGAGGAACTCTCCCTGCGGATGCCTGGCAAGTTCTTCTCCCCGAAGGGGGGTGATGATATGCTTGTAGGCCTGCAGGGGCAGTTTAAGCTGTTTCAGGGTGTAGTGGAGGATATGGGTGAATGTCTCCGAGTCACTCTGATAGCCTGTGTATCCTGGAAAATGTTTGCCAAGAAGCCAGTCACGGATAGGTACAAAGGCGGTGTTTTCACCGTTGGTCATGGTGGCAATTCCCTGAATAAAAAAGGGATGGCAGGCATAGAGATTAATCCCGTAGTTGGTATTCTGCCTTCCCTGTGCCATACAAACCCTGGATTTGATCCGGTTGTCAGAGAGGGTGAGCGCATTTCCAATTTCAAGGGGCCAGCCCACTTCTTTAATGGTTGCAACATCGGGCCAGAAAGAAAAGACCGTCAGGTCGTTGCCATGTTCCTCGCCATCTTTCCGAAGGGCCAGGCGAGTGAGCATCAGTTCACTCTCGATCTCGTCACTGGGTTTAGTGCTCATGGACTCAGGCATCTTATAGGCACGAATGAAATAGCGATAGCGGTCAGTGGCTTCGATGAGTTCGGGTCTGGTCTCAAACTCATGGTCATACTTGAGTTCAAATCCTCGATTTTCCATAAAGCTGTTCAGGCGGTGCCAGGACTCTTCAGTATGGGCAATACCTGAGAGAACAGGGTATTTCGAGTCATATTTGAAATCGTCGAAATCAAGACCGCGCAGAAGAAGTCCAAGGCCGGAGCCATCGTAACCTTCCTGCATAGCCTCCATCCCCTGAAGCACTTCGTATGGAGAGAAGGCCTCATTGGCTGTTTTCAGGGCTAAACGACACATGCATTACTCCTGATTAGTTAAAAGTGGTCTCCAATGATCATAATAGAACGATGGGAGATTGTGGAATCTAATATTTTTCCATTGTTCATCCCATTTCAAAAAAAAGCGGGATTACAACAGGCAAACAAAGATGCTTACAACGAAACTTTTTTCTTGTCAAGGTGAAAGGCAGGAGTGGCTATGAACAAATCTTTGATTTTGGAGATGGTCGCGAGATTCAATTTTCAATGGAAATTAATATGGCGCTTAAATCTCTCGTGCAGGAGAGTGGCCTGGCAGTCGATAAGTAATATATTTATAAATCCCTGATGCTAACCCGCATTTCTCATGAACCACATTTTGTCAAAAAGCAACTAACTATTTGAATTTATCGAGACTAGTTTAAATCTCCATGGGGGGATCTTTTTTACAAAATGTTCACCAAAAGTCAGCCCAGGCGACGCCATCTTCTTCAGTATTTTGGCAGTAAGCATAGCTTACTATAGTTCACTGCCAAAAACTTCGAACCTGACGCCGCCTGAACTGATGAGAAATGCGGGCTAAGGTATGATTTTGAATTGAGAAGAGAAAGCTTGTGAACAGAAGCTTTCAGTTTGATATGAAATGTGATGGGGAGGAAGCTGAGCTGTTTTTAACACAAACAGTTTTTACTTGAAAAAATGCCTAGAATATGAATACATTATGTAGGTGACTGAATACTTTTTGTTTGGCATTTGTTCTTCACTCTCTACAGAGAGTTTGCCAGTATGGAAGGAAATTCTGAGAATATGTTAAGGAGTGGGAACTGAAACGGACGATAGCTTCCATACTATTATTGTTGTATGCGGGGACAGGGATGGCAGCAGAAGCCCCCAAGCCGGAGTGTGGTGAACTCCTCCTAAGCCGCTGCGAGAAGTGTCACTATCTTGAACGTGTCTGCAGCCAGGTGGGTGAAAAATCAAAGCGACGCTGGAAGGCTACCCTGAAACGGATGGTGCAACGGCGTGGGGCTGAACTAAGCGGAGATGAGCAGGAGATTCTTCTGGAGTGTCTCACTGCCCCGAATCCTGTAATTGTAAAAGAGTGCAGTAAGCTTAACAGCAGCCAGCCATAATTATTTCACCCACTCTGTAGTAATGTTATAAGATTGTATGAAAAAGAACTATATGGAGATTTTCACCCTAACTACCGGGCATAAATACGAGTTTATCGTTAATGATAAGGTCAATGAAAAAGCTTTTCAAGAAAAGCTGGTGAGGGAAAAGGTCCCAAAAAAAAAGGAGAACCCTTGCAGGTTCTCCCGAAAATTATAGCAGAAGGATAGTGGGATCAGGTGGTTATTTTAAGATCTTCCCCATGTTTTTTACGGCATCAACTTTATCTTTTACGGCTGCAACTTCTTTAACACCGGGAACGTCATCAATGATGTTTTTTCCACCTTCTTCAATATCGCTTACCCCTTTTTTGAAGGAAGAAATAGCCTTACCCAGGCCTGAACCCAGCTCAGGGAGTTTTTTCCCACCAAAAACAAGTACTGCAATACCTAGAATGACAATTAACTCAGGGGTTCCAAGTCCAAACATGGTCTTCTCCTGTTAATAATGATAATGGCGATGAGCAGCCGATTCAGGTCTGTGAATCACCCTTGGTATCGTCGTCATCAAGTTTTTTAGTATCTTCTTTTTTAGTGGCATCTTTAAAATTTTTGATGCCCTTCCCAATCCCTGATCCAATTTCAGGAAGTTTACCAGCACCAAAAATAATCACGATGATGACCAAAATAACAAGCAATTCCGGCATGCCAAGTCCAAACATAATACGACCTCTATATGTATAAAATCATAGTAAACAGCTTTTTCTTGCAGGCATTCTAAATGTAGAGCAGTAATACAGGAATGTCAATCCTTTCCATGTCTGACAATCTTTTGTCCAATTTCACGCATCTGGGCGAGGATCCTGTCTTCGTCAAGGCTTTGGAGAACCCTGCCCTCCATGACCACCTTGCCGTTGATAACTGAATGCAGGACATCAGCACCACGTGCGGCATAGACCAGCTGTGAGGGGATGTTGTAGAGAGGAGTGAGGTGGGGTTGGTTCATATCGAGTACGATCATGTCTGCTTTTTTACCTGCCTCAAGAGAGCCAACCTGCCACTCAGCGCCCAAGGTCTTGGCGCCGCCAAGAGTTGCCGCATGGAGGGTCTGTTCGGCATTCATGGCTGTTGGGTCCATGTGTTTAACTTTGTGGACTTTAGCAACACTATTCATCTCACCAAACATATCCACATCGTTATTGGACGCTGCCCCGTCTGTTCCAATTCCAACTTGTAATCCAGCCTCAAGCATTTTAACAACCGGTGCGGTTCCCGATGCAAGTTTCATGTTTGACTCAACACAGTGGGAGACCTTGACGTCACTCTTAGCCAACAGAGCAATCTCTTCGTCGTCGAGGATGACGCAGTGGGCAGCCAGAGTTTTAGGGGTAAGGAGCCCTAGTTGCTCAAGGTGCTGCACAGGTGTACAGTTGTATCGTTCTCTGCAGGTGTTTATTTCCACCTCATTTTCAGAGAGGTGAATAACATAGAGACTGTCGTGATCTTGTGCCACTTTACCAAGCCTTACGAGAAGTTCAGGGGAACAGGTGTAGACAGCGTGCGGATCAGCGGTAATGGTGATGAGTGGATGTTTTTTGTAGTGGGTGAAGAGTTGTTCCACATAGGAAAATCCGTTTTCCAGTTCACCGTAACAGGGGGATGGGAAGTCGTAGAGGACTTCACCAATCCAGGCACGTATTCCAGAAGTTTCAGTTGCCCTTGCAACCTCTTTTGAAAAGAGATACATGTCGCAGAAACTGGTGGTTCCTGACTTGATCATTTCCGCCAGTGACAGGAGCGTACATTGATAAATCATCTCTGGGGTCCAGCGGGCTTCAACCGGAAAGATATGCTCTTCCAGCCAGGTCATCAACGGCAGATCATCGGCAAGCCCACGAAAACAGGCCATGGCAGCATGGGTATGGGTGTTGATGAGGCCGGGCATAATAAGGCCGTGTTCTGTGTGGATGTGTTTGTTCGTGTGGTAGTCGGCCAGAATTTGATCTTTAGGACCTATTGCCGTGATGGTGTCGCCTGTGATAGCGGCTGCCCCGTCTGCAATAAGTTCCTTCTGTTGTGAGCCGGGAAGAAGGTAGCTGCCGGAGAGAATGAGGTCTGTTGCTTGTTGTGTCATGATGAATAGTTTTTGAAATGTATGAAAAAAATTAAAAGATGCCCATCGAACCTCGAATGTGCGGCAACATAGGATACTCCGGGTAAAGGGTGTTTATTTGCAATTCGTTATCGGAGTCTTCGCTTGCCTCGGCATCCCAGCTTAACCTTTTTCTTAAATTCGACCAATAATCTCCACTAGCAAGCGCTCGAGTTTTGGTCCCATGGCTTTTGTCGTGGCAATAATGTCTTCTAGAATAATGGGTTCAAAGTTGTCAGGATCATTGACATTGGAAATAACAGACAGGCCAAGAACGTCCATGCCTGCGTGTATGGCAACAATTATTTCAGGAACTGAGGACATGCCTACCGCATCAGCGCCACAACTGCGAAGCCATCTGGTTTCGGCAGGGGTCTCAAGGCTTGGTCCGGGGATACAGACATACACTCCACTGACAACGTTTTTAATTTTACAATGTGATGCACTGTCCAGAGCAGTTTTGATGAGTTTTGGGCTATATGGAGTGGAAAGATCAGGGAAACGTGGTCCCCAGTTTTCAATATTAGGTCCCCTTAACGGATTTTCACCCAGAAAATTCAAGTGATCCCGCAGAACCATGATGGTACCGGGTGGGTAGAGAGGGTTGAGCCCTCCAGCTGCATTGGTCAAAAGAAATGTCTTTGCACCCAGCAGGGAGAGTACCCGGATGGGAAAAGCAACTTCTCTGGTGGAGTAGCCTTCGTAGTGATGAAAACGGCCTTGAAGGACGGCGATTTTCTTCCCGTTAAGATGCCCGAAGATCAGGTTTCCGCTGTGGCTGTCAACTGTGGATTGTGGGAAATGGGGGATTTGGGAGTAGGGGAGGGAGCGTTCGCTTGTAACCCGGTTGCCAAAGTCTCCCAGACCGGTTCCCAGTTGCACAATAAGATCCGGACTAAAAGGGGCAGTGTCGTGGAAAAAGGAAACACACTCCTCAACTCGCTTTTGATATTCATCCGCGTCTTTCATCCCTCAGTTTTAGTACCTTACTTCTGAATTTTTATTATAAAAAAAGCAAAAAACTGACAAATATTTTTCAAAATTATGTTGCTGCCTATACCAACAAGGTACCTTCACACCTCAAGAGGGGAACTGCAACGAGTCAGGCTTTGCGTGGTCAGGTGTGTTTGGAATGTGTTTTTATAAATTCCTTGATCTGGTTCTTGTCAGCATCCATGAGTTCACAACGGGTCTCTTTGTCCATGAGAGTAGCAATGGCTTCCGGCAGTTCAATGGAGGTGCCGGTGGCACTCTCTACGGTGTCGACAAATTTTGCAGGATGGGCGGTGGCTAGACAGCAGATAGGGAGGCCGTTTTTCTGGTGCTTCAATGCACAATAAACACCAACTGCAGTATGTGGATCTAATATGTACCCATGTTCTTTGTAAAACTCAGCTATAGTATGGGTAACATCTTCTTCTGTTGCTTTTTCGGCCGTGAAATCTCTTTGAATATGATCCTGAAAGTCAGTGAGGTCAATCTTGCCGGTTTCGCTAAACTGATTCATGGCCTGATTGGTTCTGTCCGCGTCTTCATCGAGGAGATAATAGAGGTAACGCTCAAAGTTGGAGGCAGACTGGATATCCATGGAAGGGCTTGAGGTGGCTACAACATCTCCCAGTGAGTAATCTCCATCATTTACCATTCGTGACAGAATGTCATTGGAATTAGTGGCCAGCAGCAGTTGACGTATGGTTCCTTCCGGGAGCATACGTCTGGCAATGTAGCCTGCAAAGATATCACCAAAATTTCCGGTTGGTACCGAAAAGTTTGCGGTCTTGTCATTTTCATGTCTGCTTATGTGCAGGCATGCATACACATAGTAGACCACTTGGGCAAGGACGCGAGCCCAGTTGATGGAATTGATGGCACCCAGATGTTGCCCTTCTTTGAAATCCAGATCGTTGAAAATGGTCTTAACAATCGCCTGACCATCGTCAAAGGTGCCGCGAATAGCAATGTTGAATACATTGCTGTCTGTCACCGTGGTCATCTGTTTTTCCTGAACCTTACTTACCCGGTTATGGGGGTGGAGGATAAAGATATTGATCCGTTCTTTACCACGAACTCCGTATATGGCGGCACTGCCGGTATCCCCGGAAGTGGCGCCAAGGATATTCATGACTGAATCATTTTTTTCCAGCAGGTATTCAAACACATTGCCAAGGAATTGCAGGGCTATGTCTTTGAAGGCAAGGGTGGGACCATGAAAAAGCTCCATGATATGGAGCGAACCCTGGTGTACCAGAGGGGCAATTTCTTCAGTGTCAAAAGACGCGTAGGAACGATCAATAAGGGCACGCAGGTCAGATTCCGGAATGTCATCGATGAATCGTGACATGATCTCAAAGGCCAGTTCCTGGTAAGACAGATTTTTCCATTCTCCATAGGTTTCACTGCCTATCCGGGGAATGGTTCTTGGGAGAAGCAGGCCGCCGTCATTGGCCAATCCCATCATCACAGCCTCGGTAAAAGGAACGGGTTCGATGCCGCCACGTGTACTGATATATTGCATGGTTAGCTCTCGTCTATTTTCACTCTGGGGGCGTCATGCCAAAGCCCTTCAAGGTCGTAAAATGATCGCTGTTCATGGTAGAAAATATGTACGACTACGTCACCAAAGTCAAGAAGAACCCACATTCCATCCTTAATTCCCTCTGCTTTGGCAGTGCTGATTCGTTTGGAACGCATTGCTGCCTCCAGTGTATCGGCAAGTCCCTGGACATGGCGACTTGAGCGGCCACTCATGATAACGAAATAGTCGGTGAAAGAGGCAAGCCCCCGGACATCAAGAATAACCAGATCTTCCGCTTTAGCATCCAGGGCTGCATGGCTGCAGATGGTAGCCAGCTCCAGGCCGCTTTTATTCTGTAATTCTTTTTTGAGTTTTTGTTGATTCATTGTGAGTTTTTGCTGTTGGTTTTGTTTTTTTGTTTACGCGGGGGAAACTCGAAGCTGATTTTTCCCGCTTTACCGAGGAGTAGGTAGGCATCAAATGGCCTTTTTTTCTTGGAGATAAATTTTGTGATCAGTTCTGTCTTTCCTTCTGTGAGCAACTGTTTGACATGGTCCGTGGAAATGGCGCGATCAAGAATAACTTTGCTGATCTGCAAACCCTTTTTCTGGTCGCCATTCAGTTTGGATTCGGACATGTAGGCTGCAGGTGTTTCAAAAACAGGTGTCCCATCCACAGGAGAGAGTCCCAGGGGGGTGCTTTTTTTAATAGCCTCAAGGTCTAGCTCTGCAATGGAATCGGCAAAAAGAAATTCGATCTTGTTTTTGTTCAGACGCAGCGTGGCAGTAAAAGATTTTCCTCGTTTACTCCTGAAATCACTGAAAGGTCCAAGGGTTTTGCCCTTAATGAGGTCAATGATCTCATTCTGGCTCATCATTCTGCCGCCCAGAATTTTTCGGATGCTGATTGATTCATCTTCTGCGACGTAAGCTGTGGGAGTTTCAAAAAATCGCAGGCCATTGATAGGGCTGAAAGGGGCTTCTTTCTGGGTTGGTGCTTTCTCAAACTCACGAACCTGGGAGATGATATGTCTGGTGAGTTCCCGGATCTCATCCATAAACTGTTGTCGGGTGATTTTTCCATGCAGGATCTGGTTGAGTTTGAATTCCCACTCTCCTGTCATCTGGGGGGAGGCCAGAACATCTATTTTTAAGGCCTCAAGGAGTGCAAGGAGTTCAAAGGCCTTACCGGTGGGCGTCAGTTCTTTCCCTTCCCGGACGATATATTTTTCCTTAATCAGCTTTTCAATGATTGCAGCGCGGGTGGCCGGGGTGCCAAGGCCACGTTCTTTCATGGCCTCCGCCAGTTCTTCGTCATCGACCAATTTTCCGGAATTCTCCATGGCAGAGAGCAGTGTTGCCTCGTTAAAACGGGGGGGGGGCTTGGTCTCTGATTTTTCTTTTGCCACCTCTTGGCAGTGGACATCTGTGTTATCAGGTAGTTCTGCCAACAGTTTGTCCACTTCCTGTGAACCGCTCCCCTGATAAATAATCTTCCAGCCGGGATCAATCTGAATTTTTCCTTCCGTGAGAAAGGTTTCATCACTCACCACCGAAAGTCTTCTGGTGTTCAGATATCTGGCTGGTGGAAAAAAGACAGCAAGAAAACGCTGTACCACCATGGTGTAGATTTTCAACTCCGGTTCACTGAGATTCCCTGGCAGTTTATTGGTAGGGATGATTGCGTGATGATCTGAAATCTTTTTGTTGTCGAAGATTATTTTTTCTTTTTTGATATATCCCTTCTTGAGTGCTGTCTGGGCATGGGACCCAAGTTGCCACTTCTGTTGCTGCTGGACGGCTTCTTTCACATTGCTGAGATAGTCTTCAGGGAGATGGCGACTGTCTGTACGGGGATAGGTCAGGACTTTGTGGCGCTCATACAGGGCCTGTGCGATTCCCAATGTGTTTTTTGCAGAAAAACCAAAACGGCCGTTGGCTTCACGCTGCAGGGAAGTGAGGTCATACAGGGCCGGAGAGCGCTGATTCGAATTTTTACTTGTCTCTGTGACCTTCGCCGGCTTGTTGGTACATTTTCTGACAATCTCTTCCGCATTTTTCTCCTGCCAGATCCTGTCAGCACGAGCATGTTCATTTTTGGAGTCTTTTTTGAACTCCGGGTCAATCCATTTCCCCCTATAACTGCTGTTAGAATAAGAAAATGTTGCCTGGAGGGTGAAATAATCGCACGGCTCAAAGGCGAGACGGAGTTGTTCCCGTTTCACCAATAGGGAAAGAGTAGGGGTTTGTACTCTTCCACAGGAGGTGAGGAAAAATCCGCCTTTTCTGGAATTGAATCCGGTGAGTGCACGGGTTGCGTTGAGCCCAATGAGCCAGTCTGATTCTGAGCGGCAAAGTGCGGCGTCTTCCAGGGTCTGCATCTCTTCATTTTGGCGCAGGTTGGCAAACCCTTTCTTGATGGCATCTTTGGTCATGGATTGCAGCCAGAGACGTTTAAAGGTTTTTCTGGCCACAGAGTTGTTCCACACATAGCGGAGAATATACTTGAAAATCAGTTCACCCTCGCGACCGGCATCGCAGGCGTTTATAATAACCTGTACATCTTTACGGCGGATAAGTTTCTGCAGGGCATTGAGTTGGCCCTTTGTACCCTGGAGACCCTTTAACGGAAAATCATCAGGAATGATAGGGAGGGTGTTCAGTGACCAGCTTTTATATTGAGGGTCAATTTCTTCAGGAAATTTGATTGTTACCAGATGCCCAATGGCATAGGAAACAATATAGGCGTCACTTTCGTAGTGTGTCTTGGTCTTTTTGAATTTTCCCGGAAGGACCTTGGCAAGGTCTCCAGCGACACTGGGCTTTTCTGCAATAATGAGGGTTTTTTCGGTCATTTTAAAATTGAACTGTTTGGGCAAAATTGAGTAAGGTCTTGTGCCAGAGCTCAGGCTGTTCGAGGTAGCAGGGATGTTTTGCCCCTTCAAAGACTACAAGTGTTGCACCAGGGATCGATTCATGGAGCAGCACGCCATTGGCGGGATCAGAGATATGATCTTTTTCACCCCAGACAATGAGGCTTGATGGTGGCAATTGGCTCAGGCGGTCCCGATTTTCTTCAACTCCAACGGCACCAATCAACACCAGACCGGCAATCTTTTCAGGGTTGTCAAGGCTGAATTCCAGAGCAATTTTCCCGCCCATGGAGGGGCCGACAACGATGGCTTTTTCTATTCCCGCTGATTGCATAAGCTCATTGATTACTTGTTCAGGTGCGACGGTTGCCTCCGGACTTTTGCCAAAACCGGGAAGGTCGAGGGCAAGAATGGAATATCCAGCATCGACAGCAGCCTGTAACGTTCCCAGATCCAGCCAGGTTTTGGCCTGGAAAGCCTTTCCGTGGAGAAAGAGCAGGGTCGGTCCGGCAAACTCTCCAGCCTGCAGGGTGTTAATGGGTGTACCATCTATATCAATGATTATATTTTTTATTAATTGCATGGTGACCGGTCTCGTCTATAAATACTTATTTCATTTTTTTTCGTCATCAAATTTGCAATGTTCTATTAGTCCCTCTCCGGTTTGTCAATCGCTATTTATGGATTCTTTCGTCCAAGGGCGGGGGAGAAGTGGTTAAAAACTTTTGATTGTATTTGGTGTAACATATTGAAATGTAATAGTTAATCGTTTGGTGGAGGTGGTCTGTAGAATGGTGACAGAAAAATTTCTGTTTCAATGGTGTGACCAGGGCTGCGATCTGCAATTTCTTGACAGTCGGTGTTTTTTATGTTCTACTGTAACCTGGAACGGGATATATGCGGGTGTAGCTCAGTTGGTAGAGTACAAGCTTCCCAAGCTTGGGGTCGCGAGTTCGAACCTCGTCGCCCGCTCCAGTGTCAATGTGTTGCTTTCCATTGGCGCCATACCACAACCCTGCTGGGAAGGTGGCTATGAAAGTGGGCTATGCCCGCTTTTTTTTATGCCCGTTTCAGAGGGATTGGCAGGAACAGGTTAAACCGATATGAGTGACTATGTAATAGAAAAAGTGCAGGGTTTTGTGGAAAGTTTTCTGCCTTCTATGAACCTTGAACTGGTGGAAATACAGTATCGTCAGGAAAATACGGGTTGGGTGCTTCGGTTATTTATTGATGGGCCTGAAGGCGTGGGCGTTGATCAATGTGCCAGAGTAAGCCGTGAAATGAACACTTTTCTTGAAGTCGAGGATATAATTAATCATGCCTATACCCTTGAGGTTTCTTCGCCTGGCCTTGAAAGGTCATTACGCAGTGTGGCTGATTTTAAACGCTATACCGGGAAGAAGGCCCGTATTAAGCTGCGTTATCCCATCGACGAGCAGAAGGTATTTATAGGGCTTATCGGAGAATCGGACGAGAAAGAAGTGGAGTTGCTTTTCGAGGATGGAACAAGTAACCGCTTTTTAATGGAAAATATAAGAAAGGCCAGGTTAAGTTTATAGGAAGAATCTTGTAACCAGTACTATTTGGATTATAGAAGAACCTGGACAAATAAAGCTGTTTTTTTGGGGAACGAAATGCTATCGGATTTAAAACGTATCATCGATCAGATCTGTAGAGATCGCGGCTTTGATAAAAAGCTTCTGATTGAGGCCATTGAAGAGGCGGTAGAGTCAGCAGCTAAAAAGAAACTCGGTACCAGGCGTGACATTGAAGTGCGCTTTAACGAGGAGTTTGGTGAGGTTGAGGTCTTTCAATTTCGTACTGTGGTAAAAGAAGTAGAAGATGAGCAGACTGAAATTGGTATTGAAGAGGCAAGAGCCCTTGACCCTGAAGTTCAGCTCGAGGATGAACTTGGCGAGAAGATGGAAAACATCGAGGACCTAGGGCGCATTGCAGCTCAGTCCGCAAAACAGGTTATCATCCATAAGATGAAGGATGCTGAACAGGATGTTATCTATGAGATGTTCAAGGATCGGAAAGGGGAAATCGTAAGCGGTATCGTGCAGCGCTTTGAACGAGGGAACATGGTTGTTAATCTCGGCCGTACCGATGCTATTCTTCCCCGTGAGCAACAGATTCCAAAGCGTTCATTCAAACAGGGCGACCGTATCAGGGCCTATCTTGACGATGTTCGTGAGAATGCAAGAGACTCTCAACTCATTTTGTCGCGCACCTGTAATGAGTTTCTGGCCAAACTCTTTGAAATGGAAGTTCCTGAAATTGCAGAGGGTATTGTGGAGATTATGGGCGTGAGCCGTGAGCCTGGCTTCAGAGCCAAGATAGCAGTGAGCTCTCTTGAGACTGATGTTGATCCGGTTGGTGCCTGTGTCGGCATGAAAGGCTCCCGCGTTCAGAATGTTGTGCAGGAACTCCAGGGGGAACGAATTGATATTGTGCCCTGGAGTCCTGATCCGGCAAAATATGTCTATAATGCTTTGGCTCCTGCCCATGTGTCAATGGTGATGGCAGATGAAGAAGCCCAGACACTCCTGGTTATCGTTCCCAATGATCAGCTTTCCCTTGCCATTGGCCGGCAGGGGCAAAATGTACGTTTGGCTTCAAGGCTTCTTGGCTGGCGGATCGATGTGAAAAGCGAGCAACGCTATGCCAATCTTGAAGATCCTGGTTATCAGTCACTTCTTGCCATCGACGGAATTGAAGAACCCTTGGCTGATCAACTCCTTGCCCGTGGTGTTTTTTCAATCGAGAAACTGGCAGGAGCTTCCGTTGATGATCTGATTGTTATCCGCTCCATTAATGAAGAGCAGGCACAGTACTTGATTGATACCGCTGCTAAGATGATTGGGGAAGGGGTGGTTACAGCATCTTTTTCTGATGAATCTGTTGAGAATTCTGTTCCTGAAGATGTTGATGGGAATGTAGCAGAAGAGAGTGTAGCTGTTGAGACCCCGGAAGAGAAAGACGTTGCCGATGTTGTGGAAAAAGATGCTGTAGTGGAAGAGGCGCGGGCTGAAGAGGAAGAAAGCAAATAGCACAGTTCCACCGACTCGAACCTGTGTCGTCTGTCGCAGTCGATCAGCCAAGGATATGCTGCAGCGCTATGTTTGGGACGATGAAACAGAAACTGTGGCGTTAGACAGAACACAGACTTTCGTTGGAAGAGGCACATATTGTTGTAAGAAGGAAAAATGTGAGAAACAGTTTTTGACTCGTAAAAAGAGCTGGAAACGATTCTTTCGGCTGAAGTGAAGGGTAAAGGTAGAGAATACGATGTTTAGGCGGAAGGCAGAAAGAAAATGCCTTAGTCTATAAAACTAATATTTTGTTTTTATATGTATTTATGTTTCTTGACGAAACTGGGAAAGACAGGAGTAGGGAATGAGCAGGGTTAGGGTTTATGATTTGGCCAAAGAGGCCGGCATGGCAAGTAAGGTTTTAGCCGAGAAACTGATTGGGCTTGGGTATGATATAAAAGGTCATAGCTCAACAGTTGATGATGAGACGGCTGCGAAGATCCGTACCACAGTACTGCAGAATTCTGAGTCTGAGCTGGTTGAGAAGAGAATTGATGCTGAACAATCAGGTGGTCCCACAGTTATTCGCCGCCGGGCAACGGTTATTCGCAGGCGTCCGAAAAAAGATCCTGTGGAAGAGGTTGCTGAGGTTGCTGAGGTTGCTGAGGCTGCTGATTCTCCCGAAGAAGATACAATTGAAACGGAAGCTGTTGCTGATGATGCAATTGAACAGGAATCTGCAGGCATTGAGACAGTCGATGAAGGTGCTCCTGTTGCAGAGCAGCCAGCCGAAAGAGAAGTGGCTGTTGAACTGTCTGAGTCTCAGGCGGCAGAAAAAGAGCCGGAGATGGAGCGAGCGCCTGAACAGGTTGTTGAGAAAGAAAAAAAATCCGTACCTCAGCAGGAACCACCTAAAAAAGGAATCGCCAAGGTCGTTGGCACCATGGAACTTCCAAAAGAAGAGTTGAAAAAACCAGCACCACGTAAAAAAAGTGGTCGACCTCCCGCCAGAAAACCAGATCCTGCTAAATTTCAGGCTAAGCAGCAGCCAGCAGCTGCGGATGCACCCGTCCGTGATAAAAAGAAAGGGAAACGTGGTAGCAGTACTCCTGTCGAAGAAGAATCGGGTAAAGGTGGCTGGAAGGGGAAAAAGAAGGGCCGCAAGGGTGTCAGGGTGACCCGTTTCGGTTACGAAGACGATCGCTTTGGCAAGCGCGGCAAAAAGAAAAAAGGCAGGAGCAAAAGTACTCCTCTGCAACCTGCTTCCGAAATGAAGGCCAGCAAGAAAAAAATCAAAGTATACGAAACTATCAGTGTTGGAGACCTTGCCCATCGTATGGGGGTTAAGGCTAGTGAGATCATATCTAAACTGATGAGTTTGGGGGTAATGGCTACAGTGAATCAGGCCCTTGATGTGGACACCGCTGTACTTGTTGCCTCCGACTTTGGGTATGAGGTTGAACAGGCAGTTACCGAAGAGATAGGTGTGCAGCAGCTTGCTGAACAGGAAGGTGGTGGAGAAGCCATTTCCAGGTCTCCAGTTATCACTGTTATGGGCCATGTTGATCATGGTAAAACCTCCATACTTGATGCCATTCGTAAGACTGATGTGGCTGAGGGAGAGGCCGGTGGAATTACTCAGCACATTGGCGCCTACCATGTCCAGTCTGCAGCCGGAGAGGTAACTTTCGTTGACACTCCCGGCCATGCTGCCTTTACTGAGATGCGTTCCCGTGGTGCTCAGATAACCGATCTTGTCGTCCTGGTGGTGGCAGCTGATGATGGTGTCATGGAGCAGACGCGTGAGGCCATTCACCACGCCCAGGCTGCAGAAGTTCCAATCATTGTTGCCGTGAATAAGATTGACAAGGAAAATGCCGATCCGGAGCGGGTCAAGAGGGAACTGGCGGACTTGGGTCTGGCCCCTGAGGAATGGGGTGGACAGACAATATTTTGTGAAATGTCGGCCAAGAAGGGTATAGGCATTGATAATCTCATGGAGAATATTGAGCTCTTGGCTGAAATGCTTGAGTTGAAGGCAGACCCTGAGCGAAAAGCCAGGGGGCGTGTTGTTGAGGCCAAGCTTGATAAAGGGCGAGGTGCCGTGGCAACTGTTCTGATCCAGGAAGGAACCTTAAGGGCCGGAGAAAATTTTGTTGTAGGGCAGTTCAGTGGAAAAGTCAGAGCAATGCTTGATTATAGAGGTAAACCAATCAAGAGTGCCGGACCATCCATTCCTGTTGAGGTACAGGGGCTTACCGGTGTTCCTTCTGCCGGGGACGAGTTTGTTGTGGTCACCGACGAGAAGATGGCCAAGAATGTCGCTCAGGCAAGGACACTGAAAGTTCGTGAAAGTGAGCTTGCCGCAGGTTCCAAGGTTTCACTGGATTCACTTTTTGAAAAATTAAGCGAGGGGGATGTGCAGGAGCTGCGGATTGTATTGCGTGCTGATGTTCAGGGAACCCTTGAGGCATTTGGCAAGGCTGCTGAAAAACTCTCCACCGATGAGGTGAAGGTGAAGATCCTCCATGAAGGAACAGGCACCATGACTGAATCTGATGTTCTGCTTGCCTCTGCCTCAGATGCCATTATCATTGGATTTAATGTGCGCTCCTCCGGGAAGGTGAAAGAGCTTGCTATCAAGGAGAATGTGGATGTTCGCTCCTATGATGTTATTTATCATGCCCTGGACGACATCACCAATGCCATGGTGGGTATGCTGTCACCTACTTTAGAGGAAGAGGTGATTGGTAATGCCGAAGTCCGTGAGACATTTAGTGCCCCGAAGGTCGGGACCATTGCCGGTTGTTCCGTTACAGAAGGTAAAATCGCTCGTAATTCTTCTGTGCGCGTGGTTAGGGACGGTGTGGTTGTCTATACCGGGAAGATTGAGTCATTGAGACGTTTTAAAGATGATGTCAAGGAAGTGCTGTCTGGTTACGAATGCGGTATCTCCGTTGAGAAATTTAATGATATCAAGGTAGGTGATAACCTTGAAGCCTTTGTGATGAAAGAGGTCGCAGGAACCCTTGGTACCAGTCAGCAGGAAAAAGACGCAACGGAAAAGGAAAATCAAAAGTAAAAGGCTGAAAGTTTATCACAGTGCTGCTTGATGTTACTTTGCAAGCTCTTAACTTTGATGGCGTCGTATTTATACCCGGTAGTTAGGGTGAAAACTCTCCATCTGCTTCGTTGCTGCATTTTTTATTTAATTTCGACGTACCTTAGTACGCCGAAATTAAATAAAAAATACGCGCCTCGCATATGGAGCTTTT
>JAIPEF010000024.1 GCA_021737265.1 Desulfocapsa sp. | reverse complement strand
GTCCGAGAATAGACATTTTTTCTCAAATCGAGGCATCTGTGAAAAATAAGCACAGGCATATACATAATATTCCGAGCATTATTTTTCACAAGCAACGAAGAGTTGGGGAAAAAGGGCATTTTCGGTCAGGCTCCTAGGTTACAAGACCTGAATTTGCTTAATCGTTGCAATATGGATGACCAGAATATCATAAGCGTACAGAACGTTACCAAAACGTATAAACTGTATGAAAAACCATCTGACCGGGTGAAAGAGGCCTTTCATCCTGCCAGAAAAAGATATCACACTCCTTTTAATGCTGTGAACAATATCTCCCTTACCGTCAAACGTGGAGATACTGTCGGTATTATAGGGCGTAACGGGAGCGGCAAATCCACACTGCTGCAGATTATCTGTGGTATTCTCAACCCTAACCAGGGGAAGGTTGTCGTTGACGGCCGTATCTCGGCATTGCTGGAATTGGGGGCAGGATTTAATCCGGAATTTTCCGGTCGTGAAAACGTCTACCTCAATGCCTCAATTCTTGGCTTGAAGAAAAAAGAAATCGATGCCTGTTTTGATAAGATAGTTGCCTTTGCCGACATTGGTAATTTTATTGAGCAGCCGGTCAAAAGTTATTCCAGCGGGATGTATGTACGGTTGGCCTTCGCTGTTGCCATCAATGTGAACCCTGATATCCTCATCGTTGATGAGGCCCTCTCTGTTGGTGACACCCTGTTTCAGTCCAAATGTTATGCAAAATTCAGGGAATTTCAGAAAGATGGGGTTACCATACTTTTTGTCACCCATGCCCTTGATCTCATCACCCGCTATTGTAACCATGCCTACCTCCTTGAAAAAGGAAGCATACGTGCCTCAGGCCCTGCCAAAGATGTTGTTGATGAGTACAATCGGATTGTAGTCAATCATTCCAATCGCGCCCTGTCGTCCGGGAAATTCCCCTCTTCTTCACAAGATGACAATACTTTTCCGCAAAAGGATAGGGCAGAACTCCAGTGGGAAGGACTTTTTCAGGTAAATCCCAAAGAAAACAGGTACGGCGACAGACAGGCAGAGATTCTTGAGGCGGGCATTTTTTCCATTTCCGGTAAGCCTGTCCAGTCACTGTTAAAGGGTGAGGAGTACGAGTTTAAAGTGAAAGTTCGCTTTAACTCGGCGGTAAGTGATCCTATCTTTTCTTATACTGTGAAGGATGTAAAAGGATTTGATATTTCGGGAACAAATACCCTTTTTGAGGAAGTTAAAACAGGAGATTTTCTTGAAAATGATATGCTGTTAATCACTTTCAGGCACACAATGTTGTTAAATTCAGGAGGATATCTTTTGTCTTTTGGCTGTGCCGGGCATGTGGGGAGCGAGTATATCGTTCATGATCGTCGCTATGACTATATGACTTTTGAAGTGAACTCTTTAAAGCCCAGTGTTGGTTTTCTGGACATGGAATCTAAAATTTCAATCTCTAAAATCTGATCCATTCCTCCAAGTCATTTGTCCGATTCTTCAACTTCCTGCTTCCGTAAATCCCTGCTGATTATCCTGGTGGTGACGAGTGCGCCAAAGATTAAAAGAACCCAGACAATGAGAAAGGCAGGATCTTTCAGTAATCTGCTTAACCCATGCTGGATCCCATGAAGGATATAGGGAATGATTACTCCTGGTGTCCGGGTTTCCGTAACTGTCAGTTTATAAAAAGGCTCAATACGCTTCACATCTTCAGCTATCTGCTGGTCCGTAACAATCTCAAAACGTTTCACCTGGAATGACGTTTCAATATCTCGAGGAAAGTCGAGACGGAATTGTCTGAAGCCTCCCTGATTGTTCAGCGGAACAAAAAATGTAATAGTATCCCCTTTTTTTTCAGGAAGGAGTACGAAAAAAACCTTCCTGTATTCGCTGAACCCTTCATAGTCAAGGCACCAGAAGAGTTCCATCAAAAATGGTTTCTCAGGCATGGGGTTGAAGGCAATCTCCATCACCACCCCGGTAATATCATAGTTTGTTGCCTCCATCGGTGGAAAGACGATGTAGGGATCTCTCCCGGAACGTTGCATGAAACCGGAAGGCGTCTGTTGTATCTGGTTCAGCTTCCACTCTTCCCGCACCATTCCCTGTTCACCAGCGGGACAGAGCTGTGGTAAGGAAAGCAGGAGCAAGAGGTGGAGTATGTTAATGGAGAGTCTTTTCATCACTGTGTATAGTCGTATGAATCATCAGCCAGGCAAGGGAGATCAGGCTGGCAAGGAAAAAAGTACGCATCATGTAGATGATCATGTTAAGATCAAAAATTCCGAAGTTTCCTGACATATGGGAATAAAGCGTCGGAATATTGGGGATGCCGGTAAAGTGCAAAGAGAAGGGCGCTGCCAACCAGAGGGTGAAAACGCCGAGATCTGTCATGAACATCCAGTAACCGACCCAGACCAGACAAAACACAATGAAAGGTTTAAGGAAGGTTCGGTTATAGCCGTAGAAAATAGCGGGGAAAATGACCATCCACGAGGTAAAGTGGGCTGTGTGGGCAGTAAAGGCGAAAAAACTCATCATGGCAATGCCACCGCCGAGCAATAACTTCTTTTCCTCACTCACTGTACTGATAAATACCCATATGATAACAAGGGTATAGGCTAGGGGAAGGAACATTATCCTGTGCAGGCTGAAGGCAAAAAGATGTTGAATGCGATTTTCTTTAACCAGGACCACCCCTTCACTTCCTGCTGCATCAACGGTATGAATCCCCAAAACAGAAAATATTTGCATTGTGACAGCTGCAAAGACAATAATAAGCAGTGAGCCGATAATCTTTTGCCTTAGAGTAAGCAGCGTGTTTGTTGAGAAGACAATGGCAACAAGGAAGATGGGAAAATAGAGGATCATCATTTCCCGTCCATTGAGGCAGAGACCAAGAAGGAGGGCGGCGAGGATTATTTTGTTTTTCTTTAAGGCCAACAATGCGGCAGCAATAAAAAAGATTGGGATCGATTCAAATCGCCCAAATATATAAAAGGCGAAAATGGTAACCGGGTTGAAAAGCCACATGATTGAGCTTCTCAGGCCTTTTTGTTTATCAGAAAAATAGTTGTAAAGAATAACAGCTGTAGCAAGATCACAGACAAGGTAGGGTATTTTAAAAATAAAAAATGTTCTAAATGTAGTAAGATGACTGACAAACTCAAAGGAGTGCGGAACTGATGCCATACTGTGAGCAATGTCGGCATGAAAGAACATGCTCTGGCTTTCAGGAAGGAGGAAGTGGAAGATTCTGAAGAAAATCACCTCGATGAACATGGTTGTGTTCCGGGCGATATTGTCGATGAAGATATTGTTTTCTGCCCAGTAAAAGACCCTTCTTGCCTCTGATAGGAGATCGATATGCCCAAAAAACGGCATAATCATCATTCGTAGTATTAAGGCAATGAGAAGAAAACGAAGAAATTGCTTGTTGTCACTGTTGGCGTAAAAAAGGTGCCATTTGTTTTTCAGGGTTTGCAGCATGATGTCTAAGTCAGTGAGTGATGGATTATAATTGCATTAAGATGTGCCACTAACTGGTGCCTGATGAAGTTCAAGAGTGATAAACTCGTAAAAACCTCAAACCTAGGATGGCTAAGTATTTATGCCCGGTAGTTAGGGTGAAAAGCTCCATATGCGAGGCGCGTATTTTTTATTTAATTTCGGTGTACCAAGGTACGTCGAAATTAAATAAAAAATGTAGCAACGAAGCAGATGGAGAGTTTTTACCCTCAACGTCGGGTATAAATACGACGCCATCAAGAGTAATTCAATGGTGAAACTGAGTATGTATAATTACTTACTAAACAAACTGTTAAATGACAAGTTGATAGTTTTCCTCCTCATTTGTCCTTTTGTTCTGATGTCAGCCTGTCGAGGCGAGCAAGCTCAGGAGAACGGGAAGGCTTTCTCAACGCTTCGGGCGTTCACCGGATCTCCCACCAGGGTGGTCTGGGTGCAGGACCTTCTGGATAATAGAGATGTTGTTGGCGAGGGTAATCATCTCGGACTGATGGGCTATGATTCTGAAGATGGAAGGGGAGAGCGGTTCATCCTCCCTGGGCCTGAGAATTTTATGCGCCCTCTTATCAGCCCCTCGGGCAGACAGGTCGTTTTTTCATCATTTGCAGAGAAAACAGTACAGGTTGTAGACTGGTCAGGAAAAAATCGAAAGACCCTGACCAATGGTCTGGCGGTGGCAACGTGGCGAGACCCTGGTGATGGTGTTGAATGGATCTATATTGCCCGTTCTCCCCTGAGTAAATCCAAAGGACCAACCTTTCAACACCTCTACCGGGTGCAATTAAATAACCCGGCGACTGAGGAGCTTATCTGGGATAAAACGGTCTTCTCGGCTGCTGTCCAGCTCTCCAGAGATGGCCGTCGCTTTTCCTCAGAAATTCCCTGGCCTGATTGTGCCGTCATCGATCTCGACAAAATGGAAGCACGTCGTTACGGTAGAGGGTGCTGGCCGGCATTGGCTCCTGACAATTCCTACCGTTTCTGGTTTTTCGACGGTGCCCATCGAAATCTTGAGATGGTGGATACCCGAAAAGGGACCCGGCACCGAATTCCCCTGACCAATGCTCCCGGCATTGAGGGGAATGAGGTGTATCACCCACGCTGGAGTAATCATCCACGCTACATGGTGATGACAGGGCCCTATACCATCCGTGAGGGGGGGAATAATATCAGAGGGGGCGGAGCCGGTGTCGAAATTTATGCAGGGCGTTTTAATGACAGTTACACGGCTGTGGAGGCATGGTTGCAGGTCAGTACTAACCAGCGGGCGGATTTTTATCCTGATATGTGGGTGGCCAGGGATGAAAAGGACTATCAGGAACTTGTTGCTGATGAGTTGGCCTCTCTGCCTCCTTCAAGTCTCCCGGAAGGTGGAAGCTGGCCCATAGTCAACGACACACTTCTGTTTGCCTGGGAAAATGCCGCAGTGAGCAACGAATGGAGGTCTGTGACAGGAACACTGTATCAGGCTGAGATTGCTCCCGAAGGAATGGCGCGTTTTGCTTTGAATTATCAGATGGATATCTCTAATGGATGGTACGAGGCCAAACGGCTTCCTGAACCTGACCCGCATGAACTCTCCGCAGTACAGGCGATCTCCCTTGAATTTGTGTTCACTTTTCCGGGGCAGGGAAAACGTGATGACGTCAGGCTGCTGACACTTGGGAAAGAGAAGCTGACCCAGACCATTGTAAGACTTGATAAAGGCACTCTTGTGCTTGAGAGAAGACATAAGGGGAGGGATGTTCAAACAGTGTCATTGGGACAGATGCCGGCAGGGAAATCGCATGTCCTGCTGGAGGTTGATCCTGGTCAGGTCAGCATCCGCGTCAATGCTGAGAAGAAAAGAAGCTACCCGCTGCAAATCACAGAAGTTGTGGCCTGGCCTTTACTGATTGGTGATCCCGGGAAAATGAAAATCCCTGGTATAAACATCCTGCTTGAGCGGGTTGCCTTGTATGGCGGTAAACTCAAGCAGAATGAAATCACACAAACGTCTCAACTGTTTTCGCAAATGGAGAAGACCGCCAATACGATTAGCCCCATAGTCTCCAGGGTTGAACTTCTCTCTGCTTCTACCATTCCTCACCCGCAGGATATCCTGCCCTATCGCCGGGGACTTGTGGTAAATGAATACAAGATAGTTGAAATGTTAAAAGGTGAAATAAAAGATCCTGTGATTCTGGTTGCCCATTGGGCCATTCTCAATGGAGAGGCTCTGCCTGTACCTGAACAAACTGTTGGCCATGTTTACGAGTTACGATTGGATGTTTTCGATAATCGTCCGGAACTTGAAGGTGAGCGTCTGTCCATGGACTCAGACAATCTTCTGTTACCAATGTATTATGACCTTGATTAGCACCTGAGAAGTTAAAATTCCGGTTGGGCCGGTTTAGACAATTCAAAAATGGTCTTTAGCTCCTACCTGTTTCTCTTTTATTTCCTGCCCATAGTCCTTATGGGGTACTACCTGGTACCTCGGGCAGGAAAACACCTGCTGCTTGCCTTTGTCAGTTATGCCTTCTATGGCTGGTCCAATCCGGCATTTGTTGTCCTTCTGCTTTTTTCAACCGTTGTTGATTACTGTTGTGGACTGGTGATTGTCGGAATCACACCCTGGTCAGGAGCAGAGGAACCACTCCTTGACACAGGTGGAACACGTTCTGGAAAACAGCGGCTGGCCCTTGCCTTGTCTATTGTGACGAACTTGTCTCTTCTCGGTTTTTTTAAGTATTTTAATTTTGGTACCGGTTCCTGGGATGCAATGATGTCCGCCTGGGGACATGAGAGTTGGGCCCTGGATTTTGCGATACAGGTGACCCTTCCCCTGGGGATCAGTTTTTACACCTTCCAGTCCATGAGCTATACCATTGATGTCTATCGCGGTCACGCCCGACCCTTGAAAAATATCACCAGTTTTGCCTGTTATGTCTCCATGTTTCCGCAATTGGTTGCCGGTCCCATTATCCGCTATGCAGAAGTGGCAGAACAGCTACGATCCCGAAGCCATACCGTAACCAAGTTTGCAAGAGGTGTTTCATTTATATGTCTGGGGCTGACCAAAAAAGTCTGGTTGGCGAACCCGGTCGGTAAGGTAGCCGATATTGCTTTTTCTGCAGATTCACTCACTGTACTCGACGCCTGGTATGGTGTTGTCGCCTATGCATTCCAGATTTATTTTGATTTCAGCGCCTACTCGGATATGGCCATTGGCCTCGGTTTGATGCTGGGCTTTGTCTTTCCCAAAAACTTCAACTCTCCCTATCTTGCCATTTCAATAACTGATTTCTGGAGGCGGTGGCATATCTCCCTTTCCTCCTGGCTGCGTGACTACCTGTACATTCCTTTGGGCGGTAATCGGAAAGGGGAGATGCGGACCTATGGCAACCTGATGACGGTTATGCTCCTTGGAGGGCTATGGCATGGAGCTTCCTGGAATTTTGTTGTATGGGGCGGTCTCCACGGTTTATTCCTGATGCTGGAGCGGGTGGCCGGGAAAAGCAGCTTCTATCGTGCCTTTCCCCGTGTCCTCCAGGTGGGATGTACCTTCCTCCTGCTGTTGCTTACCTGGGTTTTTTTTCGGGGTGAAACCCTGTCTCACTCTGTGCAGTATCTGTTGTCCATGTTTGGTTGTGGCGGCGGCCAGGCAACAGGATCTCAGCTGGTGGCGGGGGTAATCTATCAGCCCTTTTATGTTGTCATGATGCTTTTTTCCGCCGGGATCGTCTGGGGAGGGCCCCAGACCTGGGATTGGACCAGGAAACTCACAGCTCAAAAACTGATTATCTGCATGCTGCTGTTTGTTCTCTCCGTCATGCTCCTCAGTGCCCAGGCCTATAACCCTTTCATTTACTTTATTTTCTGAACATGACACAGACATCTTCCATAAAGATATCCAGAGTGCAGCAGGCCCGTGATGAAGTCGGAGCAACAGATATTCGTTATCCTGCAGCATCATGGTTTGTAGGAATCTGGCTCCTGCTTCTTTTTGCAGTGTTAGCGGTTGACCACTTTGGGGAGTGGAGGCAGCAGACAGAACAGAAATCAACTTCTTTTCGTTCACTGGCAGTGCTGGAAGATGTTCCTGCAATAATCCGGGATGTCAGCGAAGATCCCTTCAGTTTCCCTACATGGATTGCGGCCAATAGACGTCTGCTTGAACGAATACAGCAAACCGAAGAGGATATCGAAGAGCAGGGTACCATGGCCTCATGGATGAGACCATGGGCACAAAGGATATTGCTTATGGTCGGAGTGGGCAACGAAAAAGCCTATCCTGCTCCGCAATCCTGGCTCTTTTATCGAATTGATGTAGACTCCGTATCCGGTCCGGGATTTTTAGATGAGTACCAGTTACAGAAACAAGCAACAGTTGCCGCTGAGTGGGAAACACCACTCCAGCCAAATCCTGTACCAGCCATTATTGATTTTCACCAACAGCTGGCGGCCAGGGGGATTAAACTTCTGCTTGTTCCCGTTCCAGTAAAACCAGAGATTTTACCTGATAAATTCACATCACGATTTTCTGCTGGTCACCTGGTGCGAAATCCTTCTTATCTGCTTTTTCTTGATAAACTCCAAGAGGCGGATGTGTGGGTGGCCGATGTGGCCGAATGGATAATGGAATACCAGTTAACACATCAGCAACCTGCGTTTCTTCAAACCGACACCCATTGGACACCTTCTGCCATGCAATGGGTGGCCCGTCAGTTATCGGCCGAATTGAGTAACAATCTGGTGTTGAAGAGTGATGGTCGCATTGCCACAGAGAAGAAAAAGTTTCCGGTCAGTAATCAGGGTGATATTACTTCCATGCTGGATTTGCCTGCAACATGGAACCCCTATCCGGCCGAAACCGCTATCACTGAACGCGTACTGCTACCAGATGGTTCACTCTGGCACGCGAGCGCTGATGCTGAAGTACTTGTACTCGGAGACAGTTTCAGTAATATTTATTCCCTTGATGCCATGGGCTGGGGGGAATCTGCCGGTTTGGTAGAACATCTGAGCCATTTACTGCAGCGGCCAGTTGATCGTATTGTCCGTAATGATCAGGGGGCCTTTATCACCCGTCAGCTCTTAGCAAAGGAATTGGCCAGGGGACGCGATCGTCTGGCAGAAAAAAAAGTTGTGGTCTACCAGTTTGCCACTCGTGAATTAGCATTCGGTGACTGGCGGCCTATTCCCTTTCAGTTAAAAGACCTGCCTCCTTCAAACTTTTTGAGTATTGCCCCAGGCAGGCGAATGAAGGTCCGTGGCACCGTCCGGGAAATATCTCCAGTACCCCGTCCGGGCAGTGTTCCTTATCGTGATCATGTCGTATCTGTCCACCTTGTTGACATAGCAGATGGCGATAAAAGTGATTCATTTTCCCAGGCTGTGGTATTCTTGCGGAGCATGACGGATAATATCTGGACCTCTGCCGCACGAATACGGCCTGGTGATGAACTGGAGCTGACTGTGAGCAACTGGAGTGATGTTGCCGATGAACTTGACGGCCTCAATAGAAGCGAATTAAATGAACTGGAACTGCAGCTCCAGGAACCCCTTTGGGGTGAATGGCAGGAGAAATGACATGAACACACGATGGAAGAGGAGGCGTTACATCTATACGATCTTATTTTTAAGTATATCTGTTGTGATCCGGGTATCGCTGCCCATTGCTCAATCCACCCCCCAGGTGGTTGTCGGTAAAACTGGCTGGCTCTTTCTTGAGCAGGAATTGCGCTTTCTGGATAGCGGTCCCTTCTGGGGTGAGTTTGCCAAGACGGTAAGTCGTGCTCAGCGTGATGATGCGAAAGATCCAACTCCGGCAATTCTCGCCTTTCACCAGGCCCTTGCCGAAAAAAATGTCAGTTTGCTTCTGGTCCCGGTTCCTCCCAAGGCATTAATCTATACGGAGTATGTTCCTGACAGTAAGACAAAGCCTGAATGGGGAGCAAGCCTTGATCAATATTATACGTTCCTTCGCAAGAAGGGAGTCCAGGTTCTTGACCTGCGGGCCGAGTTTGAAAAGCAGAAAAGAAATCAGGAACAGGAACTGTTTTGTCAAACGGACAGCCACTGGTCCGGCTATGGCACCACTGTGGCTGCAAATCTGATAGCAGAAAAAATTGCTGAGCTGATGCCGGCCGGCAGTAAAAAGTACACTGAAAAATGGCAGGATATTCAGATTACAGGTGATTTACGGGTAATGCTTGGTGACGATCAGCAAGAGAAAGAAACACTCCCTGTTCGGAAAATTATGGATGACTCCGGCCGTTCGCCGGAAGCTGATCCATCAAGTCCGGTTTTAGTTCTCGGCGATAGCCATGTGCTGGTGTTTCACGATGGAAAAGATATGCATGCCATGGGAGCAGGTATCTCTGATCAGCTTGCATATACTCTGGCCAGAGCTGTTGATGTAATAGGGGTAAGAGGATCCGGGGCAACACCTGCCAGGCTCAGTTTATATAGGAAAGCCCAGCGAAAGGGTGATTACTGGTCAGGTAAAAAGGTGGTGGTCTGGTGTTTTGCCGCCCGTGAATTTACCGAAACAGAGGGTTGGCGTGTCCTGCCCATTGAACCTTGAACAATCTTCGCCGCTTTATAAAAGTATGTGATTACCACTGAAACTCAGCCAGCTTTCAGAGATAGGTGTCATCTCTTGATAAAGGTGATATTTCAGGCTGGATTCCCGATAAAAGAATTCGGGAATGACAGTCGTGGGCAGCACTCTGTTGAGTTGTGATATCATTGAGTTGCATGTTCACGTCATCCCCGAGTGTCGTTATCGGGGATCCAGAAAATCATTTCTGGCTGAAGATTGGTGGTAATCAGCTAAAAGTATGTTGGGGGAGTGCCATCCTGTCTGAGGCAGGATTGCATCAGACAGGATGGCTTGATGGGGTTCCAGTCGGTATGGTTATTTTTTTTCTTTGTACTTGAAAGAGACTGCAATCCGAGTTCGATAGGCTACAACTTTTCCCTTGTCTATTTGCATATCCATTTTGACTACTTCGGCAATTCGTAGATCTTTCAGATTATTACCAGTAGTTGCCACTGCACTGGCAGCTGCATCTTCCCAGGATTTTTTGCTGACACCAACGATCTCTATAATTTTGTAAACGCTCGCCATGATCAATCTCCTTTTTGAGGGTTATGATGGGAAAGGACATTTTTAACATCCTGTTTTTTTTATTATATGGTTTCCTGGCTGGAATCCAAAATGAAAAAACAAGAAGACTGTAAATATTTGGAGAGGCCAGCTGAGTACACTACTCATCCATTTCAGGAAATGAAGATCGATGGCCATGGAAAACAAGGATTCATGATGCGAGCCAGTACAGCGTAAACCTTAATGGTTCGTCCGTCATACCCGAGTGCTGTTATCGGGTATCCAGGAATTTAGCTACGCTCTGGATCCCCGATTACTCCCTCGGGGATGACTTCGATGAGAAGATATAAGCCTTACAGTTTACTAGGACTGCTCTTTACCCATAAGTTGCTCATCCGCAGGTATGTGTGTCGGAGGCCCCGAAGGGGTCAGGTATTATAGCCGGTGTGCGTGAGCCACCGGTCTTGAATCCACCTCATCACCTGTCCTGAAGGGACAGTGTTATTTGATGGCGTCGTATTTATGGGAAGCACGTTATCAAATCTTCTGTACCACATTGTTTTCAGCACAAAAATTCGTCAATCTGATATTGTTGCTGGAATTGGCCCTGAATTGCATCGAGATATAGGTGGAATTGTAAAGGGCGAAGGGGGGATTCTCCTGGAAATTGGAGGTATGGCTGATCACGTTCAGTTAGTGCTCAAACTGAAACCAGTTCAACCCGGGGTGGCTTGGTTCTTTGGCCATCCCGGGTATGGTTGGTGCTGATATCTATTTTTTTATACCAGCGGTGATGTCACTGTTATACTCCACTTGTGGGACTCTGTCTTTTAACCAGCAGGTTCTCTTGACGTTGTCATAGGCAAATGCGCGACAGCGTGGTTCCATGGCACATTGTTGGGCACACTGGTTAACGTTGTCAGAATCAAAATGGGTGTAATCACTGCCGGGGAGAGTGGTGTTCTGGGCAACATGAAACATGCCCAGAGCGTTGCCCTCACCATATTGATCCCCCCTTTGACCTATATTCTCAGGGTTTTTTACACCAGAGATAATATCCTTGTTATGCTCTATTGGGGGGACACTGTTTTTCAGCCAGCACATTTGTTTAACCTTATCATAAGAAAAGGAAAGACATTGCGGCTCTCTGGCACACTGTTGCGCGCATTGATGAACATCAGCGGTTCCTAAATTCTTATAATCTCCACCAGGATGAGTGGTGTTGTCCTCAAAACGGAAACCGCCTCCGCCTATTCCAGGACGAGTGGTGTTGTCCTCAAAACGGAAATCGCCTCCGCCTCTTGCACGGTCACCTGCCAGCGCAGAAGTAGTAATTAACAAACTAAAAAGTAAAACCAGCGTTGTCCTCAGCATTTTTCCCCTCCCCCTCATTATGAGAAGTTATGGTTCTTGGTCGTGGTCGTGGTTTGCAAATAGCGATATAATATTTAGTACTATTATGCAGGGTTGCAAGTCAAGGATTAATAACCGTATGCACCTCTGAATTTCAGCTTGTTTTTAATCATTTGTTTGTCTGGTCAGGCAACGGCGGCGCCGGCAAGATCAGTTATCCTCTGCCAGTCACCCATGTCAACTGCATCTTTTGGGGCAAGCCATGAGCCTCCAACACAGGCAACATTTTTCAGTGCCAGGTACTCCTTATAATTTTGGGATGAAATGCCACCCGTGGGACAAAAAGTGACCTGCGGAAATGGACCGCCGAGGGATTTGAGCATTTTTATGCCCCCTGCAGCAGCGGCCGGAAAGAATTTGAATTCACTAAAGCCCATCTCCATGCCAAGCATCAGTTCAGAGGCGGTGGAAATGCCGGGGATGAGTGTTATAGTACCCTGGCTCGCGTCCCGTAAGAGTGTTGGTGTAAGACCAGGGCTTATGGCAAAGATTCCTCCAGCTTTTTCGACAGCCAGCAAGTCAGAATTAGTGGTCACGGTGCCGGCACCGACAATGGCATCCGGAACTTCTTCAGCTATTATTCTGATCGCTTCAAGGGCGACATAAGTACGCAGGGTAATTTCCAGAACTCTCACTCCACCTGCAAGGAGTGCCTTTGCAAGGGGAACTGCGTGTTCTAACTTCTCAATCACCAGCACCGGGATAACAGGTCCGGTTTTGAAGAGTTCCAGAGGTGTCATTTTCCAGGTTCTATTATGTGTCATAGGAGTATCCTGTCCGAGGTGTGCGGGTTGAACATTTACGTTTCATCAGTATAGGTAAAAATGGAAGTAGCCCCTTCTTCAGCGCCAAGCAGATTTTTGCGCAGTGGAGCAAAAATTTGTCGGCCCAGACCATGACGTCTGGAGTCAAGGTCTGGGGTGTCAGCCTGCCGTTCTGCCAGTGTCTGTGCATCAACTTGTAATTCCAGAATACTGTTATGGGCATCCATGAGGATAATATCACCATCCTCAACTTTGCCAAGCAGGCCACCGGTTACTGCTTCCGGGGTGCAGTGGATGGCAAAGGGGACCTTCCCCGAGGCACCCGACAGGCGGCCATCAGTGACAAGGCCGACCTTGTGGCCCCTGTCCATGATAATTGAGAGATAAGTGATCAGTTTATGGAGCTCAGGCATTCCATTGGCGCGAGGACCCTGAAAGCGCACTACTGCCACCAGATCACGGTTTAACCTGTCTTCCTGGAAGGCATTTTCCAATTCCCGCTGAGAGTTGAAGACCATGGCTGGTGCCTGAACATAGGTTTTTTCACCATCGGCCAGGGCTGAAATCTTCATGATTGCCCGGCCAAGGTTGCCGGACAGCACTTTAATTCCACCTTGTACTTCAAAGGGGTTTTTCACAGTGGAGATTATGGTGGAATCTCCAGTCTGACCAGGACCTTCCTGCCAGCTTAATTGACCTCCTTCCAGTACCGGCTCCTGTGTGTATTGCTCAAATCCCGGACCAACAACGGTCTGCACATCTTCGTTCAGGAAACCACCTTCCATCAACTCTTTTATGAGCAGTGCCATACCTCCTGCATGCTGAAAAGAATTGATGTCTCCAGAACCGTTGGGATAGATGCGAACAAGAAGGGGAGTGATGTTCGAAAGTTCTGCAAAGTCGTTCCAGTCGATGCGGATTCCGGCTGCCCGAGCAATAGCTACCAGATGAATAGTTTCATTGGTTGATCCACCTGTGGCCATAAGGCCAACCATGGCATTGACTATGGATTTCTCGCTGATGATCTGGGCCAGGGGGGTATACTCATCACCCAGGTGAGTCACGGCGGTAATTCTTCTGGCAGCAGAACGCGACAAGGCATCACGGAGTTTTGTCCCTGCATTGACAAATGAGCTGCCGGGGAGATGCATACCCAGCATTTCAGCCATGAGCTGATTGGAGTTTGCAGTGCCGTAGAAGGTGCAGGTGCCGGGGCTATGATAGGCCTTTACTTCAGACAACAGCAACTCATCATGGCCGATCTCCTCTTTGGCAAAACGTTCCCGTGCTTTATTCTTCTCTTTATTGCTAATTCCTGAAGTCATTGGACCTCCCGGAACCAGGATCATGGGTAAGTGGCCAAACTGCAAGCCACCCATAAGCAATCCGGGGAGGATTTTATCACAGATACCCAGGAGAAGTGCTCCATCAAAGACGTTGTGGGAGAGGCCAATGACCGTTGACATGGCAATGACATCACGACTCATAAGACTCATGTCCATCCCTGGTTCGCCCTGGGTGACACCATCGCACATGGCGGGCACACCTGCAGCAAATTGCGCGTTTCCACCAGCTTCGGCAATAGCTTTTTTCAGGATTTCAGGGTACGCACCATAGGGTTGATGGGCAGAGAGCATGTCGTTGTAAGAGGAGATGATCCCTATATTTGGTACATTTTCATCAAGGAGGGATTTTCGACAACTGCCTACGCAGCCGGCAAGGTCGTGTGCCAGGTTGGAGCAGGGAAGCTTATTGCGAAACACTCCTTCACCTTTTGCCATAGCCATCCGCTGCAGGTATTTCTGTCGGTGAGGTTTACTGCGTTCTATGATACGGTCAGTGACCTTCTTAACGGTTTTGTGCATACTGGATCTCCATTATTCCGCCCAATAGATACTGAGCGGGCTTTGTTGTTGTCGCAGGATATAACGGATCGGCATTTCGGTCATTGGTCCTTCAGCGAGAGCGTGATTCAGGACATCTTTTTTGTCCTGTCCGGTGATGTGGAGAATAATGTTACTGGAGTGAAGAATTGCCGGCAGGGTGAGGGTCATCCGTTCATGGGGAGCTGCAAGGGGAGCGATTCCCATGCAGATCCTGCCGGAGTTCATATCTGTGGCCCTGGAGAGTTTTTTGGCCCCCGGAAAAAGCGATGCAGTATGCCCATCATTTCCCATCCCAAGAATGAGGACATCAAAGGGGCGGGAAATTTTTGTAAACTGCTGTTCACATTCTTCTTCGCCGGCCTCAGCAGTTGCCGCCGGATTTTTCATGCCTGTAAAGACGGCAGGAGCGGCCCTGTTCTTCAGGAGGTGGGTTCGTACCAGCCGCTCATTGGAATCATCTGCAGTGGGGGCAACCCAGCGTTCATCAACCAGGGTGATCTGTACATTTTCCCATGGCAGGGGAAGGCTTGAGAGTCGCTCAAATAATGGTACAGGGGTGGAGCCTCCGGAAACGGCAAGGCTGGCGACACCATTTTTTATTATTCCGGCAGTAAGCAGGGATGCAATCTGATCTGCCAGAGCAGTGGTGAGAAGTTCGCGATCCTGGAAAACATACTGTTCGACTTTTGCTCCCATCTTCACTCTCCGGCAAGCCGCAGAATTGCCTGACCGTATTGATCCTTTAAGGTGTTGAGATAGACGGGATCAATGGCGCCTTTCCAGGTAGTAATTTTAAAAAAACGTTTGGGGATAGTAATATACTCGGGAGCAAATCCGGTGGCAATGCGGGTCTGCCACCGGAGCTTCTGGATGTGAGCCCCGGCTGTGTCAATGGTGGCGGCAAGATCTGAATAACCAACGGCCTGGAGGCACTCTGCCAGTATATCATTTTTATAGACACCGCGGGCAAAGAGGCAGGAAACCATGGATGTCATAAAGGCACGGCCGGCCTCGTCTTTGATCAGAAAATCAATGGCACCGGAAACATCCTGATCTGAATGTTTCTGATCGAAGGAATAGCCGCCGCTATCGAGGTGAGAATGCCTGAAACCAAGGGATTGGGCAGCAAAAAAGACCTCGCCGGTGGCATAACCGGCCATCTCCTGACCCAGGACACAGGCAAAATCACTGCCGCCGTATTCTGCTGCGGCTTTCAGACTTCCCTGG
The DNA here is from genome assembly GCA_021737265.1 of Desulfocapsa sp. Lineage (GTDB taxonomy): Bacteria > Desulfobacterota > Desulfobulbia > Desulfobulbales > Desulfocapsaceae > Desulfocapsa. The sequence goes on along the minus strand of JAIPEF010000024.1, from coordinate 14,088 downwards.
CCAAGAAGACGGTAAAAGTCATTGGCACCGGTTGCAAGGAGTTCTGTCGCCTGTTGATACGCTGCTGCATCGCCAAAAGAAAGGGCGACCCCTGTCTCTTTCTCGGAGATTAGTTTGTTTTCAGTGGCCTCCGTGGCCCACGCCAGGGCAACGCCACCGGACATGGCATCAAGGCCTGTTTTTTCCATCACATCAAGAATATTGAGTACCGAACGTGGTTCAGTAATCCCCAACATGGTACCCAGTGAAAATATGGGTTCGTAGTCGTAGGCAACCTGCTTGAATGTGTAGCGATGATTTGCATCGAACATCTCCCGTACGCAGCCCACATGTATACAGCCGACAGGACAACCTGAACAGGCAGAATTGCGAAGCAGGGTATCTGTGGCAAAGCGCTCACCATTGATTTTGTCAATGGCAGGATCGCTTGTAGTCTGCAGGTTCCTCCAGGGAAGGGACTGGATGTTATTGAGACCCTGAAGATTGGCCGGAGTACCAAGGTTATGATATTTTTTCATCATATCCGTAGCCGTGATCTGTTGATAGACCTCTGCAAAAATTTTGCTGTACTCTTTATTGTCAGGCTGGGAAAAGATTGCATCGCCATGAATGACAATGCCTTTGAGATTTTTAGCACCAAGTGCCCCTCCACCACCTAGTCTGCCGAAATGACGGTAGGTGTCTACGTTGATGCAGGACATGGCAGCACCGGATTCTCCAGCAGGACCAATACGGAGGATGGTTCGATGGCCGGAACCCGGGGACATTTTCCGTAAGAGCTTACCACTCTCATCCACATCCATGCCCTTCATAAAATCAACGTCTTTTATTGCAAGGGATCTTGAACTCACTGTGAGAGCGCAGAGGCGCTGGGAGCGGCCAACTATAACCAGAGCATCAAGGTTGGCGAAAAAGAGTGCGAGGGCAGATCGGCCTCCGCCATGGCTTTCAGTGTACTGATCATGGTAGGGGGATTTAAAGCTGCAGACCGTCTTGCTCATCAGCGGGTAGTATCCGGTCAATGGGCCGATGGCAAAGATGACCGGTTGTTGTGGATCATTCCATGGAAGATCGCGTTGACCATATTTATTGAAAAGAAGGGCAGCAAGACCACTGCCTCCGACCTCGCTGTTGCGACCGTCCAGTTCAGCTATTTTTCCTTTTCCCGTTGAGAGGTTAACCACAAGAACTCTGAAATGATCGCGTATCATGCCGAGGCCTCCTCTTCAGTGGTTCCATGGATCTCTTCCATTTGCAGGCAGTTGTGTGGACAGAAATCAACACAGCGACCGCAGTGGATACAAACAAAGACAGCACCTGCAGGATCCTGAAAAATGGCATCAATGGGACAGGCAGTGATGCAGTCGCCGCAGTTGATGCAGAGTTTCTTTTTCACAATGACGCCGCCACCTTTGCGCTGGGAAAAGGCGCCGGTGGGGCAGATAGCGGCACATGGTGCCGGGTCGCAGGCCAGGCAATGATCTGCCGTAAATCCGGTGGTTAGGCCTCCGGAGGATTTAATCCTGATACCTGCTGTATCCCAGGAGATCTGTTTATGAACCAGGCGTGCACAGGCCAGCGAACAGGAGTGACAGCCAATACAGCGATCGATTTTTGGTGTGGTGAGTTTTTTCATTTGAATTTCCTGGCAGTCTGTAGTGGGCTTATGGTGGGGCGGAATATCCAGTGCGATGGTTCCCATGGCCTGTTGTCGGAGCTGATTTCCGGATAGCTTTCGTTAAAGCCGAATGTGCTGCCGTGCTCTTTTAACCACTGATAGACAGGGTTATCCACAAAGTGCCAGTTACTAGGGACAAAATCAACAGCCAGGCCAAGCATGTGTTCAGAGTATCCGGGAGGGGCCACGTAACGTGCTACTTCGGCAAAGGTCTTGCCTTTGTCCATTAATCGTCTGTATATCTTCTTCTGATACCTGACGCTCCGATATCCGGAGTCGATAATCATTGCTATGCCAGCCTTTTTGGCCGTCTCAGCCATTTTCTGAAAGGTGTCACGGGCCTCCGGCAGCAGATAGATATGACCATTGTTTTTGACAAACTCAGGGGGCACCATAACCAGTGGCGACTGGGCAAGGGGAAGGGGACCAAGTTTACGGTCCTGCCATGATTCGGGAATAATATATTCCTGGGAGTCTATTGTGACTGTTTCCAGAAGAGACAGTTTGTTAGGTTCTCTGTCTGACTCTAAAGGTTCAGCTATAACTGTCTCTTCATTGTTGGCAAAAGAAGCAGCCGGCCATAGAAGTGTAAGACTAATAAAGACAACGGAAGATATTGTAACAAGAGTTATGGGGTAGTTTTTCATTTTTTCTTTATCATCTAATCATTCTTCCCATTCCCGGCCATCACGGGCGAGAAGCGCAACAGAAGAAACAGGTCCCCAGGTGCCCGCAGGATAGGACTTGGGAGGTTCATTGGAATCGGCCCATGCCTGCTGGATGGAATCAATCCATGTCCATGCGCGTTCAACTTCATCCCTCCGGATAAAGAGAGACTGGTTGCCAATCATGGTTTCCAGAATCAGCCGTTCATAGGCATCGGCTACCCGTTCACCATTAAAGGCCTCTGAAAAACTGAGATCAAGCATAGTTTTTTGCAGTTTGATACCTTTGCCGATCCCGGGTTCTTTGTTTAGCATTTCAATTTCTACCCCTTCATTGGGTTGGAGACGGATTATAAGCTTATTTTGGGGAAGATTTTTGTAACTGTCCTTAAAAATATTGTGAGGTAAGCGTTTAAAATAGATAACCACTTCTGAGCGTTTGCTGGTCATGCGCTTACCGGTTCGCAAATAAAAGGGAACATCGGCCCATCGCCAGTTATCAATGTCCACCCGAAGGGCAACAAAACTTTCTGTCTCTGAAGTGGAATTCCCGTCTTCTTCTTCGTGGTAGCCGGGAACAGCCTTACCCCTGATAAAGCCGGGACCATACTGGCCACGGACGGTTTTTTCATGTACCGTATCAGCAGCAATGGGGCGCAGTGCTTTTAAAACCTTGAGTTTTTCATTGCGAATGGAGTCGCCATCCATGTTCACCGGAGGCTCCATGGCAACCAGAGCAAGGATCTGCATCAGGTGGTTTTGGACCATATCCCGCAACTGACCGGAGTTGTCAAAATAGCCCCAGCGTCCTTCAATACCCACTTCTTCGGCTACGGTTATCTGAACGTGATCAATGGTATTATGATCCCAGTTGGTGGTAAATATGGAATTGGCAAAGCGTAATGCCAGGAGATTCATCACCGTTTCTTTGCCGAGGTAGTGGTCGATACGGTACACCTGGTCTTCGATAAACACCCGGGCCACGGTATCATTGATTTCCTGTGATGACAGGAGATCATGGCCTATGGGTTTTTCGAGAACTACTCGGGTTTCAGGGGTTACCATACCGGCATGGGCAAGACCCTTGCAGATATCATCAAAGAGAAAGGGGGCAACTGAAAAATAGTTGACCAGCACCCGTTTTTCCTGATCAATGGCCTCAGCCAGACGCATATATTCATCCGGCCTGTCAATATTGATGAGGATGTAACGCATCCGCGCCAGTAATCTATCTGCTGCTTCCAGGTCCAGATCTTCTTTGACAAAGGTCTCAAGGGCCTCCCTCATCTGATCACGAAAATCATCCTGACTGATATCGTGGCGGGCAACTCCGATTATGCGGGTATCAGAATGGAGCAGACCGACCTTGTCCAGTTGATAAATCGAGGGCAGCAGTTTACGTCGGGACAAGTCGCCAAGCACGCCGAATATTGTAAAATCACACGCTTTGTTTTCTGTATTCATTGCAGTTACACGAATTTTTTTAATTGTCTGGGTGTGAAAAGGACACCGTCTTCCGGGAGTCTCTGCCATTTAAGCTCGATAGGGAACGGCTTGACATCCCAAATCTTCTTACTGTAATCAAGGATTGAGCGATCTGATGAAAACTTTCCCATCCGGGCTGCATTTAAAATTGACATCCTGGTCCATGTTGTCTTATTGCGATAAACTTTACCGACCCTGTCCTGGCAGTCAATATATTCTTGATAATCGGCAAGAAGCATATACTGGTCGCCATAAAGGAGTGAGTCGATAATGGGGCGGAACAGTTCGCGGTCACCATGTGAAAAATGACCGGAAGAAATCAGGTCAATGGCTCCTTTCAGTTCAGGGTTGTTGCGGTAATAGTCCATGGGATGATAACCAGTGGCCTGTTGCTCCATGGCTTCATTAACATCCAGTCCAAAGAGAAAGAAGTTTTCAGCCCCGACCTCTTCGCGTATCTCAACATTGGCCCCATCAAGGGTGCCAATGGTCAAGGCACCATTCATGGAGAATTTCATGTTACCGGTGCCTGAGGCCTCTTTACCGGCCAGGGAAATCTGTTCGGAAAGGTCGGTCATGGGGTAGACGGATTGACCGATCTTGACATTGTAGTTGGCAATAAAATAGACCTTGAGGCGGTCCTGGACATCGGGGTCATTATTCACGATCCTGGCCACAGAAGTGATTAGTTTGATCATCAGTTTGGCCATTACATAGCCGGGTGCCGCCTTGCCGCCAAAGACAAAAAGGCGGGGTACCATGTCGATGTCCGGATTGGCCTTTATCTGGTTGTAGAGGGTAATGATATGGAGCACATTCAGATGTTGACGTTTGTATTCATGGATCCTCTTCACCTGGACATCAAACATGGCACTGGGGTCCACAAGGATACCATGTTGCTGGAGTATCGTAACGGCAAAGTCTTCTTTGTTTTCTTTTTTGACCGTGTCCCAGGCTTCCTGAAAGGCAGGGGCATCTGCAAGGTGTTCCAGATTTCTTAACTCATCAAGATGGGTGAGCCATTTTTCACCAATAGAATCGGTGATCAGACTGGTCAGCCGCGGGTTACTGACAGCAATCCAGCGTCTGGGGGTAACACCATTGGTGACGTTGCGGATTTTGCCGGGATACATGGTGTTCCAGTCGGCCAGGGTATGTTTGCGTAGCAGTTCGGTGTGCATGGTCGCCACCCCGTTAATCGCCTTGGAACCAATGCAGGCAAGGTTTGCCATACGGATATACCTGGGTCCGGATTCATCAATGATCGACATCCTGCTCAATCGTTCACAATCTCCAGGATATTTCAGTCGGACTTCTTCGAGGAAGCGGCGATTGATTTCATAGATTATTTCCAGGTGTCTCGGAAAAAGGTCGTCAAAGAGGCCAATCTGCCATTTTTCCATGGCTTCTGGGAGGAGGGTATGATTTGTGTAACACAGTGTTTGACTGGTGATTTCCCATGCCTTCTCCCAGCCATAGAGGTGCTCATCTACCAGCAGTCGCATGAGCTCGGGAACAGCGATTGCCGGGTGTGTGTCATTAAGTTGTATAGCAAAATCATCAAAAAAATTATCGAGACTTTCGTGGCTGCAGAGGTGGATACGAATCATATTCTGCAGGGAACAGGACACAAAAAAGTATTGCTGCTCCAAGCGTAATCGTTTGCCCTGGAATTGTTCATCATTAGGATATAGGACCTTGGTGATGGTTTCCGCAGCCATCTTATCTTCAACTGCGCCGTAGTAGTCGCCGGTATTAAAATCTTCAAAGTCAAAAGATTTATGGGCTTCAGCGCTCCAGAGGCGCAGGCAATTTACATTGTTGACCTTATAACCGGGAACCGGTGTGTCATAAGGGATTCCTGTTATGACCCGTGCGGGAATCCAGCGTATCCGCCTGTTGCCCCTTTCTCCATGGTACACCTCGGTGTGCCCACCGAATCCCACATCGCATGCCATATCCGGTTTCTTGATCTCCCATGGATTACCGGGGTGCAGCCAGCGGTCACTCAGTTCTTTCTGCCAACCGTTGACGATCTCCTGGTCAAACATTCCGTACTCATAGCGAATGCCATAGCCGATGGCTGGAAACTGAAGGGAGGCAAGGGAGTCCAGGTAACAGGCAGCAAGTCTTCCCAGGCCTCCGTTACCAAGGCCGGGTTCTTCTTCGTGATCAATGATTTTTTTTAAGTTGAGGCCGCTTTCCTCTGCAGCTTGGGCAAAATCATCAAATAGACCGAGATTGACAAGATTGTTATGAAGGTGTGGGCCCATAAGGAATTCGGCAGAGAGGTAGCAGACAATCTTGGCATTTTTTTCAAGCAGGGCTTCAACTGAGTTGATAAAGAGATGCTGCATCCGGTCCCGTAGTGTGTAGGAAACAGCAAGGTAGTAATCATTTAATGTCGCGGTTCTGGTGGTAACGCCCTGCCTGTAGAATATGTTATAGGCAAAAGCACGTTTAAGTTTGTTGATACGTTCCCGGCTGGTACCGGAAGGTATATTTTCAGGACTCATTGAGGTCTCCTTGTAAAAAAAATACTTCACTTAATATTGTGAAGGGATTGGAAGTAATTACTCATCAAGTAGAGATGATACCCAATTGTTGAGAGTAAAAGTAGGTAGAAAAATATTTTATATAACAGATAATAATGTTATCAAATTACATTGCCTTGTGTCAAAATTTTGCGAACGTATCTTTTTTATGATGTAATAGTGTAAAAAACCAAGGAAGGCGTTTAAATTTTATAAGACCCAGGTCATTAAGGAGGTTTCCTTGGAAGGCAGAATTATTAAGTACTTTGTTTTAGGGGGGATGCTTTCTTTGAGCAGGCAGCTGCCTGAGGGACAACTTCCTGTCTTAATAACGATGGAGGAGGATATGAACGAATTTTTTATCCCCATGGGCAGAGATAAGGTTGTAACGGTTTACAGTGAACGTTGACACCATGTTCAGATCATCAGGAAAGTGCTTCTGCGAATGAAGATGGCGCAATTTCCTTCATTTTCATTAGCGAGAGACGAGAGTATGAAAAAGAATTATAGAAGAGCGTACATTTCACAGGCCATATTTTTCAGCAGTTTGCTGTTTTCTGTTCATGGCTGCAGCAATCAGGTTGCCAGTCATGATGAAGCAGTAACTTCTATTAAGAGTGCTGTCCTGGAAGAGCGTGCTCCTCAGTACTTTGCTGCCATGGCTGAGTCTGGACCAGTAGATGATGCTTGGCTCAGGAGCTTTAATGATCCGGTACTGGATACGTTGATAGACGAGGTCTTAACATCTAATTCCGGATTGAAAATTGCCGATGCTCAAGTGGATCGTGCAAATGGTGTCACCCGGCAGACGGAAGTTGATCTCAAACCCACAGTCGCTCTTGGTGCTGGGTATCAGGATGCTGAATACAGGGGAACAGGGAGCAACGGAGGAGACGATGCTGTTGGGCTGGGTGTTAGCTGGGAAGTCGATGTATGGGGGCGTGTCAGGTCTGGTATTGATGGCGGGCAGGAGAAAGCTGCGGCAACTGTTGCCGATTTTCAGTTTGCCAGACAGTCATTGGCTGCGGCGACAGCCAACGGCTGGTTTATGGTAACCATCAGTAAACTGTTACATAAGTTTGCCGAGGAGGTAGTTGCTCTTCAGGAGAAGGGACTTGAAGTTACTGAGGCCAAATACAGCATTGGCCAGTGCACTGAGCAGGATGCGCATCTGGCAAGAGTGGCAGTAGCATCTGCCAGGGAGGCTTCTCAAAAAGCTTTAACAGCCCATGGAAATTCTTTATGGAATCTTGAACTGTTATTGGGGCAGTATCCTTCCGCAGACATTGAAGCTGCGGACAAACTGGTAGCGGTACCTCCGCCGATTCCTGCAAGTATACATTCAGATATTCTTGAGCGCCGCCCCGATCTTGTAGCAGCTGAGGATCAGGTGGCTGCAGCTTTTTTCAAACAGAAAGACGCCAAACTTCTTCATCTACCACGGTTTACCTTTTCCTTCGGTATCGGCATTAATAGCTTAAATGATGCCATCGCAGGCCTTGCTTCCGGTAATTTCGCACCACTCTTTACCGGCAGTGAAATTGAAGGACAGATAGAAGTGGCAACTGCAGAGCAAAAGGAGGCCATCGCCGCCTACGCTCAGACTGCGCTGAATGCCTTTGAGGAAGTGGAAAGGCGATTGGCCGTAGAAGAGTATCTCTTAAGACGGGAGGACTATCTGGGAACTGAAGTATTGGAGAACCTCCTGGCCTATGAACAGACTAAGCAACAGTATGAGATTGGTCAGATTGGATTGCTTGATCTCCTCACCATGCAGAACAAATGGATTGCGTCTCAGATAGCAGAACTCGATATTGCCGGCAAACGCCTTATCAATCGTGTCAATCTTCACCTGGCCCTTGGCGGCAGCTTTGAAGAAGCTGCCGCTAGTACACTGTAAGGTTTATATCTTCTCATCGAAGTCATCCTCGAGGGAGTAATCGGGGATCCAGAGCGTAGCTAAATTCCTGGATACCCGATACCAGCACTCGGGTATGACGGACGAACCCAAAACGGCACATTAAGGTTTACGCTGTACTAGTCTAAAAGAAGAATAACCGCAATTTCGTTATTCTTCAGGTGGGATGTGAAATGCCTTGTAATAGTAACGGTTCAGGTCAAAGAGGCCGGAATGAACGGGTTCCTCTTTGATGAATCGCTCCTGGAACCAGTCGTAATACTTCCAGAAATCTTTATTGGCACGGTTGACACTGAACTTGGAAAACCTTTTGTTTTTCTCGGATTCACTTAACGTATCCAGGTTGACCAGAAGGTCAAAAAAGTCTGGAAGGTCATCCTGGTGGATGTCAAGGAAGTAGTTCGGGTAAGAGCCATGGAAGCCTTTTAGAAAGTCGGCTTGATCCTTTTTGGGATTTAAGGATTTCTTTTCATCGAACATAAATGTGACGTTGTCGTGCCAGCGGTTGATAACCATTGAGACGACGACATCTTCGCCATCATTTTTTCGAATACGGATGTAAACTATATTGGCATTGAAGTCATCCACCAGGGTAAAGAAAGCGGTACCTGGTTTAGAGACGGCACGAAATGCCTGCAAATAATCTTCCAGGGTTTCATATTTTTCCGGGAGCGACGGGTATTCAACACCAGGCGGCAGGTAATTCATTTTGTCGAAATGAATATCCGTTTCCGGCAGGATATGTTTATTGACCACATACTCTATAAATTCATGCTTGGGGTTTTCTGTTTTGTATTGGATTTTACCAGGCATGCCTGCATCGCAATAGACGAGCTTGTCCGGGGATACCCCCAGATACCAGGATTCCACCATCTCCTGTCGTTTCTCTTCCGGCATGAAACTGAGGAAATAGCTCTCTCCCTCTTCCCGCAGGCTGTCCATGTAGAGACGGACTGCAAGTTGATGACCGAGTGTGCCGTAGACATCAAAGCCGGCTACCAGGGCGTAATAGATCCGCTCAAGCAGGGGATAATCCATGACCCACATGGTTCGAGGCAGGTCTCCAAGGACACCCTTATGAACCGAGGCACTGTCAAAATGACGGTAGACCGTGAGCAATGGGGTATCTGCAGCGCTGTTTCCTTTCCAGATAGCATCATAGTCCATGCCTGAGTAATTCAGGGCCATGTAGAATTCCTGTCTCGCCTTGTAGTATCTGTCAACGGCCTTATCATACTTGTTGCCAATAAGATCATAGACTGGAAAGCTGCTCCCCTTGTCAATGGGCATGATCATGTTGTCTTTCTGCAGTTGAAGAAAGGCGGGATAGCGCACACTCAAGTCATGATCAGGATCGAGAAACATGACCCAGAAGTGATCATGGATAACGTTCAGGGCAACTTGACCACGGCAGACCGGACCGCGGATGAAGGTCATGATTATATAGTGGGCATTATCAAGGAGGAACTGGTACCGGGAGCGGGTAGGGATCTGTTCAAATGAGATAAAAGGGTTGGCGCTATCGTTTGGGTCGTAGTCGGTCAGATGCGGTTCCTGCAGCCATTCGGGTTCTATGAACAGCTCTTTGAAGCGCTTGAGTTTGGCATCGTCAAAATCAAAAACCATGTGTGTTTTGTGAACAATGGTGGAGTGGATTTTGCGAAAGCGGTAATAAAAGGTTTCCACCTCTGGATCGTCATAAGGGCGGACCGTATCAATGAGATCAATCGGCTTTCCTGGAGGGGTCTTTGAGCGCAGTAGTTCGTAAAACTCGTTGGTATCGGTGCCGAATTTGATATGGGCCAGGAAGAGATGCTCATAAAGATACCTGGCGGTCATAGCATACTTGGGGGCCCGGTTGTTGAGAACATCCTCCCATTTTTTGATTTCAGCAGTATCAGCAGCCAAGGGTGTGGTTAACTTTTCCTGTTCAGTCACTGATGGCCCCTTAGCCCCTTGCCCAAGCCAGCCACCAATAAGCTCAAATTCTTCCTGTTCAAGAGGTGGAAAACCAAAGGGCATACCCCGATTAGGGTGTTTCTCAAGATACTTGTCCAGTTCGATACTTGTGGCAGAGCAGGTGAGGTCATCCGCTTCAGAGCGGTATTCTTCTCCTTTTGTTTCCGGATGTTTCATTTTGTGGGAGAGAATCTGGAGCATGAGTGAATTGTTCAGCCCTTCTGCAGCGGTGCTTTCAGTGACAGTGTGAAAATCCTTCTTTCGCCATTCCTCAGTGGTTTGGGCATCGATGAAGAGCCGGGTCGGGTCCATGGTGGTCAGGCGGGTAGAGTTGAAGACGGCATTTTTGGTTCCTCCACGGTCAACGCCCTCGTAGGAGTTAAGCTTCAACTGGCATGGCGAATTATAGCAGGAATGACAGACCGCGCAGCGTTTGTCGAGGATGGGTTTAATCTCATGGAGATAGTTGATTGGGCGGCTGGGAATCTGAACCGTTATTGGTTCCGGGGCTTTTCCGGCACATGCACCTAGGGTCAGGACGAGGAGAAGGACGGGTAGAGTAAACTTTTTCATAGTATTTTAGTTGTTGTTGAGGAAGTAGAAGGTACTGAATACTGGAAAATTTTATTGGCAAAGAGCAGGTGCTTCTCTGGATAATGTTCGGGAGGCCCAGGAGTGAACATTTTGTAAAAAAGATGCCTCCATGGAGGTTTAAACTAATCGACATAAATTCAACTTGTTAAAACCTTTTCAACAAAATGTTCATGAGAAATGTGGGCTAAGCAGATATAAACAATTCCACATCCAGACAAAGATCATTCAGCATATTTTCAGGTACGGATGGTGACTGAGCAAGGGCCATTGTCCGCATAATCAATGCAGCATCGTCCTGTGTCAGAAAACCTTTGGGAAGAGCCTCGGAATAGAGCCAGACCCCTGCATCTTGCGGCATAACTACTTTTTTGAGTCTTGCTTGGGCAGAAGCTGTGGCAAGGAGTGCGGATAGCAGTAATTCCAGCACCACACCAGTGCAATTCTGACCAAGCAGTACAGTGGCTGCTTTCAATTTCTCTGCAGCCAATAGCTGCAATCCTGATGCGGCAGGTTCAGCTGTCTCCTGTCCCGTATCTTTGTATAGGACCTGTTGCTCAGCCACCGGTGATCCGCCGCCCAATCGTGCAAGACCTGCCAATGTTCGTGCATCGATCATTGCCACCGGGATTGTTCCAGAAAGATTTTCAGCAATCTGATCATCTTCCGTTGTTACCTGGTCGAGAACCGTGAGAAGCCCGCCATCCACACCAAGGATTCGTTCGATGCGCAGGCCGAATTGTTTTTGCAACTCTTCTATGCAGGCAGTGAGTTCCTGTTCCCTGGTATCGTCTGTTTGCGGTGTTGCATCCGAGAAATCAAGCTCAGCAACTGTTTCTGCAAGTGTGGGCTCGTCCTTATCTGCCTCTTGTTTTTTGGGAGTATCTCCATGGAAATCACCTGGGAGATCAGCCACCAGCGTTTCCAGCAGCTTTTTGGAAACACCAACCACATCCTGATCACCATCTTCTGCGATAACATTATCAAAAAGATCCTGTTTGGAGTGAACCAGAGACAGTACGTGTTCTTCATAGGACTCGGCGGCCACCATGGTAATGAGCTGTACCGTTTTGGTTTGGCCGAGACGATGAATCCGGCCATTGCGCTGCTCAAGAATTGCAGGATTCCATGGAACATCAAGATTAACCAGCACCGATCCCGATTGCAGATTGAGCCCAAGACCTCCGGCATCAGTGGAAAGAAAGACCTGAATACTGTCATCGTTTTGAAAAGCATCCATCAAATCGCCACGTTTTGCAGTTGGCACACTTCCATGGAGAGAGACATAGCCTATATCCATCTGTCTCAGTCTACTCTCCACCATTTCCGTCATCATCCTCCACTGGGAAAAAATGACAACTTTCAATCCAGACTGCAGGCACACCTCTTGCAATATGTTTTCAAGCTCATCGATCTTTGGTGAACCCTCTGTCTCTTTATCAACAAGGCCTGCGGCATCACAGGCCATTCGAGCCTGCTGGAGAGCTGCCATTAACTTGTTTCGTTCATTTAGCGTTAAGGGGCGGCGCTTAGCGATGGTGGCAAGACGACCGGCTGCACGCATTGCAGAACCATGCAGCTCCACCTGCTTTTCTGTCATCGGCACATCGATTTGAGAGGTGATTCTATCGGGGAGCTGATCTTTAACAATTCGTCGATCACGGCGCAGCATCACGGGTTCCAAACGTTTACGCAGCATGGAAAGATTACGATAGCCAAGTACCTTATCCCGTTTATCGGTGATATGAAAATCTATCATATAGCGCCAGAGCGGCCCCAGAATTTTGGGATCAACCACCTGCATCAGACTGTACAGATCCTCCAGTCTGTTTTCCAGTGGTGTACCGGTAAGCACGAAAGCGTAGCGGGAAGAGAGCTGTTTCACAGCAGAGGCGATTTTGGTACGCCAGTTTTTAATACGCTGTGCCTCATCAAGGATAATGAGATCCGGGCTGATGGTCTCATTAATAATCGTGAGATCACGTAAAAGCAGTTCGTAATTCAGCACAAAAAAGTTGCAATCCCTGCGATATTGAACTCCACGCTGGGCGGGGCCACCCTGAATCACCTGAGTCTCAAGGTCAGTAAATTTTGCAATTTCCCTTGCCCACTGCTGTTTGAGAGAGGCTGGACAGATAATAAGAATTTTCCTGATTCCCTCGTGTTCCTTCAGCCAGACGGCAGCACTGATGGCCTGTAAGGTTTTTCCCAGCCCCATATCATCAGCCAGAAGTGCACGTCCGGTTCCGGCAAGGAAGGAGACACCTTCTATCTGATAGGGATACAGCCTGGCTTTTATTCCCGGAATCCGGCGACTACTCTGGATCTGCTTTTTGATTTCGACAGATCGCTGTTTATGACTGAGACCCGTGGCGATTTGTCGTGTAAAAGACACAGCATCTTCACCAATATAGATATCTCTTCGGTTATCCGCCAGATCCATAAAATGAAAAAAATCTTCAGGCAGTCGGCCGGTAAAGGTACCGGAGGCAGAGAAAAAGTTCTTCAGTAGATCATGTTGTTTATCCGTCATCTCAGCTGGTCGATGGAGCATGATCTGTGGCGCATCATCCACATCCCAGGCAAGATACACATAGGGAAATGGAGCAGGTTCTTGCTGGAAGATTTCAAATTGTGGGTGCTTGCTGATTTTATGAAGAACTGCTTCAATATGTTTGCAGGTACCGAGCTGGTTGGTTGCAAAATCAGGGCAGGTACAGTAATTGGCACGCTGTTGGAGACTGCGGATGGTTACCCGATATTTTTTTGAATAATGGGATGCTCCCCCAAGAGATTCCGCAGTCCAGTTGCCAAACCAGAGATCCTTGCCACCCTGACACACAACCTCCACCTCCGAGCGCCCGCGTTTGATGCGATCTTTAATGGCACCATCGGTGGCAGTGAGGAGTTTATCTGTTTCTCCGTATTGGTCGGCGTATTTACAGAGAACGGCAATCACATGACGACATACTCCGTTTGCAAAAACTTCGCTGCATTCACAGTTGAAAGAGAGGCTGTCTTCAGACAATCTGATGGTGACAATCTCCGGAATATCAGCGTCTTCTCCTTCAACTTGTCCCCAGAGAACATCCTCTCCATGGTCAATATCCATCACTTTGTTTTTTGGTTCTTCAGACGAATCTGTGGGTAAAACAAGTAAAATAGCACGGATGAAATTGAATTAAAGGTCAAGCCCTTCGGGTCGCTACGCGAACCTTGATTTCAATTTCATCCATGCTCAATCTGTAGTTATTATTT
>JAIPEF010000023.1 GCA_021737265.1 Desulfocapsa sp. | reverse complement strand
ACCGGCCTCGGCTTTTGCTGCGCATAGACCGTGGCACGGGAAACACCTGCCAGGACGCATTGTCTGACCACTGACACCGTCTCCCCTTTAGCAATCCAGGATTGACGATTCATTAACGGCTGATCCCGGACTTTTTTTTTCAACCAGTCGAGCTCCACCTTCAGCTTGCCGATTTCGCTGTAAAGCCTTTCAGGTTCACGGTGAGCGGCGACTGGTGCAGGGCCACGTTTTCCTTAAGTAAAAGGGGTCAGAGTTGAATTAAATCTTTCGCGTCAGCGACAAACCAAGGGCAACCGCCCGCATAACGATTTAATTTGACTCTGACCCCTTTTTTTTTGCCAAAGTCCCAGTGCAAAACGGCCTGTGGCTGATACTAAGTATCCTTGGTGGTTTGTATCTGCTGCGGGGAGACGGAGAATAAAATTAGCTTAACTGGGTATCCGCTTGCCTCCAGTAACCACAAGATCAGGGGTGGTCAAAATTCGGTTAGCACAGCACCGATTTACTGGTCAATTTTAGGTTAGCAAAACCAAATGAGTCTCTCAACCTAAAGGGTGATTAATACAAATACTTTTCTTAAAGGTACTTTTTCGCAACCCAAAAGGGCCTTCCAAGAGCTAAAATGACCATTCCCTAGCAATATTATTTCATAAAATCAAACATCTAACGTGGTTCGGCCCCAATTGCTACAAAACAACGTGATGCAATCTCAACAGGTTGGCAATATATGTATTCATAGGTTCAGGTCAGGAGATCGGAGTCTCGCTCCACTTGCTTCCATGCCGCGTCGTTTCGCTCCTAGCAAAGTCCGGCATGGCTTTTCGTCCACGCGACAGAGGTTTGGTCGCAAGTTTTAAAAAGGATTGGAAATATCTTCTCATGTAGAATAGAATTAAATTTAGTGTGGTTTGGTAAAAAAAACGGAAAATGCGGGGTTCTTGCAAATCATGGAACCGGTGACGGAGAGGGAAAGATGAGAAGAAATCAGCAAGATTGTTTGGTTCGACCCCAACCAAACGTCCAACACACACCCGAAAAAAACCATTTCTTATCACCCGCAACGATCCTCGCCTCCCATGTCAACCACCAACGCACCTCTTAAAGTTAAACCGATTCGGGAGCAGGGCCGCCTGATCGAGTCCATTTACAGGACAGTCGGCAAACCTGACGCCTGGCACGGTCTGCTCCGGGAACTGGTGGCGGTTACCAATTCGCGCTCCGCCAGACTGCTGGTGATGAACCGAGAGGCAAACCGCGTCACATTCAGCATCAAACTGAACATTGACGACAACTATCACCGCCAATACGTAGAACATTACGTAAACGCCTGTCCCTGGCGTCCCGAGCTTCGGATGATGCCTCCCGGTCGCCTCTATTCGACCTATCTGCATTTCAGTTGCCCCCAGCCGAACTTCTACCGCACCGAGTTCTTCAATGACTGGGCTCGCCCCCAAAATATTCACCATGGGGTCTGCGGCACGGTGTATCGCGACGCCGACACCTCGGTGCAGATGCTGATCCAGCGCACCCGCGGTCAGGGATATTACACCGAGGCCGAAACCGCCTTTCTCAACAATCTCGTGCCGCATATCCAGCAGTCCTTTCTGATCGCCGGGCAGCTTGCAAATCCCCGGGCACAGGGCGAAGCGACAGCCATTGCCGCCGGCAGCGAGCCATTGCCTTTTCTGCTGCTGGACCGCTCGTTGCGGGTCACCTATTCCAGCCCCGGCGTGGAGAAGTTTGTTGCCGATTGTCCCTGGCTGGGAATGCGGAACAGCCGGCTGCTGATCACCGATGAGCTGCAAAATCGCCGTCTGCAAAGACTGCTCTGCCAAAGCCTGACAGCAGCCGATACCCGCACCTTTCTTACTTCCGGCGGCACTCTGGCGGTTCCGCGACCCGGCGCTCCGGACCTGCAGTTGCTGGTGAGATCGGTGCATCCTGATGTTCCGGTGCTGATCGGCCCGTCGGCAGGTTATGTCGCGGTGTACTTTTACGATCCCGAAGCCCGGGTCGAGATTGATCATGAGCGGCTCCGCGAACTCTACCCACTGTCGGAGGCGGAAACCCGGGTGGCAGTGGCAATGGTTGACACTCCCGATTCCGCCGAGGTGGCGAAAAGCTGCGCCATCAGCCTGCACACGGTGCGTTCGCATATCAAGGCCATCTTCTGCAAAACCGGAACCCACAGCCGGGCAGACCTGATGAAACGATTGCTGACCAGTCCGGCCCGGCGGCGCTAGGGGGTTGTCCGAGAATAGGTATTTTTTCTCAGATCAAGGCATTTCCAGAAAATCAAGCACAGCCATATAGTTGATATTGCGAGCATTGATTTTCTGAAAATAACGCAGATATGGGGAAAAAGAGCATTCTCGGAACCCATTTTAACCAAATCGAGGTGTAAATCGATGAACAGGAAAACCGGTTGTTCCCAGTCTTCCCGTACCTTGCGCTCCCATGACGGAATGGAGCTGGCCTGCGATTGCCGCGGCCAAGGCGAGCCACTGCTGCTGTTCATTCACGGCTGGACTTGCCGCCGGGACTACTGGCAGCCGCAGCTTGCCTTTTTCGAAGAGCGGCATAAAGTCGCGGCGCCTGATTTGCCCGGACACGGCAACTCGAGCGCCGGTGACCGGCAATGCTGGAGCGTGACGAACTTCGGCCTGGATATCGCGGCGGCGGCCAAGGAATCGGCAGCGGAACGATTGATCCTGATCGGTCACTCCATGGGCGGCGCCGTGGCGCTGGAGGCGGCGCGCCAACTGGGAGAACTGGTTGCCGCCGTGGTGCTGGTGGATACCTTTGTGATCGATTACGGCGGCCTCTCCGCCGAAACCATCCAAGCCGTTGCCGCGCCCTTCGAAGCTGATTTTGCCACTGCCATGGCCGCCCTGGTGGAACAAACCGCCACGGCTGCGACCCCGGCGCTCCTCAAGGAACGGCTGGTCCGTGAAATGTCCGCCGCAGATCCGGCCTGGGCTCTGCCGGTGTGGCGCGACCTGCTTGCCTGGGATCCCGGTCCCGCTTTCGAGGAGCTGCAAGTGCCTATCCCTGCCGTCAACGGCGCACTGATTCCCGATTCGGCCCGCAAGCGGTGCGCCCCCTTTGTGCAGGAAACCGTGATTCCCGGCGCTGGTCACTTTTTGCAAATGGAAGACCCGGCCGGTTTCAACCGGGTGCTGGCCGGGGTGTTGGCACGGTTCCGGTGATCCCCTCCTTCCTTGCCTTCGCTTCCTTCCTTTTTTTCTCGCCCTCATTTTTCCCGGTCGCCTCAAATTCACCCATTTGGGTGATTTCACCTCCTTTTTAACCTGCTATTAATTGAAGAGCATTCAAGTTTGGGAGTCCAGACATGTAATCCGGACGACAACAAAAGGGTGGGGGCTATTGGTGTCAATCTGCCCCGGGCTGCTGCCCAAATAAGATTCTAACCCAGCTAAGCATCATATTTTTGCGCGTCGTTATCATTTTAACTGTTTTGTAACCACGAAAGGCTCCTTACATCTTGCACAAGAAGCCTGCCAGCAAGGAGGACGATAGATGATTTTTTTGTTGACAGAAGCTTTGACGCTCCGGGGAAAGCGTTTTTTCATTTTGTTAAATTCTTACCAATTCCCTGCATTCTGCCGGATCAGGACGGCTTTTGCCACGGCGGCAGTGTTGTTCTTCATCGCCTCGTCCGCCTGGGCGGCGACGATAAACGTAACGGCTGACGCGCTGGATGTGTTGGATGGTACAAACAGCAGCTGTTCACTGCGCGAAGCGATCTTCAACATCAATAACGGAGCAAATACCTACGAAGATTGTGTTCCTCCAAACGAGTATGGAACCGACGACACTATAAATATTCCCGCGGGAACATACATTACAGCGATATCAGCCGCCCCTGACGACGATAACGCCGCAGGGGATTATGACATTTTGCGTAACGTAACCATTGCAGGGGCGGGCGCCGACAACACTATCATCGACGGGAACTCGCTGGATCGGATATTCCATATCCCCGGATCCAATGCTGTCACCATTTCCGGTGTCACTCTGCGCAATGGGAACTCGGCAGTGTACAGCAACAATGGCGGTGCTATTCTCAACGTCGGCACCTTGACCGTTGCCGACTCCACTGTCAGCGGTAACACGACCACGCATGGTGGAGGTATTCGCAATACCGGCAATACCGGAACGCTCATCGTAACCGGCACCACCATCAAGGATAATACGGCATCAAGGAGTGGCGGCGGCATTTCCAATGCCAACGCAACCACGGTCACCAACTCCACCATCAGCGGCAACACGGCGGGTTGGTATGGCGGCGGCATTGTCATCCTGGGCACAGCTGCCATCACCAATTCCACCATCATCGGTAACTCGGCAACATTGGCCACCGGCGGTATTCACAATGACAGCTCCCCGGCAAACGTCACGGTATCCAACACCATCGTGGCCAATCAAGTATCAGGGACGGATTGCAACGGAAATGTTACCTCCAGCGGATATAATCTGGAAAGCAGCACATCCTGCGGGTTTACTCAAACAGGTGATGTACAAAATAGCGACCCCTTACTGGGCTCATTAACCAATAACGGCGGGCCGACCCAGACTCATGCACTGTTTTCCGGTTCCCCAGCCATTGACAGCGGGGATTGCGCCGGCGGCGCCGTCGGCATCGATCAGCGAGGAGTAGCCAGGCCACAGGGGGATGGTTGCGATATCGGTGCTTTTGAATACCGCTTCAGTTCTATCTTTTATGAAGACTTTGAAATCTACCCGGAAAATAGTTACCCAACTTCATTTACCCAGATTTATAATGGGTCCGGTACTGCAAATCAGAAGGTGATTACGACCACGGGTCACGATACAGCGGACACAAAGGTGTTTCGCCTTGAGGGGGTATCGAGTTGGGCTTCCGAGCACATCAAGACCTTGCCTGCATCCCTGCCGCCCACCCTTGTCATCGACGCTTATATACAACCGGTTAATGGTTCTTTTCCTGGCCGTTTTGGCTTGAGAAGCCCTTCAGGAACATGGGGGACGAGAATCTCCGCGATTTTATTTGATAGTAATGGAAAAATAACTGCCGTGCAAAACGGCGTCGACAGCAGCAAAATAGAATTGGGTACGTATGCAATGGGTACCTGGTACCGGGTCACATTGGAGCATACTCTTCCCGCCAGAACCTACAATGTCTATATCGATGGTGTCCAGATAGGCACGGATATCCCTATGCATCCTACCCTGGATCCAACCCAGTTGCATTTAACCGCTGGAAATCTAGGGACAAATCAAATTTATTTTGATAATGTTGGAATGTATGATCAACCACCATCGTACATTATTACAGCCACAGCAACGGGCAATGGTTCTATAAGTCCAAGCGGAGCTGTGCCGGTTTCCAACGGGAGCAATCAGACCTTCGCCTTCACTCCTGATCTCGACCATCATGTAGAAGATGTACTGGTTGATGAGGTGTCTGCGGGAGCATTGACTGACTACACTTTTTTCAATGTAACAGCTGCCCATACCATCAACGCCACCTTTGCCATTGACACCTACCAGGTAAGCGCCACGGTAACCGGCGGCAATGGCAACCTTGATGCATCCACCCCTACCCCGGTTATTGTAAACCACGGTGCTACCGCGTCATTTCAGTTCAACGCCGTTGCAGGGTATCATGTCGCATCCATCTCCGGCTGCGATTTAAGCTATACCAACACGGATAACACCGTAGACACCTACACGGCTACCACGGGTGCTGTTACGGCCGGATGTAATGTCGACGCCACCTTTGCCATTGACACCTATCAGGTAACCGCCACGGTAACCGGCGGCAATGGCAGCCTTGATCCATCCACCCCTGACTCGGTTATGGTAAACCATGGCGCTGCCGCGTCATTTCAGTTCAACGCCGTTGCAGGGTATCATGTGGCATCCATCTCCGGCTGCGGTTTAAGTTATACCAACACCGACAACACCGTAGACACCTACACGGCTACCACGGGTGCTGTTACGGCCGGATGTAATGTTGACGCCGCTTTTGTCATTGACACCTATCAGGTAACCGCAACGGTAACCGGCGGCAATGGCAGCCTTGATAGAACCACCCCTACCCCGGTTATTGTAAACCACGGTGCTACCATGTCATTTCAGTTCAGCGCCGATGAAGGGTATCATGTCGCATCCATCTCCGGTTGCGGTTTAAGCTATACCAACACGGACAACACTGTAGACACCTACACGGCTACCACGGGTGCTGTTACGGCCGGATGTAATGTTGACGCCGTTTTTGCCATCGATACATATACATTGACGGTTGAGACTGTCGGCAGCGGACAGGGTACGGTTAATTCCGACATCGGCGGTATCGATTGTCCCGGCAACTGTAACGAACTGTATGGCAGTAACCAGACAATAGTTTTGACTGCGACACCTGACAACCGTTCAAAATTCAAAGGATGGGGCGGAGACTGTACAGGTATCGAGCTGACCTGCTCAATTACAATGGATCAGGCCAAAAATGTAACTGCACAGTTCCATCATTTCCCATGGGTGATGTTTCTGCCGGCAATTATTAATTCTCTGCCGGAGTAAGAAAAAATGAAGGCAACCTGTTTCAGGTCATCAGATGGTTGATATAGAGGTGCTTCTTAATCGAACAAATAACTGCTTGGAGCAGAAAACAAGGGAGGGATGATGCGTAGGAAACAATTAAGGAAAAGAATGCTCACCATGCTGGTGGCAGGAGTATGTACATTGGCAGCGCTCACAACGGCTAATGCAGATATCGGCACGGAGCAATGGAACAGTACCTATTATTCACCAGCAGGATGGCACAGTGGGATATTTTGGGGCATAGGTTTTCATCCTGATGGTTCATTGCTTGCTTCAGGTCATAGATCCGAGCCTGACTCCTCTACTGCCGTCGGGGTTCGATATAATACGGCGAACGGTGCTGCCTTGGATTCCCCTGTTGAGTGGATTTTATACCCTACTACAGGGTGGGGTGATTATACCCATGATCGTTTTTATGGGCAATTTATTGAAGCGGATGGCGACATCTATCTGGCAGGATCGGGTAGAAATGATAGTGGTTTACGCGTGACTGCTCCTGCCCTTCTTAAATACAAGAAAACCGTTACCGGTACATCGGAGATGCTTTGGGAGAAACGGTATACTCCAAATGCAACTCAACACGGTGGATACAATGGCGTCGCTGTCAATGCTGCCGGTGAGGTATATGCTGCCGGATGGTTTGGCAAAGATAGCTCCTCTGCTGTGGGCAACGACTGGTTTGTCCATAAATTTGACAGTAGCGGGGTTGAGTCAACCGGTTTCCCTCTGATTTTTGATTATATGGGTCTGGATGATGGAATCGAGTCTCTTGCAATAGACAGCGAGGGAAATTTTATTGTCGCAGGTTATGTCACGGTTGATGCAACTGTAGATCACAGGAACTGGTTTGTTCGAAAATATTCCGCTGACGGTACGCAGGTATTATGGGAGGAAGACTATGATCATAAGGGACTTTCTGACAGTGCCCAGTTTGTAACTCTTGATAGTGAGGATAATGTCATTGTCTCCGGCTACATCAATAATGGAACTGCGGCAACTGCTGATAACGACTGGTACATCGTAAAATATACCAAGGATGGTAACGGCAGCGGTGGGGCAACAAGGCTTTGGGAACAATCCTGGGACATTGGGAATACCAGTGGTGTTGCTTACGGTATGGTTACAGACAGTCAAGACAATATATATATTGTTGGCGCCCAGATAAACGTAGACGCCACTTCCCGGGCACATATTCAATACCGGGATGGTCAAACAGGTACGCTGCTCAAATCACAAGAGCTCAGCCATACGGTAACCATAAATGATAACCCCACTGCTGAACACGATTATATTCGTCGGATTGCTCTTAATGGTGGTCAGCTTGTGGTAGCTGGATATACCCATGAGGCGTGGATTCACTATGGACAAACTGCCCGTGTTGCCATGCTGGAACTTCTCTCCGACGTCACTCCGTCGGTGAGCGGTAACGGCACAATTTCCCCATCTACAAAGGTGGAGAACATTGCCTACAACACCACCACTGATTTTACTCTTACGCCGGACACCAGTCATCATATACTCGATGTGACGGGGACGTGTCCCGTAGGAACACTTTCGGACAATGGTGATGGCACCTGGAATTACACCACAGGTGCTATTGTTGCAGATTGTACAGTGATTGCTAATTTTTTCAGCTTCACGCTGACCTATACAGCCGGGGCGAACGGCAGCATTACAGGTGACACATTCCAGGCAGTTGCTTCTGGAGGTAATGGCACAGCAGTTACTGCAGTGCCGGCAACCGGTTATCACTTTGTTGACTGGAGTGACGGAGGAAGCAATAACCCGCGTACTGATACCAACGTAACGGCGGATATTGATGTTACCGCGAATTTTGCCACTGGTGGCTACACCCTGACCTATACAGCTGGCCCTGGCGGCAGTATTTCCGGCGACACTCCCCAGACCGTTAATCATGGCTCAGCCGGCACAGCAGTTACTGCAGTGCCGGCAACCGGTTATCACTTTGTTGACTGGAGTGACGGGGGAAGCGATAACCCGCGTACTGATACCAACGTAACGGCGGATATTGATGTTGCTGCGAATTTTGCCATTGACACCTTTACACTGACCTATACAGCCGGCCCTGGTGGCAGTATTTCCGGCGCCACTCCCCAGACCGTTAATTACGGCGCAGCCGGCGCAGCAGTTACTGCAGTGCCGGCAACCGGTTATCACTTTGTTGACTGGAGTGACAAGGGAAGCGATAACCCGCGTACTGATACCAACGTAACGGCGGATATTGATGTTGCTGCGAATTTTGCCATTGACACCTTTACACTGACCTATACAGCCGGCTCTAACGGCAGTATTTCCGGCGCCACTCCCCAGACCGTTAATTACGGCGCAGCCGGCGCAGCAGTTACTGCAGTGCCGGCAACCGGTTATCACTTTGTTGACTGGAGTGACGGGGAAAGCGATAACCCGCGTACTGATACCAACGTAACGGCGGATATTGATGTTACTGCGAATTTTGTCATTGACACCTTTACCCTGACCTATACAGCCGGCCCTGGTGGCAGTATTTCCGGCGCCACTCCCCAGACCGTTAATTACGGCACAGCCGGCGCAGCAGTTACTGCAGTGCCGGCAACCGGTTATCACTTTGTTGACTGGAGTGACGGGGGAAGCAATAACCCGCGTACTGATACCAACGTAACGGCGGATATTGATGTTACTGCGAATTTTGCCATTGACACCTTTACACTGACCTATACAGCCAGCTCTAACGGCAGTATTTCCGGCGCTACTCCCCAGACCGTTAATCACGGCTCAGCCGGGGCAGCAGTTACTGCAGTGCCGGATACCGGTTATCGCTTTGTTGACTGGAGTGACAGAGTAACCAATAACCCGCGTACCGATACCAATGTAATGACGGATATTGATGTTACTGCGAATTTTGACATTGCCTTCACCTTGAGTGTTGTTTTTTCTGGTCCAGGTTCCGGGACAGTGACCAGCGATCCTGCCGGTATTGATTGTATGGCAGATTGCAGTGCGGATTTTCTGCATGATACTTCTGTAATCCTGACTGCGGTTGCAGATGAAAAGAGTAAGTTCGCCGGGTGGTCAGGTGATGGTTGCACCGGAATCGATCCTTGCACTGTAACAATGGATCAGGCCCGCGATATCACCGCTACCTTCAATAGTGGATTCCCATGGAACTTGTTCCTGCCTGCAATTATGGGAACTCGTCAGAAATAAACGTTTTCTGCATAGTGCAGCAACTAGAAATCCCTGCAGGATAAAATGTCCTGCAGGGATTTTTGGTTAATGTAACACAAGGGACGCTCTTAAGCTGAAGTTCCGGCAGTAACCACTCCACAAAAACAAAAAGGGTCACAAGCCAAAAAGCCTGAAACCCTTTAAATTACTGGTGCGGAGGTCGGAGCCACACGAAAGCATACTACTGGCGCGATATCAACATGTTGCACAAGAACACGCTTTTTCATTTCAACAATATACCCGCTTTCGTACCCGCTTTATGCGAGAGTAACATTAATATCTGCCGAAGAGGTTCAGCACCGTTTTTCCAACATAAAAGTATTTAGGAAATTTGCTACATATATAATGCAGGCACCTTATCAGGGCGTATACGTAACAAGTTTTAACTTTTCTCTCTCTGGTTGACCTTACCACTGGCAATTTTTTGTTTCTCTTCAATTCTCGAGAATAAACTAAAATATTACAGGCATAATATTTTCTGATTACCACTGAAACTCAGCCAGCTTTCAGAGATAGCTGTCATCTCTTGATATAGAGATACCACAGGCTGGATTCACTGAAACCACCCCGGACGAGCCCGATAAAATAATTCGGGAATGACAGTCGTGGGCAGCACCCTGATGCGTTACTCTATCATAGAGTTGCAAGTTTACAGTCATCCCCGAGTGTCGTTATCGGGGATCCAGAAAATCGTCACTGGCTGAAGATTGGTCGTAATCAGATAATATTTTGACTTATGGGACTTTTTTGTCATAGAATTTATAAAATGAAAATT
The DNA here is from genome assembly GCA_021737265.1 of Desulfocapsa sp. GTDB lineage: Bacteria > Desulfobacterota > Desulfobulbia > Desulfobulbales > Desulfocapsaceae > Desulfocapsa. The sequence goes on along the minus strand of JAIPEF010000023.1, from coordinate 19,545 downwards.
TGTAAACAAGGAGAGTGTTATGAAAATTATGTTATCCATTTTATGCTCCGCAATTGTGATGTTATTTGCCTTTTCTACTATGGCCGCAAACAAGGTTGTAGTGGTGCCGCTGAACACATCTGGGAAGATTGTTGGAACGGAAATTGTATCACTTCCTTATACTATTTCAGCTTCAGGTTTCTATTGCATAACCAAGAATCTTAAGGCTTCTTCCAATGGAATTATTGTTGCCGCCAATGATGTAACCATAGACCTTTTGGGCTTTACCATTACTGGTCCTGGTAAATCTTCTGGAGAAAATCATGGGGTTCGGATAGAGGGTCGCTCTAATGTGGAGATCAGAAACGGCACGATCGCAAATTTTGGAAAAAATGCCGTATACGAAAATTCTACTGATGGGAAGAATCACAGAGTGCTGAACATGAGACTGCTAAATAATGGACATAATGGTATTAGTCTGAACGGTTGGAATCATGCAGTGAAAGAGTGCACAGTGGCTGACAATGGTTTCATAGGTATATGGGGTGGTAATGGTGCAATCATCAGTGGTAATAATGTCTACAATAACGCTAATCACGGAATGTATGTCAGTAGGTCCTTAGTTATCAATAACCTTTCTTTTAATAATGGTATGATGAATATAGCTCCAGTAACCAGCGATAACACAATTACTGAGAACCATACTTCTCCCTAATATACCTTGAAATGAAATAATTATGATTATAGCTCTTTCATTCAGTGCTGCCTCACAGTTTATCCTTAAAATAAAAAATTACTGAATAGCAGTGTGTTGCCACAAATCTAGCAAGCTGTAATGATTGCCATATCAAAGGTCTTAATATGCTATGAACACGGCAGGTTATAATTACTATCGGTTATTTCTTGCACCACTTCTGGTGATACTACGTTGTTCCATTGACATGAAGGAATCACTTCACATACAATTTAGAGTGAGAATGACATCTAACAAAAGATAAAGCCAAACCTGTTGAAAAGCAGGGACGGAAAGCTACGGGTCTTTAGAGACAGCCGGGTTGCCACTTATATGAGGCAACCCGGCTTTTTGTTGGGTTGCAGTAAGACACTAGCTTTATGCGTGAAAATATTTTGAACAAGATCTGCTGACATGGTCCGTTAGAAGTGAATTGCCAGAACCGTTTACAGAAGGATTTGATGGTAGCTTACAGTTGAGAGCCAACCATTCGATTACCGAATCATCACGGTATTCACTGGTTGTATAGTTTGATAAGTGATTACTAATTCTCTCACTGCTAAAATAGTATTAAGACTAACGCACCCGTTGACAAAAGGAGATATTAACATGAAATCCATCAGATCCTTTTCTTTATTTTCCTTGATCACCTTCACATCTATTTTGGTATTTAGTTGTACAGAATTACTCGCTGAACAAATAATACTAGAGCTTAAACCAGACCAATATGAAATTATAGAAATACCAGGAGAATATCACGAAATTTCAATGGAACAGCACAATTCAACTTCAACCCCCGGGCATCCGATTCTTCCTTACAAGATAATTGAAGTACCTCTTCCAGAAAATGTAAATTTTGACACTATACAAATTAAAGTAGACAACGTGGGCGAGATCAATATTGATGGTGAGTATAAAATAAAACCAGCTCAATTTGGTATATATGACGTAGAAGATGATATTTACAATTTAAATTATATACCCCAAAAAGGTTCTCTTTATTTTGATGAGTCCATATACAACACAGATGCCTTCTTTCCTGAAAATCCTATCACTATGCTTACCCCAACAACAAGGGGTATAGGAAATGGGGAGCTTATCAATTTGGTTAGACTTGTTTACAATCCATTCCAATACAACCCACAACTGAATAAAATCAAATTAATAATAAATGCTAGAGTATCAATATCATATGATACTGGTGGTACCATTCCATTACCATGGGATAAGTTAGCTCCCCCATCTAGCTATGTGATCATCACAACTGAAAAAATAAAAAACAACTCAGACGAATTAATTAATTTTGTAAACTTTAAAACACAACAGGGACACTCGGTCAGGGTTGTCACCGAAAATGATTTTAATCAGGTCACTGGTGCTTTTCCAAACAGAAGAGCTGAAAAAATACGACAATGGCTTCGTTTACATTATCGAAAAGCCGCAATTGAATATGTTCTATTGATAGGAAATCCGGACCCGGATGATCCAATGTACTCCCATGATATCGGTGATGAGTTGAATGATCCGTATTACCACCAGGATAACTATATCCCGATGAAACAAATCTGGCATGCCTTACCTGGTCGTGGTGGGCGAGCCGGAGGGTGTGATGGTACAAATCCTCTGACAGAAGAATGTGACAACACTTTCATAAGCAATGCCCCACTTCCTTACTGGGGCGACTCAACGGATTGGTACTATGCTGATCTTACTGGCAACTGGGATATTGATGGGGATGGTTTTTATGGAGAAACACCATGGATGAGGCAGGATCAAATTGAACAAACACCACTAGCTGGATCCATTGATATAAATAATTTTTCTGCTCGCTGGAATGGCACCATTAATTTAACAGCATCAGAGGACGTCCTTTTCGAGCTAAGGCAATGGCAAGGTGCACGACTATTTGTAAACGATACTCTCATATTGGATCATTGGCCACAGACACAGCGGGAATCAGATAAAGAAACAACCGTATCCCTTGCTGCCGGCAACCATGACGTTCGCGTTGAATACTATCAGAATACAGGGCACGGCCATATTTTTGCAAGGATGAATGGTAGAGTCCTTAATGGGTTTAGTGGCAGTTATTATAATAATTCAACCCTGTCTGGTCCCCCTGTTGTTACTGAAAAAAACGCATCTCTCTGGAAGAACTGGGAAACCTGCGACCATGCCTCAACCGGTGGTGTCGACCTGGATGCTGAAATAAGTGTTGGAAGGGTTCCAGTCTACGATAATGACTACAAGGCATTGGATGCGATACTAAGCAGCATGATGCTCGGTGTGAATAGAAGTGTGGAAAGAAAAATCTTACTGCCAATGAAACCAATGGATGACAATACTCCATCCTATAATATAGGGGAAAAAATAGTGGAGGATATTACCACCCCAAATAGCTACGCTGCATCCCGGATGTATGAAGAGACTTATGGCCTTGTTCCATCTCCAGAGTACACGTTCCCCACTCCAAGTGATATAGTTGATGCTTGGAATGCGGGCTTTGGCATGATTACCTGGATGACTCATGGAACGTGGCGATGGGCAGCAGGTATCTTAGACGTAAAGTACCAACTCCCTCTGTTAGGTGACTCCTATCGTCCAATTATTTTCGCTGCATCTTGCCACAATGGGCATATCTATCTTCCCGACTGCTATCCCGGCTGTACACTTGATTTAAACAATTTTGACAGAGCTGATGGGCGGGGCAGTCTGAGTTATGTTCTTCTCAGAGACGTTGCATCAGCTGTTGTAAGTTCTTCAGAAGTGTCAACATATTTCAGCCGTTCTTTTTACCAGAATGATTTGATACGGGACAATGCTAATTTTGCTTATCTTTACACAAAAGAAATTATTGCTAATCGCTCCTCTACAGGAGTTGCATTGAAAAATATAAAATATACTCATTTCGGGGCACCGAATGACCAGATGCTCAATTATCATCAGCAGTTAATTTACAACCTATACGGAGACCCCTCTCTATTTCTACTCAATAACTCTAAGATCCTTAATATGGTGCCGTTTGGCACATTTGGTCGCAGGCAGCGACAACAATAACCAGGGCTGAGTATCCCTGGTCATGGCAAGGCTTGAACAAAACATACAGGAAGGCAGCAAAGAAACCACTTTTAACAACAGGGGAAAGCTGATGAAGAACCAATATTTAATCACTGTGTTACTGTCTGCCGTTATGGTAACTATTCAAATGGTCCCATCAAGTTTATCAGCAGCTGACAAGGTAGTTGTTGTTCCACTTGGCGGGGCTGTCGGAAATGCAACAGCTGCAGATGTGGTAAAAGGGAAAACCTTTTCCAGTCTGGCGGCGGGCAAAGGGGTGACCGGCACCTTAGAGCTACATCCCATGGCACAGACCTATACCAACACCAACAGCATGACCTTTAACCTCCTTCCTGCCGATACTTTTACAATGGGCAGTCCAACGGGTGAAGCGGGGCGTGATGATGTTACTGTAACTGAAACCCAGCACCAGGTAACTTTGTCCAAGCCCATATACATGCTTATCACCGAGGTAACACTGAAGCAGTGGTTCGATGTAATGCATTATAATCCAGGCCACGGCAATAATGGCAATGAGTCTCCCGTTGTATGGGTAAATTGGTATGAAGCTGCCTATTTTGCGAATGCCCTGACTGCACTTGAATCACCGCCACGAACTGAATGTTATGACTTGAGCGATTGTTCCGGTCTGTTTGGCGCATCTTATACATGTAATTCAGTTGTTATCGATGTAACTTGTACCGGCTACAGACTGCCCAGTGAGGCTGAGTGGGAATATGCAGCCCGTGCTGGTACTGATACTGCCTATGCTAATCCCCAAATTTTTGATATCTCCGACACAGGAAAAGCCACCGGCTCAGACTTTAATTCCAACCTGGCGGCCATGGGATGGTATTCCTGGAATAGCACTTATGGAGAATATCCGGCAGCTACTAAGCCTGTCGCACAAAAGCAGGCCAATCGGTGGGGATTATACGACATGCACGGAAATGTTTGGGAATGGTGTCAGGACGGATGGAATGGCGCTGACTACTCACCTGATCCTGTAATTGATCCGACAGGAGATGGTACCTCATCTTCACGCGTACTTCGTGGTGGTGACTGGTTAGGCAACGCAGAGAATGCACGATCGGCCTTCCGTACGCGCAACACCCCGGACGCCCACAGTTCTTACGTAGGATTCCGACTTGTCCTGCCTCCAATCCAGTGATCTAAGCCGGGAGCCAAGAGCAGGTACGAACAAGCTGCACATGTCTAGTTTTGTCTATATATTTATGGATTCTGACAAATCAACTGCTGCGTTACGATAAACTTTCGTCCCACCAGTCCTCTTCTTGTCGCTCAGAAAAATCAGGAAGAACCTCAAGTTTTAACTTTTCTCTCTCTTGTTGACCTTTCCAGAGGTAAGCTCTTCATGAGACAAAGTACGCTTTAGTCGGGTGAACCAAAAAAAGTAAAGATCTTTCCAAACAGTCATAACTGTCAGCCTCTCATCCCTTGCCAACCTTCACTCTACATCCAATACACCCACCGTGCACAGAATGACATACTTTTGGCTGTTCATTTTAGCTCAGAGCAGTTCGTACCAGACTCCTCGGCCACTCCCTTGTTGCTTGAGGTGATTTTGTTTGACCAGAGAACGAAAATGTTGTTTGAGGGTATTGCGACTCGCACCCGTCAATCTGATACTATCGCTCATGGTGATCCGGCCATGCTCGCGAGTGAATTCGACAATCTTCAATGACAATTCTGGTAGTGGAGAAAGAATCAGTTTTTCTCGCTCAACCTTTTTGTTCAGATGCCGTGTCTGTTCAAACAGTGAGCGTAAAAAGAAGATCAACCATAGCTGCCAATTAGGTGTTTTGGTGCGGATTGTCCCCTGAGTCTGCCGCAATGCGAGGTAGTAGGCCTCCGTGCTCTGTTCGATCACACTTTCAAGTGAACTGTACGGCACATAGGCGTATCCTGCCTGTAAAAGCAATAGTGTGGTCAACACGCGGCTCAATCGACCGTTGCCGTCCTGAAACGGATGAATCTCCAAAAAAATAATCACCCACAAACCGATCAGCAGGAGCGGATGCAAATGTTTGTGTTGGCGTTCCTCTTGCAGCCAAGTTACCAACTCTGTCATTAAATGAGGCGTATCGAAGGGGGTGGCGGTTTCAAACACAACACCAAGCTGGACTCCGTTTTCATTGAAAGCGGCGACGCTGTTGGATGAGGTTTTGTAGTTGCCGCGATGCCATTCATCTTTTTCGCTGTAGGCCATCAAGTCACGGTGCAACTGCTTGATGTGATTTTCGGTAAGTGTAATGTCCTGCCAGGAAGAGAACACCAGATCCATTACCTCTGCATAACCAGCCACCTCCTGCTCGTCACGGGTGGTGAAAGATTTGATCTGCAGATTGGAAAGCAGCTTCTCGACATCGCGATCGGAGAGTTTGCTTCCTTCAATTCTAGTTGAGGAACCAATACTTTCGATGGTCGCAACACGCCTCAGGGCCAATAACCGGTCCGGTGCAAGTGTGCTTAATGCACGCCATGCGCCTTTGAATTCGTCAATGGCAGCTATTAGCCCAAGAATCTCCGGGGTGATATGAATGGTATCTGTTCGAATCATACAACCAATATTACACCTAATTACATCCAATAACCATTAAAACACCCATTTTTACCCAAAAAATATTGAGCATGTTTCGATTGAAAACAATGTTGATAAACTCGTAAAAACTTCCACTTCCGATGGATAAGTATTTATGCCCGGTAGTTAGGGTGAAAAGCTTCATATTGGAGGCGTGCAATTTTGCTATCATTTCGGCGTACATACGGTACGTCGTAATGATAGAAAAATTGTAACAACGAACAAGATGAAGAGTTTTCACCCTCAACGTCGGGTATAAATACGACGCCATCAATGTTGGCTTCCCACTCAATCTATCCCAACAACAGAGCCTCTTGCTCCAGTCCAACGCCGTATTGATCCATCAGCTTTACAACACGGCGAACCTCTTGGTCATCGGTTTTTCTGAGTCGAGACAAGACCGCAGCACTACTTTTTAAAAGTTCTCTTTTGCCGTACCGGGACAACAGATTCTCCAAATTCGATGGCAAGTGGAGTTTTGTCCGTTCAGGACAAGCCATTTTAATTCGTAAATATTCATCAAGCCCGACCGGATCATAATCTCCACAATGGACGATCCGGGCCTGCATCATAGCTGGAGAAGCAAGCCAGTTGAGGATCCTGCCACTCAATCGCCCTTGCGCATAAATTGCCAGCTGAGCGCCTGCTTTGAGTTTTTCGAAATTACAGAAGACCTCAAGATTTTCCACCACTGCCAAATCTCCGGAATACTCCCATTCCCTGCCATCAAGGCACACGGCGGCAACTCCGGCCAATTCGGTCCATTGAGCTATCTCCAACACCTCTTCACCGGCACGGAGTTGACACTTGCCAAAGCCCCGCAATAACACAATAAGCGGACCAATTTCTCGAGCCTTCTTCGAATCCCTAAGTTCGGCAACAGCCCTGCTCTTCGGCAGGAGGGTCTCACTGCGCCCCAGCAATCCCGAAGGGTAGAATCGCTGCACAAAAGCATCAAGGGCTTTCAGGTTTTTCACCACCACCTTCTTTCCAGCCCCACTCCGCTCTACCGCTAAGACTTCGGTTTCAAAAAGTGACTGGAGACGGCTGCGATCCCGATCGGTCAACCGGCTCGAAGCGAGATTACCCTCCGTTACCAGCAAAAATAGCTTTTCTGCCAAAGCATCAACCGCCATGTTCGCCCTTCCTTTCAATGCGCAACAGCGAGGTTTTCGGATCGAGCAGGATCCGGCCATTGTTTTCCCTTAAAAAATAGAGAGAATCAGCAGCTTCCATCGCCTCGGGGCTGGCTAGCACCGCGACAAAGCCCATTTTGCGGGCCTCCTGGACAATCGCGCTCAGGTTTTCCCGATCAAGGCTTGATGCCTCGTCGAGATAGAAAGGAATGGAAACCTCCTTGTCGCCGAGCAGTCCTTTCAGCAGGATGAGGTTGATCAACACCTTGATAGTAATCGTCGTCCCGTTGGATTCGATGGAATCAAGGTGCGGGTAGTGCCGAGTCTGACCGTCGGAACTGGTCACTTCGAAATGCAGATCAAAAAGGTCGCTCAGTTCCACTCGGCGGTGCTGCTTAAGTAATTCTCCAAGCTTGTTTTGTGCTTCACTGACGGCATTGCGGTCGAAAAACAAAGGCATGGCCTCGACCTCAACCACCGTTTTGATCCTTCGAGTCCATTCGGCATGTTCGCGAAGGATCAGACGCAAGCGCGACAAGTTGGAAATGGAAACTCGCCCGAGGCGGCGATTGAGTTCATCAATGCGCAAATGCAGGGTTTGCAGATCCCGATTAAGCCCCTTGAAGGCGCTTTGCAGGCCAGCGGCCAGACTCTTCCAGAGTTCCTGCACCGCTTTTTCCCGTTCGTCCAAAGCCTCAACCTCAGCTTGGAGATTGGCGAGTGTCGCTACCTGATCTTCAGCCAGATATTTGCCATAGGTACGCTGTTCAATCCGGCGGTACTCCTCATCGAAGCGACGGGCGATTTCTGTATAGTCCCCATACTTTCGCTCATAGAGCTCCAGCAGAGTATCCAGATTCCTGCCCTCCGGATTAAAGAGTTCCAGCGGCCAGGATGAGTCGGGTCCGGTAAGTTTTTGTATTTTCCTGAGCAATTTTTCCCGACGCGACTCCAACTCCCGCCCACGATCATCACTTTCCCTTTTTTCTCCGGTTATCGCCAGGCGCCGTTCAGCCAGTTCCGCCAACTGTTTATCCAGCTGATCCTTCCTTTTTTCAAGACTGCTCTTCTCTTTAGCCCGCTGCACAATGGTGGGCAACCGCTCCTGATACGCGTGATAACGATGTAGACGGTCACTGATTCGCTTATATTCCTGCTGTAAGTTTTCTTTTTCACGGCGGATCTGTTCGCTGTTTTCGGCAGCTTCCAAAATCCTCCGTTCCCTGTTAAGAGCCTCCTCCTGCTCGGCAATTCGCTGCCCCAGGGTCTCGTTATCATGATAGGCTGCCAGATCCGGCGGACCTAAGCCCTCAAGCAGAACCCGTACCAGCTCGTCTTCATAAACCCCTTCCCTGATCAATCCGGCGAACTGAGCAAGGGCATCGGCAAATTTTGTTTCGTCTTTTATGAGAAAATTCCGTTCTTCGCGGGAGAGCCCAAGAATTTCAGGATTGATGAGACGAAAAATCTGCAGTGCGTCACCATCAGACAACATGGGAAGCAGTTTTGTCGCCACAATACGTGAAAACTGCTCGAGCCGGCGCCGCAACCCAGCCAGCTCTCGTTCCATCTGCCCCACCCGCCTGCGCACCTGTTCCAGGGAGATGTCCTCGGCCTGGCCAAGAGAGGCGCCAAGCCTGTCAATCTTCAGCTCCAGATCGTTTTTTCGGCTTTTTTCAAAATCGATGACAAAATCCCGGAACGTTTCACGTTCGTTCTCGTGACACTCAAGCTCCCAGGTAACTTTACCCAGCGCCTGCAACAGGTTGTCCCTTTCAGCCTGACAGTTCCTGGCAATTTCTGCAAGACGTCCACCCTCTTCGCTCAAAGCGGCAAGATGTTCGGCAATTTTTTGTTTACGCTGGAGCAGTTCCGACTCAGTTCGCCCATACTCGGCTCTCACTTCCTCCCAGAGCCCGGGAAGCAGACTCCGTAAGTCGTCCCGTTGCGCGGCAAGCACCAAGATCTGACGAACATCCTCAACAATCCCCCGCAGCTCACGCACCCCTTCTAACTCGCCACAGACCTTCCGGTATTGACTCGAATAGCCGGCTTCCAGGTCTATGGTACGCTGCTGAAAGTCGCCCCGGTGAATTTCGAGGAGAAACTGTTTAAGTTCGTCCTGACGTAAATGCGCCAGACGGAGCAGATTACCGAACACCGAACGGAAACGTTCATAGTGGTCCCGCTGGCGAATCGGCACCAGCCCCAGATTCACCCCACGGTTGTCACCGATGCCGGTGAGGGCTGCCCGCAGATGGCGCGGTTCCAGCAGGCAAAAATCCTTGGAGGACAGCCTGAGACGCACCTCTTCCGCAGCGCGAATGCGGTGTTCTTCGTCAAGGTAATCGTCCGGATCGTATTGCCCCTGATAGGCAAAACGTTGAAACTCATAGCTGCGAATCGGGCCAAGCCCCTGTACACCAACGACATGATATCCATTCGGCGTCAGGCACTCGAACAGGATATAACTGTTCTGATCGGGAAAGTAATATTTCCTGGTCTCGGCCATCTCCCGGGAAAAGTGCATACTGCGTTGATCGTCAATATAGAGAAATTGCAGCACGGCGATGAGGGAAGTCTTGCCGATATTGTTTGGCCCGACCAGGTGCAGTGGATTGATCAGTTCAACCTCGCCGTAATCATATTTCCCTGCACGGAGCAGGACCAGGCGTGACGGTCCGACGATAGTCATGAGGCCTGCTCCTCAGTCGACGGAGCTTCATCCCGATTCAGTATCTCGATGCAGACATCGAAAAAACGATACGCCGGAGTCCGAAAGGTGAAGCTGTCATCGGTGTGACGCTGGATAAAGCCAAACCGCTCAAGTTGCCTGACGATCCCTCGCAGATCGTCTTCACTGGTCGATCCGGCTTCCCTGAGATAGGCTCGATAACGGGCACCTTTGAGATGGGGCAGGTCCGGCATGGAAAACGTCCGGGTCATGAGGGTGTCAACCACCGGTTCGCCCTGGTCGGATAGTGATTCAATAAGAATAAAGACAAAAACCGCCATTCGCGTTGCCTGAAGGCTGAGACTGTCTTTGCCGCGAAAGTAGAAAAAATCCCGCTGATGCACCTGCAGGCTGAACCCTAGTTGGTGAAATAGATTCTGATAGGACTCCAGATTTTCCCGCAAGGCCCAATAGAGTTTGCCGTCTGCGGCACACAGATGCCTACCTCGCCGGAGGTTGTCGAAAATCTCACCAAGATGTGGCAATTCAAAGGGGTCGGATGCAGTCATATGATTTTTTCCAGTCGTAGAGGACGGGCAATCAGGGTAGCATCAGGCAGGGAGTAACGACGCTCCTCATCACCAAAATTCATGGTATCCGACAGCCGTAGAAAAACCCGTCCATAGGCCCGCACCAGTTCACCAACCCCAACCTCCTGATAGTTTTCCAGCAGCCAGGCAAGCAGGTCGCCAACCGGCAAGGCCGCCTCCAGCCGGGCATATAATTCGGACGGGAGGATAAATTCCGGTCTGGTCATCTCTCCTGTCTCGACCAGGGGTGCTGCTATCCCCGGTTTGTATCCTTTGATTCCATGAAGAAAAGACTCAAGAGAAACATCCGAAAAAATTCCTTCGATCCGCCAGATCGGTATCGCCATCATTTCCTGGAGACGAAGACCTGCGAGCCCCGAACGATCCAATATTTCCAGGGCAAGAGAAGCCCCGCGAACCAGCTCGCTCTCCTTTTTCAGCGAGATGTAGAGCGGCTCGACTTCGCGCATCGATTCATAAAAATCCTCTGTCATCTCACGGCGCAGGCGAAGCAGCCGGGCTCCACACCGTGAAAACTCACGAGCCAGCGCGCCATCCAGGGCAAACGTCCGGCTGTTTGCGGTCAGGCTGCGGTCCAAATCGTCCAGGCCTGCATCCATCGCCTTTTTCACATCGATAAGGTCGCGTAGCGGTTCGAGGTAACGGTTCCAAAGATGATTGATGATCTCAAATCGTTCCCTGGTGCTGCGTCCCTCACGGTTGGATTTCAGCTTCATCACTTCACCGATGATCGATTCGCGGTTGCTATGCGAATCCTGCCGAATCCGTTCAATCAGCTGTGAGATATCATTCAGTGCGCGGGCAGCCTGATGCCCGAGGTTCTGGTGAGCGGCACCATCAAGTTCTTCGCGGAGTTCGCCAAGATCGGTCAGATAGACCTGAAGGACTTTAGTGGAAGTAAGCCGATGTTCACGGAGGAGAAAAGAGAGCAGATTTTGTACCGGCGCCGTCAATTCAAAAGAAGCGGTTGCATCCGGGATCGGCTCTATGATGCTAAACGACAATAGCTGATCAATTACCGTCGCCGGACCGGGATCGCCCTCGGAGCTAAGGCCTTCGATCAGGTTGCGCAGATCCGCCTCGGTAAATCCCTCGCGCCGGTAAAAGAGATCCAGCAGCAACGGGTAGTGCTTTGCGGCAAAACGAAAAAAACTTTGAGGATTGGCAGCCATTCTCTTATTTAAACGAACAGAGTTCTAATTTCCAGCTTCTTCCACTATGCGGCTGTAATAATGGGAAAAGATTATTTTTAGCCTCACATCTTACTTATGCGTCAAGCGCATAATTTATACATAATCACAATATGGCGTTACCATTTATCAATTTTTCTCTAAAGCCACCTCCATCGGAGATTTTGTATTCTTTTTCTTTTGGTTTGGCGTTGGTGATCTGCAGAGAGGTCAAAGGAACGATCCGTTTTGGCATGCTTTTTCCTCCAAAAGGGTATTTGGGGGTATCCGGTTTCTTGGTTTCTTAAATACTCCCAATCCTACCCCCAAAAATTCTGGATTTCAGCATATCACGATGCATATTGCAGGACAACAGAAAAAGAAAAAGCCCTGAGTTCTCAGGACTTACAGGACGATACTAAACAGTATCGGATTTTGCATTGGTGCGGAGGTCGGAGCCGAACCGTAACTACTTTACATACAATTTAAATATGTTAAGCAGGCTCGGAATGTTCAATCCCAAATATACACACAGTAATACACACAGGCTGTATTGGCTGACTGACTTGACCCCTTCCACACCTCTTGCTTGTAAAAGATGTATCTTTATGCGAGATAAGAAAACTTTCTTAAAATGTAATCAATTCTGTGTGAGACTGGATTTGACTGGAGACAGGGGTGAATTGCGGCTTCCCTTCGCTAACATCCCCTCCAAACAAATAAATGCCAGGTAATCGAGCTAATATAAAAACATTATTCAAAGAGGAATCATCTTCCAACTCAAGCCTCTGGGTGGCATCAAGCACTATTTCTCCAAGCTTTCGCTCATTGGCTGGAAAAAGTTGTGGTGTTGAAATTTCGACTGCCCAAACCATTTCTGGCAATTCGGTGGCTAACAGATCACACATCTCCTGCCTCTCACTGTTGCCTAGCCAATCACGAAGATTTTGCAAATGGTGAATATACTCATCACCGGATAAAGCCTGAGCACGGAAAACTACGCGTTGGTCTATTGTCCATGTTAACAGTCTTTTGATCCACCTACTTGTCGAATGGATTAAGCTTGGTAACAAAGAGTAAAGAATGTTTAGCCCCAATGCCTCTGCCTGCACACCTCCATAAAGCACTCCCCGTTTGAATATCTCTACGACATAGTCAACTTTATCATTACCGATATATAGCCTTGGAATACAGAAATTAGGGCCGAAGTTATCATCATGGCCAAGAAAACTGCTTGTCCAACTTTCACTAGGTACATAACCGACACCCTCTCCGATCCTAAAATATACAACATCAGCGTCCGGAGCCCAGGTATCCTTATTAAAAGTATGCCCATAAATAGGGATAATATGTTTACCCTCTGCGCTTAGATCCCTCCCTGCAAGTCGAAACCCTACCAGAGATCCCCCACCAGATTCCAGCCCAGCATAGGCGTACTTCTGATATGGCAGGGATTTTCGCTCTTCATCAGTGTAATCAGTATAGTCAACGTCATTAAAGCCAATGTCAAAATCCTGAAGAATTTTTCGTATTTGGGGTACAGAAAGTCCTTCGCCTGGTAAAAAACCTGGATTAACAGAATCTGCAATCTGATTAATGCGTCGATATGAAATGTCGCCTTCTGGCAAAGTGCGAGACAAGAGGCTTCGTAATGCGACTTGAGCGCAAGCTTTATTAAGTTGATTTTGCTGGCAATATAGCACCCCCTGTATCTCAAAAGAGCAGCTATCAACGGTCAAACGATAAGTCTGTGGGCAAGGAACACAATTATGGTCATGAGGATATTTTGCGAAAACTGCCTCGAAAACATGCCAGCAGTCAATGGCCTCACTTTCAATTTTATCATTTTTTACAATAACGTAGCCAACAAGATCATCATTGGCTAAACCCGTCACTACGCTTTCTTCGATTTTTTCTTTCCAGAAGGAAAGGCGTAACAAATCAGCTTGTAGGAAGTCTGGATAAAAACTGAGAATATCCTCATTCTCTTCGGCAATGATGCCACATGCCTCTATCCTCTCAAGGACCATTGACTTAGCATTGAAGGAGCGAGCTAGCGAGAATACACGCCTAAGACTGTTATGGTCGCCAAACCTGTCTTCAACAAAGTCAAAAAAAGAAAAAGGCGGATCGAGAAGTTCCGTTGCCAAAACTTCTCCATCCGCCTTTCGGTGTTTATCCAATACTGTCATTAACCAAAAATTAATTTACTGCTGGCTGCCTTTTTGTGCGCTTTATCGACCTTTTGAATAAACTGACGCACCTCCTTGGCGAAACGCATTTCTACTTGCACAGATTGCTGACTCATTCCAAATCGGGTAACCATTTTTTTTGCAAGATCAGCATTGCCGAACGTCATGTGTTTTTCCATTGTGAATTTCCTATATATATGAATGATCATTCATGAATGATATAATACGTTATACTATTACAAAACTGCTGTCAACAACTGGTAACGATTCACACTCATATCTATTCAAACATTCCCATAAGTTCAATTTGTTCACAAGTCCAACCCCGCGCCATGCCTTCTTAACCACTCCTTCCTTTCCCGGTAATCAGGCATAACTTTATCCACCTCATTCCAAAAGGCCTCAGTATGGTTTCTCTGGTGCATGTGGCACAATTCGTGGACCACCATGTAATCAATAATTGTTGATGGGGCCATCATGCACTTCCAGTGAAAACGCAGCAGGTTGTCCTTGCTACAGCTAGCCCAGCGATAGCCTAAATCTTTGACCGCTGTTCCCGATGGTGTGACTCCAACCTTAGGGGCAAAATACGCAACGCGATCCCTAACCCGTTTTTCTCCCTTGGCACAATAAAACGCTTCAAAAGCCTTACGAGCCGCTGTCTCCCCACCTTGATCAATCAATGAGCGGCTCAGGCAAAAACGCCCCTCTTTTAGCTTTAGATCACCATCCTGGTCAGAAACCAGCGATAAACGATAACTGCGGCCAAGGTATAAAAAGGTCTCACCATTTACCCATTCCCGTATTACAGCGGTAGCGTTCAAGTCTCGCCAATCCGCCAAATTCCGGTAAATCCACATCCGTTTACTTTCAACAACTGCATCAACCTGCTCAGGACTAAAAAAGTAAAAGGGGTCAGAGTTGAATTAAATCTTTCGCGTCAGCGACAAACCAAGGGCAACCGCCCGCATAACGATTTAATTCAACTCTGACCCCTTTTTTGCCTAACGTCTTTTATTGGCAGGCAAGCAGACCTGAGCCTGAGGACTTGGTACAGGGTGGGGGAATCCAGGGTGAGGAGGTCTCTTCTTGAGTTTCTTGATAGCAGCTTTGTGCCTTTGCAGCACGGTGCTACTTTCCATATAGGAAGGGAAATTGCTACGTATACTTTCTTGTCCGATCATTTTCAGCCCCTTGTCTTTTGTTGATAAAACAGGACGTTAACGACCGAATCATAACATGCTTCCGGTTTTATTTTTTGTTACGTATAATCAGGAATAAGGTAATGGTTGCAACTTTATATCTGTCCTTCCTCTGTTGACATTACCACTGGCATTCCTGCTTCTTGACCCACAATACTCTCTCGGCAAATGGCTTACCCAGCTTACAAAAACTCCACGCACAAATTGGGGTATATAGCCCAACCGCCATTCTGCTTGCTGGCATATCACCCGACAAGTATGCCTTTTGTTAAACATAAAACAAACCTGTCGCTACTGGGTATTTCTCATGTTCCCCTTTTGTTTGACACCCATTTGTATAGTACCACGCAATTTACCGGGATATTGTAAAATTTAAGGTTGACCAGGAATAATTCTTGCTTGCTGATATTAATTGCCCATGTAAGGGAGGGGCTCTTTATCCAACGGAAAACGATGCAGGAGAAACTATGACAGAGAATAACCGAGACAAAACAAGAGTAAAGTATTCAACCCACGTATTGGCAAAAGCGAAGGGGAGAGAGGCTACCGAAGGGATGATAAGGGATATTGCCCTTGATAGCATCTATCTCAACATAGTCCCTGCTTTCGCAATAGGTGAGGAGGTCAGCCTGGAAATCTCACTCCTTGGCAAAGAGAGCCAATTATGCATTAAAGTATCAGCAAATGTGATTAGAAAAGACCATGATGGTATTGCACTCCGCTTTGTAACCTCCCTTGAGTGGTGGCCAATTTTCACATTCTTTCCTTTACATAGTATAGAAAACAATACCATTCCAGCAGGCTTTCGTTATTATACAGGTCAGGCTTGATTTGATATAGAGAACTTAGAAAAACAGAAAGTTAGTTAATTCATAGTGGATAAAGCGGAGTTAATTCTTCGGCTCGAAGAAAAAATAAAATAAGTAAAAGGGGTCAGAGTTGAATTAAATCTTTCGCGTCAGCGACAAACCAAGGGCAACCGCCCGCATAACGATTTAATTTGACTCTGACCCCTTTTTTTGGACAGATTTTCAGACGGTCTGCTTTTGGTGCAAGCACGCCAAAGATACTAACCGACTACCAACCATCCCACAAAAACAAAAAGGGTCACAAGCCAAAAAGCCTGAAACCCTTTAAATTACTGGTGCCGGAGGTCGGAATCGAACCGACACGGAGTTGCCCCCGCTGGATTTTGAGTCCAGTGCGTCTACCAGTTTCACCACTCCGGCATTTGTGAACTTCTCACAACATCACATAAGATATCAAATAGTTATCAAGTGACAAGCACGACTTTTGCTTACCTGAAATCCTCTCCAAAATCTCTCAAAAGTCACCTAAAATCTTCTGTGGGCCTACCAGGAGCCTACCAGAATGAGAGCTGATATCACCCCTAAGAACTTACAGAAGCTACAACCACAGAGCAAACCTTACTTCCTCCGATCCATTCGTTTACGTGGATTTGCGGTCAAAGTTAATCCATCAGGGTCCATAAGATACATAGCAGAGACCAAGTTCAAAGGAACGAATCACCGCAAGACTATCGGTCAATACCCAACCATGTCTCTTGATGAGGCTAAAAATTCATACCTTGCCTTCCTCCAATCTATCCGCTCTGGGAACCATCAGCACAAGCAGAAACCTTCAATAACCCTTGAGGAGCTGTTCAACAACTACACATCCAGCCTTGACCTGAAAGAGAGCACCCTTAAAGATTACTCAATGGTCATCCCACATTACCTTTCAGACTGGATGAACAAGAAAGTGTCCAGCATTACCAAGCAAATGATAGAGAAGCGATTTTGTCTCATCAGAGATAAGGGATGGAAAAGAGGCAAACCAACATACAGTCAAGCCACAAAAGTAATGCGGATACTTTCAGCACTGCTTAGCTTCGCTCAAGCTGATGATCTTATCGAAGCCAATCCTGTAGATGTCTTGAAACAGAAGAGGGTCAAGAGAAGTATTATAAAGAGAACCAGTTACCTCACTCGGGAACAGGCCAGAAAGGTATCTCAGAGCCTCTCTACGCACCCTGTAGAGTTAGCAATGTCATTGATGCTATACACTGGTCTACGCAAGAATGAGGCCCTCTCATTGCAATGGAAGGATGTCTCAGAGGAGTTGATAACCATCAGTGACACAAAGAACCACAGACCACATCTCATTCCTGTCACTGAACAAATACAGATCATTATCAATAGTATACCAACAACTTCCTCGCCATACTTGTTTCCCTCTCCAGTGAATAAACAGAGGCACATCAAGGACGTTAGAGCAACGCTAAAGAAGCTAGAGAAGGCAACAGGAATCTCTTTCAGGTGTCACGACCTCAGGCGCAGTTTTGCCACACGAGCCAGCGAAGTGGGCATTGACTACCTGATGATCAAAAGGCTTCTCAACCACAAAAGCAACGACATCACCTCACAATATATCCAGTGGGATTCCAAGCAGAACTTAGAGAAGATGAGAGAAGCTTTGGAGCGGGTAACGTACTAGTTGACACTCCTATGTCAACGTCTACCAAAGGGATTGTGGCTGACATGATTACCTGCATGAGCTAAGCTCATCCCCTCAGGTAAAATCAACCTTCTCCAACTATCAACTCAACAAGACTCTTTCTATAACATTACAGCTTGTTAAGGTGGAGTAGAATCATCACAGGTTTGACTTGGCAACCATAACACTGTACCCTGAGTCAGGGGCAAGAGTTGTTGGTAATATGTTGACCTGACAAGTTTAGATAGATGTGTTTTTTCAAGACCATATGTCTATCTATGATAGTATGAAGAATGTATTGTTCACAAAAGTTACTAGGTATGAAATGTAAGGTAACAAGTGGATGCGATTTTTAACTTAACAGTACTCATTGAATCCAAAGACATGAATGACTCACATGAAAAGCCTGAGAAATCAAAGCCAGCGATCTCTTTCAATCGTACTCCAAGACCCATTCGTTTGCTTCGTGAAATAATTGCTATTTTCTTATGGGTTATAGTGTTGATACAGGCCCTAGTATTCGATGTTATTGGGTCTTTGTCGCAAGCTACAGGAATTCCTACATGGATAGATACTTACCGTAGTCTCATACTCCTAGGTACGGTAATTTTACTCTGGCTCTTCCTCGGGAATAAACGCTTTGTTCGCTTTGCTGGCTACATAGCAATTTATCCTATCGTGATTATCTGCTGGCATATCCCTCGCCTATGTTTCAAAAACTGGCCCATCCTTGCTATCCTTTCCCCAGCGATCTTATCATTTATACGATCGTTCAGATTTACTCTGGCAATCTATGGATTCTCTTTTATTTCTGCTTTCACCATCTTTCTCGCCGAGGATAAAGAGCTAATTTTACCAGCATCACTCATTATCGGGTTCATGTTACTTGTTCATTACTATCGCCAATTGAAGACAGTCTTTGCCTCAAAGACAGTATTTGCTAGAACAGCAGATGCAATTGGTGGAATGTGGGAAAAGGTTAAGACAGACAACACATTTGTATTGCCTGATAATATCGACCCCTCAACCGAGGAGGGAGAAAAACAGTTTCTGAATTCATTAATCCCAATGTACATATTGACTGCCGGATTAGAGAGAGTCGTTGGTGGGATGCGCTCTGTTGCAGAAAGTAGAAAGTTAGACTTGTTCTTTCTTCTTTCTTGGTGTGCCACTGTCTGTCTGACAGTATTCGTTTTTGCGTTCTTATATCTCGGGGTTGAGAAGGTATCTCCGGGTAGTTTTGAGAATGCGGCAGGTTTTGTGAGCTTCTTAGGCTACAGCCTTTGCGTCTTAACCACATCTGACCTTTCTTATATCAAGCCCTTGTCAGACACTGCTCGGATTGTCTCATTCCTTGAACTTTGTGGCTCTATATCGGTACTTATCCTTATGGTTTTCCTAATTCTTACCAGCTTGAGAGATCGATATAGGGATGATTTCTCAAGAGTTGCTAACGAGCTAGAAACAACAATGGAAAAATTTGAGAACCTGATGAAGGAGAACTTCAAGCTTACACTCCAGGCCGCCGACGAAAAACTCTTGTTATGCAGCCATGACTTGGACGCCAATATTATCTGACCCACTTGTGCCAAGATAAACTGACCCACCTCGTGCGCAACAATCAGTAAAATACCCGAAATAAAAAAAGCATATAGAAGGGCAATGTTTTTGAGAATCGAATGGCAGGAATTTTC
>JAIPEF010000022.1 GCA_021737265.1 Desulfocapsa sp. | reverse complement strand
CTCAAACCCAGGATGGCTAAGTAAAAAGCTCCATATGCGAGGCGCGTATTTTTTATTTAATTTCGGCGTACTAAGGTACGTCGAAATTAAATAAAAAATGCAGCAACGAAGCAGATGGAGAGTTTTTACGACGCCATCAAAGAGGATTAGCATGAAAGCTGAAGCAGTAAAAAAGTATAGACCCTATGCTGGCGTTAACCTTCCTGGTCGCAGCTGGCCAGAAAAAACCATAACCAAAGCACCGGTCTGGTGCAGTGTTGATCTCCGCGATGGTAATCAGGCACTGGTCCAGCCCATGGATCTAAAAAAGAAACTGGTGCTCTTTGAGCTATTGGTTGACTGCGGTTTTAAGGAAATCGAAGTGGGTTTTCCGTCAGCGTCTCAGGTGGAATATGATTTTGCCCGAACCCTTATTGATGATGGCCTTATCCCCAATGATGTAACCATACAGGTCCTTACCCCAGCAAGGGAGCATCTTATTAAAAAGAGCTTCGAGGCGGTAAAAGGTGCCAAAAATGTGGTGATGCATCTGTACAACTCCACCTCCACTCTGCAGCGGCGTGCCGTCTTTAAAATGAGCAGAGAAGAAATCACTGCCCTTGGAGTCCATGGTGCAGAAGTGATCAAAGCAGAGGCGGCTCATTATCCTGAGACTAACTTTCGTTTTGAATATTCTCCCGAGAGTTTCACAGGGACTGAACTCGATTTTGCCCTTTCCATCTGTGAGGCAGTCATGGATGTCTGGCAGCCGACTCCTGAAAACCCGGTGATTATAAACTTGCCGGCAACCGTTGAGATGACGACTCCCAATGTGTATGCCGACCAGATTGAGTGGTTTTGCCTGAATATGAAGAATCGTGAGTCAGCCCTTATCAGTCTCCATGCCCATAATGATCGAGGCTGTGCTGTGGCTGCAACAGAACTTGCCCTGATGGCTGGAGGAGACAGAGTAGAAGGCACCCTTTTTGGAAATGGGGAACGTACCGGTAATGTGGATATGGTGACCCTGGCACTGAATATGTTCACCCAGGGGGTAGATCCTGAACTTGATTTGCATAATATTACACGGCTGATCAAGGTCTCAGAGTATGTCACCGCCATTCCGGTTCATGTGCGACATCCTTATGCAGGAGAACTGGTTTATACTGCTTTTTCCGGATCACATCAGGATGCAATCAATAAAGGCATGGCACTGTGCGAGGAGGAAAAAAATGAACACTGGGAGGTCCCTTATCTGCCAATTGATCCCACAGATGTTGGCCGGACCTATGAGTCGATTATTCGCATCAACAGTCAGTCTGGTAAGGGGGGAGTTGCCTATGTAATGGATAAGGAGTTTGGGGTCAAAATGCCAAAAAAGATGCACCCCGAATTTGGCGCAATTATCCAGAGTGTCACAGACAAGGCAGGGCGAGAGCTTGAACCTTCAGATATATGGAATGCGTTTGATGCCGAGTATCTGAAAAATACTCGTCCCTATTGTCTCAGCAGCTTTAATGTGGTGAAACGTCATATTGATAACGATGAGAAGGCTTCAAGCGCTGAGATAGAAGCTGTTGTTGAAGTGGAGGGAGAAAAGAAAACCATTGTCGCAGATGGGAATGGACCTTTGGATGCCTTCTGTTCAGCACTAAAAAATGGTTTAACTCCTGACTTCACACTTGCGCGTTATCATGAGCATGCCCTGACGAAGAGTTCAAGCTCCAAGGCAGTCGCCTATATCCAACTTGAATTGGCTGATGGAGTGACGAAGTGGGGAGTGGGAATAGATACGGATATTATTGTTGCCTCCATTAAGGCAGTACTCAGTGCTTTGAACAGGGCTGTTTAAAGGTAAATAAATTTTTTTTATTTCTACCCACAAAGGGGTGCTGGGAAAGTCACTGACTCAGTAGATAAAAAGTAACCCCACTTGTTGCAAGCCAGATATTGGTGATGTTGGAGATAGTGATGTTGAGTATGGCAGCAAGGGGCTTATTGCGGCTGAGCAGTGCCAGGCAGGATTTGAATTCAGGCCAGGAGGTAAGTGTGGCAAGAACAAGAAAACCGATAACTCCCTTTGGTGCCTTGGAATGAATGGCAGCAAAAGATACCACAGGATCAAGAAAATAGCCGGCTCCCAGCAGAAAAATAACTGAAGGAATAAGCCAGCGTCTGGCTCCCGGATGGTACATGGCATCACTCTCTTCTTCCCCTTCGTCAGGGCGAAGAAAAAAAAGTGCAATTGTCAGGGGGAGAGCAGTCAGTAGCCAATATTTGTAAAAGGACATTTCAATCATATAAAAACTGATGGCAAGGCTGGCCGTGGATACAATGGTTATGACACTGTAAATCGGTTTCGTCTTCATGGTCTGTACAGCTCTTTTACAGATAATAGCAGCAGTAATTAATAAGATCGGGTTCATGAAATTGGAACCCAGTGGTGTCGAGGCCGCAAAGAGAACATCCCCCACCACCAGTCCCACCACCAGACACAGTGCCTCAGGGCCGTTGGTAATAAAACCGGTAACAGTGCCTATTCCCTTGATATGTTTGATTGATTCAATGATAATTTCAATGGACAGACCAATGATCAACATTTCAATGATTACGCCGGAGGCTCCAATAAAGGAGAGCTGAAGGTCCCCTTGAAAGAGCAGGCTGCTGCCGCAGAAAAAGGCCAGTACAAGCACCCAGATCACCAGATCCATCGTTGTTACCGAATCGAAGACCAGTTGTTTCATGATTGTTCCACCTTCTCGATGAACGCCTTGATTGTATCGTAACTGAGCAGGATACCGGTCAACTGTTCTTTTCCACACTTTAGAGTGGGGATGAATCGCACTCCGTCTTTTAAGGCACGTAAGGGTTTGCTGAGGATTTCAATTTCCTCGAGATGAATGTCGTCTCTGTTTTGGAGGAGCTCATCCAGAGCTTTTTTTGCCATATGGCAACGGGGTCAGAGAGTGGAATGGTACAAATATAGAGTCATGGAAATTATTTTATAATTTTTAAGAGTATACTATTTGATTAAGGGTTTATTACACGATACACTGAAAACAGGAAGCAGTTCAACTAGTGTTTTGTGAAATTGATTTCATGACTTCTTTGACCATTATCAGTGATGAACGCTATCTCCAGCATGATACTGGTGGTGGTGATCATCCGGAAATTCCGGCAAGGCTCCAGGCTGTTTACCAGGCCCTGGATAATAGCGCTTTTTCTGCCAAGTTCTCTTACGCCGCACCTCGAATTGCTGAACGGGAGTGGCTTCTTCAAGCCCACACTGAAGACTGGCTTTTTCGCTTTGAGGAAGCAGTCCTTTCAGGCCGAACATTCATCGACCATAATGACAATCAGGTGGGGTATGATTCCTATGATATTGCCTGCCTCTCTGCCGGAGCAGGACTCGCCGGTATAGATCTTCTTGAAGCGGATAAAGCAAACAATGTTTTTTGTCTGGTCCGTCCACCTGGCCATCATGCAGAAAAGAGTATCCCTTTTGGGTTCTGTTTTTTAAATAACTGTGTTGTGGCAGCCAGATATTGGCAGCAAAAATATAAGAGGAAACGTGTCCTCGTCTTTGATTTTGATGCCCACCATGGGAATGGCATTCAATCTGCATTTGAAGAGGAAAAAGAAGGCTTTTATTTGAGTATACATGAACATCCAAGTTTCAGTTATCCAGGCACCGGTTATGCAGATGAGCACGGGCTTGGGGATGGAAAAGGTACAATACTCAACCTTCCCCTTCCACCAGGTGGGGATGATAATCAGGTGCAAAGACTTTTTGAGGAAATTATTCCGTCTCAGCTTGAAGAATGGCAGCCAGATGCAATAATTATTGGGGCGGGATTTGATGCACACGTAGCTGATGATATGTCCGGCCTTCACTATTCCACAGAACTGTATCAAGATATTGGAAGGGAAATCAAAAGCTGGGGCCAACGTTTTACAGGCGGAAAGATTCTCTCCATTCTTGAAGGCGGGTATGAACTCTCCGTGTTGGGAGATTCTGTTGAAGCATATGTTCGTGGTTTATTAAAACCTTAGGATGTTTTTTTTGCCTTATTGTGCTCCTTGAGGAGTGCTGAATAGAATTGCAGAGAGTAACTTTGTCATAGTGGTTGTCCAGGATTTTGGCCCCAGTTCACCAGGGGTATGTGAATAATCGACTTTTTATTAACATTTAACAGCGAGGCAGATCATGTACATCTCAAAACATATGACATCTGACCCCATCACGGTTTCTTCGAGCATGCTTCTTCCTGAAGCCAGAGCATTACTTAATGAGTACCATTTTCGCCACCTGCCTGTGGTGGATAGAGAGGGTAAGCTTGTTGGTATGCTGACTGACAGGGACCTGCGATCTGCCTATCCTTCATCTGTCATAAGTGATAGTGAACGGAGGCTGATTTATGAACGTGTTGAGAAAACTGCTGTTTCGGAGATCATGTCCACTGAATGTGTTTTCTTAAATACTGATTCCACACTCGACGATGCTCTATTGCTCTTTGACCGTGATCAGATGGGAGCTCTTCCCGTTTTGGATAATGATCTGGTGGTTGGTATTTTTTCCATTCGAGATCTTACCACTGCCTATAAAAGTGCCTTCGGAGTTGGTGAGAAGGGAGCGGTAATGATAGGTATCTATGATGATCATAGTCCTGCAATTATGTCCAGGTTAGTGACACTGCTGGAAGAACAGGGCGTACCATTTACCAGAGTTCTTCGTGTTCAGGATACCAAGAATGGCGATAGTATCTATCTGAGGGTGAACACCTTCAAGATCGCAGCAGTCCTGAATCTTCTTGAAGACAATGGTTTTTCAGTGAAGCGTTTTACCTAAGACTTAGGCGTTTATTATTTAAAGGTGTTTGTATGAATTTTGACGCACTGTTCAGCCCTGAGAGTGTTGCTGTTGTCGGCGCATCCAGGACAGAAAAAAAATTTGGTCACACTGTCCTTAACAATTTAATACAGGGCGGTTTCAAGGGTAGGATCATCCCCATTAATCCTGCTATTGACGAGTTGCTCGGTTTACCATGTTATCCGTCTCTTACTGAATATGGCAATGAGGTGGATCTCGTGGTGGTCACTCTGCCGCAATCACAAGTGAAAGCTGTTGTGGCTGAAAGCGGAAAGGTGAAGGCAAAGGCCATGATTGTCGCTGCTTCAGGATTTAGGGAGGCTGGCCCCGAAGGTGCGGCCCTGGAACAGGAAATCGTTGAACTGTGCCAGCGCAAAAATATACGATTGCTCGGACCCAACTGTCTGGGTCTCATTAATACGGAACACAGGCTGAACTGTTCATTCGCCGGAGAAATTCCTGAGAGTGGGGGGCTATCCATTTTCTCTCAATCAGGCGCTCTTTGCAGTGTTATGTTAGATCACGCAGCCGATCGGAATCTTGGCATCGCTAAAATGATATCCATTGGCAACAAGGCAGATATCTCTGCCGTGGATGTTCTGTCTTATCTGGCAAAAGATGAACAGACAAAAGTGATTGTCGGTTATCTTGAAGATATTGCCAGGCGAAAGAATTTTGTAAAAGCAGCAGAAGATGCGGCCTCTCAAAAGCCCGTTATTATTCTCAAATCCGGAACCACGAAGGCAGGGGTCAAGGCAGCCGCATCCCATACAGGGATACTTGCCAGTGGCGATAGTGCCTATGGTGCAGCATTTAAACGGTCAGGGGTGATTCGGGCAGACAGTTTTGAGGCCCTTTTTGATTCCGCCCTGGCCCTCTCCATGCAACCCCTTCCCAAAGGAAAGAATGTCCTTGTTATCACAAATTCCGGAGGGCCCGCTATTCTCGCTGCCGATGCCATAGAACTGGCTGGAATGAACGTGGTTGAGCTTGATAAGGAGACTCTTCAGGAAGGACAACTTCTGGACCATGTAAGTGAGACCAGTTCCATAGAGGTTTTAGGAGATGTGGATTCGGACCGCTATGCTGGAGCAATTAAAATGGCTCAAGCAGATCCAAAGGTAGATGCGATCATGGTAATCCTTACTCCCAAGATAATGAGCCGTCCTGAAGAAATTGTAAGGGCCATTGCCGCAAGTATAGATGGCATCAAGCCTTTGGTTGCCATATTTATGGGGGGAAGTGATGTCTTGCCGGCCCGGAAAGATATTGCTGCGGCCGGCCTTCCTGATTATGAGACTCCTGAACGTGCAGTCAGTGCCTTGAAGGGAATGCTTGAGTATGCTACCTGGAAGCAGCGTCCCCCTCGGTCAGTAACCCGGTTTCGCGTCAATCGGCGCAGGGTTGAACGTATTCTCACCCGGCGGCAACGCACCGGCAGGTTACAACTTGGCGAGGTGAAGGGAAAAGCTATTCTCGGTGCATATGGTTTCCATACCCCGGAGGGTGGACTCGCCTCAAGTGCTGAGGAGGCACAGGAAATAGCTGAAAGAATAGGGTTTCCTGTGGCAATGAAGATTGTTTCTCCGGATATAGTCCATAAAAGTGATCTAGGCGGTGTTTTTCTCAATGTGACAAACAGTGAGACCACTGAAGACACCTATGACCTGATGACCCTGAAGATTCGGAAAAAAGTGCCGCAAGCGAGAATTGAAGGTGTTTACGTCGAAAAGATGGTGAGTAAGGGGCTTGAGGTAATCATTGGTATGACCCGTGATCCACAATTCGGGCCAATGCTCATGTTTGGTCTTGGCGGTATCTTTGTGGAAGTCATGAAGGATGTGACTTTTTACCTGGCCCCTATCACTGAGCAGGAAGCTATTCAGATGTTGAAGTCAACTAAATCCTATGCCATGCTTGAAGGGCGAAGGGGGAATGACGGAGTGGATTTGTCTGCCATTGCTTCCGGCCTTCAACGGATCAGTCAGTTGACTACCGATTTCCCGCAGATTCTTGAACTTGATATTAATCCTTTCATCGTTGGCGATTTTGGTTCCGAACCGGTAGTCGCAGATGCTCGAATGACACTGGCTCCGTTGCCGAAAGAGGAGTAGGAGGAAAAGATGGAATACGATGCCAGATGGAAAGAAACATACAATGATATGATTCAAACTCCCAAGCGTGCACTGTCTAAATTAAAATCCGGACATCGTGTTTTTCTTGGAACGGGTTGTGGTGAGCCCACTGTGCTTGTCGAGGCCATGACACGTATTGCCGGAAATCTTGCAGATGTCGAGATCGTTGAGCTTTTAACCAAAGGGAATGCTCCCTATGCTGAGAAGAAGTTTGCAAATTGTTTTAAAATTAACTCTTTTTTCATCGGTCACAATGTCAGAGAAGTGATCCAGGAAGGTCGAGGAGACTACACTCCTGTACTCATG
Source organism: Desulfocapsa sp. (assembly GCA_021737265.1). Taxonomy (GTDB): domain Bacteria; phylum Desulfobacterota; class Desulfobulbia; order Desulfobulbales; family Desulfocapsaceae; genus Desulfocapsa. Next base: position 22,869 of record JAIPEF010000022.1, on the reverse strand, counting down.
TCTGATATTCCACGACTTTTTGATTCCGGTCAACTCCCGCTGGATGTTGCGCTGATTCAGGTTACTCCTCCTGATTTGCGAGGGAAAATGAGTCTTGGAATTTCTGTGGATATTGTAAAGAGTGCTGCAAAAAACGCTTCACTGGTGATCGCTCAGGTGAACCCGCAGATGCCATGGACAAGGGGGGACAGCCTCATTGATGTGTATGATCTTGATATCCTGGTACCCGCTGATGTGCCGCTTCTTGAGCGGAAAACAAAGGCCGTTCATCCGGTTAGTATTAAGATAGCAGAGCTTGTCTCCGGTCTTGTCACCAATGGTTGTACGGTAGAGTTTGGAATGGGAAGGATTCCCGGTGTGGGACGAATTCCTCATGCCGTTATTGCAGCGCTTAGTGATAAAAAAGATTTAGGAATTCATACAGAACTGATCACAGATGATATTCTGGATCTGATTAAGAGTGGAGCTGTTACCGGAAATAGAAAGTCAACGGATAGGGGTAAGGTGGTGACAAGTTTTTGCATGGGAAGCAAAGAGCTGTATGATTTTGTAGATGATAATCCTCTGTTTTCATTCCGTCCCACTGAATATGTCAACGATTCAAATGTGATAGGGAAACAGAATCGTATGGTTTCGATTAATATGGCTCTGGAGATCGATCTCACCGGTCAGGTCTGTTCCGATTCTGAAGATGGAGTCTTTTATTCAGGCGTGGGTGGGCAGGTTGATTTTAATCGTGGTGCCGCTCGTTCTAACGGGGGAAGGGCCATCATCACTATCCCTTCAACCACCAGTGACGGGAAATCACGTATCAGATCCCGCTTGAGTAGCGGTGCGGGGGTCGTGGTCAGCCGGGCCACTGTGCACTATGTAGTCACCGAGTATGGAGTGGCATATCTGCATGGAAAATCAGTACAGGATCGAACCTTGGCTCTTGTTTCAATTGCCCACCCTGATCATCGTGAACGGTTATTGAAAGAGGCCATTAACCTGAAGTATATACGACAGGAGTTTGTTCAGGTTGAAGGGAAGTTTGTGGTTGCTCCGCAAAATATGATGAAGACCACATATCTCCTGGATAGTGGAACTGAAATTTATTTTCGCCCTATCCATCCAACTGATGAACCCTTGATGCGGGACCTCTTGTACAATCTTTCCCAGGAGACCCTTTATTATCGGTTCATGAGTCACAATCAACATTTCGGCCAGCGTGAGATCCAGAATTTTGTCTACGTGGACCACCGTAAAGATGTTGCCATTGTAGGCACCTTACCGGAAGCACATGGTGATGATATCGTGGCCGTAGGGCGATATTACCTTGATGATCGCACCAATCTTGCCGAAGTGGCTTTTGTTATCCGTGATGAGTGGCAGCACATGGGTCTTGGAACATTCATGTTCAAACACCTGATAACCCTTGCCAGAGCCAGTGGTATAGCTGGTTTTACTGCAGAAGTTCTACGGGATAATAAGGCAATGCAGGCCATATTCAACCACTCTGGATATAAAGTAGAGAGCGTTGTGGAGGAGGGTGTTTATAGCTTCAGGATAGAGTTCTAATGAAGGGATAACAGAACAAAATTCTTCTCTCTAATATGCAGCTCCCTGTTACGCTTGCCCTTTAATCCATTAAAGCTCTGGTCAACATTTTGGACTTCAGGCCACCCTCCAGTATATGAACAATACCCCCCCAAAAAAAAACGCCCCAATCTTTTAAAGAGAGGGGCGCAGTTGCAGCACTTATCAGCTGAAGATTGAAAATGAATTAATGTATCTTTTTGGCGTTTTCAGCTGCCCACTTCAGGTCTTTGTTCTGATGGCAGTGGAGACAGACAAAATCCAAGGTAACACTGTCGCCAGCGACGAACTTGCCGTCATCGGTAAACATCTTATGATCAGCATCAGTGGCTATCTTAAAGATATGGGTCCGTACGTCACCCTCAAATTCTCCAGCCTTGGTAGCAGATTTTGATGCCCGTGGCATGTGACATTCGATACAAGCTACACCAAATCCACCGTGGAGTGATGCGGCATAGGATTTACCGACATCTTCATGACAAGATGCACATGAAACTCGTATCCCGTCTTTGAACTTTGCGGATTTGTGCTGGTCATGACAGGTGATACAGGTGACATCGTTGGCTTCATTATGCGGACCACGGAGTGCTTCGTTAAACTGTTCATGGTGGCGGATAAACCCTCCTTTTGCCGGGATTTTATCCTTGTCACCGCGGATATGACAGCTACCGCAAAGCAACATTTCTTTCTGGACCATCATCTTGTTGGCCTTGGCGAGTTTGTCACTCTTTATATGGTCGCCGGCCGGGCCATGACATGCTTCACAATGAACCCCTGGCTGTGCCCAGGTTCCTATCAACCCCTCTTTACCGTCCTGGTGGCCAGTTTCCTGATAACCGGTTGTATGGCAGCGACCACAGTTGTAAGGTTTTTTTTCGCCTTTGTGATAAAAAGACCAGGTCCCGTCTTCAATGTTGAATTGTGTTTTTAGCTCCGATCCATCCTTGGCAGCGGTAATAATGAACCCGTTTTTGTCGATAAACCGTGCTTTTTTGTACTTTCCACCAATAACGTATGAGACATCGTCCCAGGTATAACCGGGAGGCAACGGAATTGGCCGGTTCCTTGCATCTTCCGCCCTTGATAACTTATACGAATGGCCAGAAACAATGAAATCGTTGTATTCTCCAGGATGACATTTAAAACAGGTGTCAGATCCTACATACCCTCTTTCTGCAAAGGCGCTGCCGGAAATGGTCAGAAAAATGATTCCAGTTGCCAGCGTGGTTCGTTTCAGTACTGTTTTCATACGTTCCTCCTGTGTTGGTGTTTGTGCTACAAAGTGGTAGAGCACTCTTTACACATAAATTGTATGTAAAAAAAAATGGAAATACCAGAGAAAGGTTCTTCACAACATGATGGAGTTATGTGAACTGGATTTCACAACCCGGAGTTACTTAGCTGTATTTATGAGGAAATCTTTTTAAAGAGCAGTTGCAGGCAATCGACCATTTTTTCACCTTCAGGGGTCAGATGGTAGGCTTTTTCACGGTTCTGGGAGATAAGATTGTTCATTTTAAGGTTTTTCAGATGAAAATTTACCTTGGTGTGATCACTTATTTCAAGCTCGCGGGTAAGATTCATAAATCGCATCTGTTTTTCCCTGGCGAGCGTGGCTAGAATTTGTCTCCTGATTGGATTTGCAAGGCAAGCAAGAGCGTCATCCATACCGGGTTCAGATAACTGGCTGGCAAACTTCAATTCTTCCAGATTACGCCTGACAGTAACTAACAGATCTTCACGCCTGAACGGTTTGCTGAGATAATCATCGGCTCCGCTTTTCATGGCTGCTACAGCATTCTCGACAGTAGAAAACGCAGTAATCATGATAATTTTGATATTGGGGTAATCCTTTTTTAAAAGCGGCATCAAAGCCATACCCCCCATACCGGGCATCATGTTATCGAGAATAACCAAACGGGGAGTGGTAACTTTAACTTTTTCAAGAGCTGTCTCAGCCGAATCACAACCGCTTGCTGCAAAATCATTATTCTCGAGGATCTCCACAATGGACTCCCGCAGATCCTGATCATCGTCAATTACCAGAATTGTTTCAGTTGTCACTGGTCATCACCGGAAAAGAGAGTGTCATAACAGTTCCTCCATGTTCACTGCTCGCAAGAGTAATTTCTCCTCCATGCTGCTTGATTATATTATAGCTAACAGCCAGTCCAAGGCCAGTCCCTTTTCCAATTTCTTTGGTGGTATAAAATGGATCGAAGACCTTAAAGAGATCTTCTTCGACAATGCCATAACCTGTGTCTGTTATCATTACTTTAACACAGTTTTCCTCTGTGTAGGTTTTAATCTCAATACTATCTTCGGCAGTGCAGGCATCAATGGAGTTCATCAGCAAATTGATAAAAACTTCTTCAAGTTTCCAGGATATTCCAATTATTTTGGGAATCTCTTTCAGATTAAGAGAGATAATCGAACTCAGTTTCTGGTTATTCAAGAGAGTATATGAGCTCCTCAGGACTTGATTAATATCAGTAGGTTCAAGGGTTGTTACTTTTTCCCTGGAAAAGTGGAGCAGTTCTTTTGCAATCTTGGAGGCCCGGGTGAGGTTACGATCTATGGCATCAATTTTCTGGTTTATTTTTTCGTCATCTTCCACCTGGTCTTTCAGCATTTCAAGATTGAGGGATGCATTGGTGAGAGGATTATTAATTTCATGGGCAATCCCGGCAGCAAGAATTCCCATGGATGCAAGTTTTTCAGATTGGGAGAAACGAAGCAATTTGTCGTTGATTATTTCACGCTGTTCGAGGTTAAAGACCGATAATGCCCTGATAGTGAAAAGCATAATTAAGAAGGCACACACTCCTCGAAACAAAATAATCTTCACGCCTACAAGGGGCACGACAACATTCGAAGGAATTATCCCTGAAGCAATTGCGTAGCAACACATGAAAATTCCGGCAAAAATAAAATTAATTGCGACCTTACTGGAGAATGTTCGCGCCGTTCGTGAATACATAATCAGGCCGACCCCTGAAAGTAATCCTCCTGGGAATGCGACAAAGATACGTGTCATGGCATCTTTTCCGCTTCCGAGGTCAAAATATGTTGTTGTACAAATTAATGACAAGGCAAATATGCCAATCAGAGCTTTAACAATTCCTGGAGTAGTCTGTAGAGCCTGATCGTTATAATAGGTTATAATATTAAGGAATAATCCAAAATAGAGGAGAAACAGAAAGGAGACGTTGACAACAATGAGACGGAATAGAGAGAAAGTCGGTGTCCTTATACTTGGTGTCAGATATTCAAGCAATTCCAGCCACTCATGAAAACCGTGGGTTATGCCGAAAAGAGCCAGAAGCCAGATAATTTTTGCAATTCCGAGCTCGCTGAAACGGACATCCCGTGAAAGAATTGCCACTCCCAGGGTAAAAAATGCAAGACCATAAAGCAGGTAAAGTGTAAAATTTATAATCACTCAGGTACCTGTTCGGTAAAGGGATATTTGTTTTGAGGTAATCGTGCAAGACAGGCAGATGCTATTCGCCTTGCATCATCAATGATCATATTCAATCACAGTAGAGGTGTTATTAACAGGTATAGTCGAAAACATATCAGAAAAGAGCACGTGGTGATCTCAACCATTTATAAAAAGACTTCAATTGAGAGTGCCCCCCTGGTTGAGGAAAATTGTGTTTATCCTCTCAATATAGGTCTGTCTTGTATTTGTAAAAGACCTTGACTTTCGATCGATGAAATTGAGATAATTATCACAGGAGGGTGAAAGCATCAGTTAACTGATAGTGTACCAGTGACAAGGAAATTCTTTTTCTGTTTGAACCTGTTTTGAGGTACTGGAATGAATTCCTTCCCATTTAATCTTATTTACCTGGAGAGAGAGTCAATGAGGAATACATTGTTCCATCGGATACAAAATCTGTTGTTGGCCGCTGCTTTTCTCTGTATGTCTTCCACTCTATCTTTTGCTGAAGAGACCTTCGGCGGCCTTACCTTTATTGGTGAAAGGGAGGGAGTCTGTATTGAAATCTCAGGAGAATGTGTCAGAGAGGATATCCTTTTTGAGTTGAACACCTGTGACTCCAACGATCTGACAAAAGAAAAATTCAAAGACCGAATGCCCTTTACTATACTTGTTCCCAAGGGAAGCCATCAGCTGGTAGTTAAAAAAGATGGTAAAAATATTATCAAGGATAAAATAATAATAGAGCCTGAAAAAGTCACTGAATACCAGCTTCCCTGACAGTAAAGAGCACCATTACCTGCTGCGTTCAGTGTGTGCCCAATGCCGCATTAAACAGTCGTTTTGTGTAGGGGTGTCTGGGGGCTTTAAAAACAGTATCGGCAGGTCCGGATTCGACAATAGCTCCATTTTTCATGACGGCAATCTGATCCGAGAGTGCACGCACAATACGGAGGTCATGGGAGATGAAGAGGTAGGTGATTTCATACTTGTTCTGCAGTTCTTTCAGCAGGTCAATGATCTGTTTCTGGATAGTCATATCAAGGGCTGAAGTGGGTTCATCGAGAACCAGGAAATCAGGTTGTAGGACAATGGCGCGGGCAATGGCGATACGTTGCCGCTGACCACCCGAAAATTCATGGGGATAACGATAAGCCATATCCTCATCCAGGCCTACTTCGATCAGGGCCTTTTCAATGATCTTTAGCCGTTCACCGGCAGTTTTCCCAATGGCGTGAACCTTCATGCCCTCAGCAATAATCTGTTCAACGGTAAGTCGTGGGGAAAGGGACGAAAAAGGATCCTGGAAAACCACCTGTAAATTCTTGCGCAATGGACGCATTTCTCTGTTGGAAAGGAGTTGCAGATCCTTGCCATTGAGAAGGATCTCACCTGAACTTTTATTCAGCTTCAGCAGAGCCATGGCCAATGTCGATTTCCCGGATCCTGATTCACCCACCAGACCTAATGTGGTTCCTCGATTTATGGTGAGATCCACTTGATCAACGGCCCTGATGGTTTTGTAATCTCGTCGCAGAAAACCTTTCCATCCGCTTTTCAAACGAAAGTGACAGTTCAGCTTGCGCATGACAATGAGTGGTTCTTTGTTTTGCCTGGGAGTGTGCCGTTCATGGGGCACAGAGTTCATCAAATGAATGGTGTAGGGATCTTTTGGTTGCTGAAAGATAGAGTCTGTCTGCCCATGTTCTACAATCTTCCCGTCTTTCATGATGTGAACCTGATCTGCGATATTCCGTACCATGCTTAGATCATGGGTAATCAGCAGGAGAGCCATACCAAATTCATCCCGCAGGTCTTTGATAAGCTCAAGTATCTGTGCTTGAATGGTTACATCAAGAGCAGTTGTAGGCTCGTCGGCAATAAGCAACGATGGCCGACAGGCGAGAGCCATGGCAATCATGACCCTTTGTCGCTGTCCTCCAGAGAGTTGGTGGGGAAATGAGTTCAGTCTTGATGAGGGATCCTTAATGCCGGTACGATCAAGGAGTCTGACGGCTTCTTTTTGGGCGTCATATTTATTTAATCCTCGGTGAAGCAGTAACGGTTCCATGAGCTGATTGCCAATGGTATACACTGGATTGAGGGACGTCATGGGCTCCTGGAAAATCATGGCAATCCGGTTACCACGGAGTTTCCTGAGTTCCTTCGCGTTCAGTCCCAGTATATCAACTCCTTCAAAGTGGATTGAACCACTGCATGAAACCCTGGAGGAATCTTCAAGAAGTCTCAAAATAGAAAGAGCAGTGACTGATTTTCCGGAACCGGACTCACCAACAAGTGCGACACTTTGTCTGGCATCTACGGACAGGCAGATATCAGAGAGTACCTGCTTCTCTTCAAATTGTGCTCTGCCGGTATCCAGGTAAAAGCTGAGGTTAAATTTTTCAATATCAAGAAGCATATGTGGGTCCATGTAGCTTGGAAGGGAAAAAATGAATACCTGTCACCACTATACAGGATATCTTTTGGCGGGCAAGAAGAATGATGGCTTCGTGAAAACTCTTCATCTACTTCGTTACTATGAATTTTTTATTATTTCAACGTACCTTATTACGCCGAAATAATAAAAAATCCACGCGCCTCGCATATGAAGTTTTTAACTTGTTCATCGAAAATTTTCACTTTTTAGAAGATTGTTAGTATTAGTTAAATACCAAAGGGAAAAGAGTTGACACTTTTCTGCAGTCAGCCTAATCTCTAGGTGCTGACCACAAGGGTTTCAACTCTCTTTTACAATTTTTTTCATATAGCAGAAACTACCGTGTATCCAGACTACCCGTTTCAATCCCATTATCACACCATTGGCTCCAACCGTATCCATTATGTGGATGAAGGGCAGGGTGATGTTATTGTCATGGTTCATGGGAACCCCACCTGGTCTTTTTATTATCGCAGATTGATTTCTCTACTGGCGAAAGAGCATCGTGTCATTGCCATTGATCATATGGGCTGCGGCCTTTCAGACAAGCCGCAGGAGTATGAATATTGCCTCCAGAACCATATCGACAATCTTGAATCGCTGCTGCAGCATCTTGACGTCAAATCGTTTTCCCTCTGTGTTCATGACTGGGGGGGAGCCATTGGTATCGGTGTGGTTGTGAAAAATCCCCAGGCTCTGACAAGGATCTTGGTGTTCAATACCGCAGCCTTTCGTTCCCGGAGAATTCCATTTCGCATCAGTGTCTGCCGATGGCCGATTATAGGTGAACCGCTGGTTCGTGGTTTCAATGGTTTTGCCGGGCCTGCTGTTTTTATGGCAGTGACTAAGAAAATGGCTAAAGAGGTGGCGGATGGTTACTTGGCACCGTATGATTCATGGCGGAATCGGGTTGCCGTTTCAGCTTTTGTAAAAGATATCCCATTGTCACCCGATCATCCTTCCTATCAGGCACTGCTTCGTGTCGAAAAGGGGCTTGAAGAGCTCCAGGAGTTAAAGGTTCCCATGTTGATCTGCTGGGGGGGAAAGGATTTCTGTTTTAATAAACATTTTTATGATGAATGGTGTGCGCGCTTTCCTGAAGCAGAAAGGCATTATTTCGCCGATAGTGGGCATTACATACTAGAAGATGGCTTTGAGGAAATTGCCCCCCTTGCGGACAGGTTTTTCAGGAGCAACAAGTGAGCCTGAATATTGCCGAGACCCTCGCCACCAGTGCAGAGGAATTAGGCGCCCAGACTGGACTGGTGGAAGCTGCCACAGGAAAAAGCCTGAGCTTTGCTGAACTGCATACCAGATCAGATTCCTATGCGCATATACTGAGTAAAAAAGGAATCAGGGTAGGGGACAGGGTGATGCTCATGGTAAAACCCTCTGCTGATTTCATCTGTCTCACCTTTGCCCTCTTTAAGATTGGGGCACCTGTCATTCTCATAGATCCCGGAATGGGTTACAAAAACCTGTTGCGTTGCATTGAAGGGGTTTCCCCCAAAGGGTTTATCGGTATCCCCAAAGCCCATCTTTTTCGCATAGTTTTCAGACAACCCTTCACAACTGTCGAGTATAAACTCTGCTGCGGTTTTTCCTGTGGTCTCTTTGGCCCGGATATCTCGCAGGAAGCAAACAAGGATTATGGCCCTTATCCTGTATATAAGGCAGAGGATACAGATCTTGCAGCCATCATCTTTACCACTGGTTCAACTGGACCTCCAAAAGGAGTACGCTATGAGCATGCTGTCTTTTATGCCCAACTGAGACTCATTCGAGAGTATTACGATATCGGCCCCGGGCAGGTTGATCAGCCTGCCTTTCCCCTTTTTGCACTTTTTTCAACGGCCCTTGGCGCAAAGGCAGTAATCCCTGATATGGATTCCACCCGTCCTGCAAGGGTTGATCCTGCACGTTTCGTGGCTTCAATAGCAAAATATGGGGTCACCTATTCATTTGCCTCTCCAGCACTGTGGCAAGTTATTGCCGGATACTGCAAACCCGCTGACGATTCTTTAAAGACTCTCAATAAGGTCCTTATGGCAGGGGCTCCGGTGTCAGGTGAACTTATCTCCCGAATGCAGACTGTCCTCTCTCCCGAAGCCGCAATTCACACACCCTATGGCGCAACAGAGAGCCTGCCCATAGTCTCCATTGAAGGCCGCGAGATTGTGGAAAAAACCTGGGGGCTCACCAGAAAAGGCAAAGGGACATGTGTCGGGCGTCCGCTGCCGGGAATTGAAATTGCAATCCTGCCCATTAATGATCAGAGGATAGCGACACTGGATCGTAATAGTTTTCTTCCTTGCCACGAAATTGGTGAAATTATTGTACGAGGTGATGTGGTAACAAGGGCCTACGAAAACCAGCCCCTTGAAAATAAACTAGCCAAGATCGCTGATGGGAAAAGCTTCTGGCATCGAATGGGGGATGTTGGCTACCTGGATGAGGAGGGGAGGCTCTGGTTCTGCGGCAGAAAGGCACATCGGGTCGTCACAAAAGAGGGGAAGACTTTTTTTTCCATCCCTTGTGAAGCGCTGTTTAATGAACATCCGGAGGTCTTTCGTTCTGCATTGGTGGCTGTTAGGTCTCCAAAGAACAAAGATGTTGTCCCAGCTATCATCGTGGAACCTGAAAAAGAGTCAAAGATGTCAGCCGAACAGCTCATTGCGGAGATAAAGACCCTTGGCAAAAAAAATCCCTTAACACAAGAAATACAACACCACCTGATCCACTCCGATTTTCCTGTGGATATTCGTCACAATGCTAAAATTTTCAGGGAAAAGCTTGCTGCCTGGGCTTCCTTTGAACTTGAGAGGAGACTGTGAACAATATATTTGTCGGAACTTGCAGCTCTTCTTTCCAGGGACATTCTGTTTTTTATACGAGAAAAAGGTAACAAATCAGAGTTTTCTGCAGCCACTTTTTTTAAATTCTTATTTTACAGTGTTTCACACTCCCTTAAAGTAGAAAGGGCCCTTCCGGTACCATCGCTTACTGGCCTTCCTGCCCCCATAGTTGCAAATTATCAGGATAATTACCGTTGCAACACTGACCTAATATAAAGTGGCACTCTCTTTGCTAAGAAAACTTTTTTGAATACTACCAACAATCATTCCATTGAGGAGAAAATAAAGATGACGAAAACATATTCAAACCCCGTTCCTAAAGAGACTGAAGCAGGCCTGGCCGATACAGTGGCCTGTGATTCAGATATCTGTTTCATTGATGGAGAAAAAGGCCGTCTTGTTTATCGAGGATATGATGCTCTGGAATTGGCGGAGAGAAGTACCTTTGAGGAGGTGGCCTATTTGCTTTGGTACGGCGCTCTGCCTCGAGTGACTGAATTCAAGGCTTTTCTTGATGGTTTTACCGGATCCATGGCATTGCCCGTGGAGACCATCATGATACTTCGAATGTTTCCCAAAGCGGCGACCCCCATGGAAGTCATCCGCACAGCGGTTTCCTCACTCGGTCACTGGGACCCAGACAGTGGAAACACTGGACTTGATGCCTCTCTCCGCAAGGCACAGCGCCTCACCCTGCGCATCCCATTGCTCATTGCCGCACACCAACGACTGCGGGAGGGACTGGAACCAATTCCTCCTATCCCTGGGCATGGCATTGCTTACAATTTTCTCTATACCTTACAAGGGAAGGCGCCAGACCCGCTGATAGAACGTGCCTTTGATGTTGCCCTAATCCTCCATGCAGATCATGAGCTCAACGCATCAACCTTTGCGGCCCGGGTTACAGCTGCAACGCTGTCTGACATTTACTCCTCAGTTACCTCTGCAATCGGTGCCCTCAAGGGACCCCTGCATGGCGGTGCCAACATGGAGGTGATGCAGCTCCTTGAGGAGATAGGCAGTCCGGAAAAAGCAGAAAAAATTATTCTGGACAAACTGGCAGCCAAGGTCAAGATTCCAGGATTCGGTCATCGGGTCTATCGCTGCGAAGATCCAAGAGTTGGAGTTGTCAGGGAGCATGCTCGCATCCTGACCAGCGCCACCGGAGAGGAAAATAATTTTGTGATAACCCAGGAAATTGAACGTGTGGTACTTGAGCAAACCAAAGTGTTCCCAAATGTAGATCTTTACACGGCCTCCCTCTACAGCGCTATGGACTTGCCGCGTGAGCTCTTCACCCCTATTTTTGCAGTCAGCAGAACCGTTGGCTGGACATCCCATATCATGGAACAGTGGAGCAACAATCGACTTATCCGTCCACGAGCAGAATATGTCGGTCCCACTGATCTCAATTATGTGAATATTGAAGAACGATCCAGATAGTAGGTGCGGAATTCATAGTTCTCTTCCAAGTATGGGAATATCCACACCATGCTTGGAGGGTTCATCTCTTTTTTGATGGCGTCGTAAAAACTCTCCATCTGCTTCGTTGCTGCATTTTTTATTTAGCCATCCTAGGTTTGAGGTTTTTACGAATTTATCTTTATTGACCAAACACCTAAGAGCATATGAACTCAGTACTCATCCTCATTGACTCGCTGGATCTGTGGGTTCCCTATTGTAAGACCGTCACGACCGATGAATCCCCTGGAAGAGGAGCAAAAAGCAGAGGTTTTGGTTCCTGTTTTTTTGGGGGGGACTGCTTTCTCCTGTGGAATCCTGGTTATCAAATTCCTTACGATAGTGTTTTACCATAAAAAAAAACAATAAAATCAGGGAGTGTTTTTCCTGGCACGATAAGTGCTAAGCCACAAGAAATGAGGGAAGAGATGTGTAAAAGCTATTATAGTGTGTTGTTAACACGAGCATAGGATGATGGTGGTGAATATTCATGAAGGGATAATCAGTAGCTGTGAATGTACATTTTGTGGTGCAACTGTCAGAATAGCATTTTACCTGAATATTGGGGATATGGTATACTGCACAGAATGCGAGGAGGCATATGTCGTTACGAACCTTTATCCGGCTAGGCTTCAACCCCAGGCCGAGCGGCAGATGGAAACGCCCTGGCTGGACGGTTTTCATTTTGTTTAACAATCAGGTGTATGGTTACTAAGAAGTAATTGTCAGAAAGGAACAATTGGAGGATGAGTAGATGGAAAATGAAGGGAAACAAGAAGAAAAAGAGCAGATAATCGACTGTGAGTTCTGTGATGGCTTTATTTCCCTGGGATTTTATATGGACAGTGGTGATGTGGTCTATTGTGAGGAATGTGGCACAGAGTATCTAATTGCTTCCCTTAATCCACTGCACCTGCAGCCCATTGAAGAAGATAAAGAAGATGATGAGGAAGATGAGGAAGATGAGGAAGATGAGGATGGGTTCGATATAATATCTGGATATGATGATGATTATAACGATGGCCGGTATGATTGATCCACCAGTCGAGGCGTGGAGAAACAAGTGAGGTTCGCAGACATACCTGATCAATACCGGGAATATCATAGTTCTAAGGTGGTGATCCTGCCAATCCCCTACGATGGGACCTCAACCTGGATGAAAGGTGCTGATCTTGGGCCTCAAGCCATATTGCAGGCTTCAGAACACCTGGAGTTATATGACATTGAAACCGGGACAGAGGTCTACCGCCAGGGGATTTGCACCCTTGACCCACTCTCCTGCCCTGAAGATCCAAAGGAGATGGTAGCCAGGGTGCAGAAGCTGGCGCTACCTCTTTTTCGAGACAACAAACTGGTTGTGGGACTGGGGGGAGAGCATTCGATCAGTATTGGGCTGATTCAGGCGGCCCATGCCTGCTATCCGGATGTGAGTGTTCTTCAGCTGGATGCCCATTCAGATCTGCGTGACAGCTACCAGGACAGTCCCTATAACCATGCCTGTGTCATGGCCAGGGTTAATGAGATATGCCCCTCGGTGCAGGTGGGGATTCGCAGTATGGATAAGGCGGAACTGAAAAAAATAGATCCTGACCGCTTAGTCCTCGCCAGAAATCTTCACCTCCATGGTATACATGCCGCTGTTGAAGCCCTGGAGTTACTTAGTGACAATGTCTATATCACTATTGATATGGATGTCCTGGATCCGTCATACATGCCGGCCACCGGCACTCCTGAGCCTGGAGGAATAGACTGGTATATGTTGAACATGCTTATCCAGCGGGTGGCCGGTGAAAAGAAAATTGTAGGCCTGGATGTTGTGGAACTGTTGCCTCAACAACAGAATCGGGCTCCTGACTTCCTTGCTGCCAAGCTAATATACCGCTCCTTGAGCATGATTCTGCGGGACGCACTGTGAGCCAGTGATGATCTGTGAAAAACTGTCGATGATCCTTGGAGCCAGACCAAAGCAAGACCTTATTATTTTTTAAACTCTTCTTTCAGCAATCCATACTTCTTCATCAGCTTATGCAGCTGTCTGGTACTGATGCCCGCAGACTTCGCACTCAGGTTGATCTTTCCTCCACATTCATCGAGGATCTCTTTAAGATAGCAGCGCTCAATTTCTTCAACCCCTCTTCTACGAACTTCTGCAAGGGGAAGCATGGTGTCCATCTGAATCCTGCCCAATGTATCTTCGCTGCTGAATAGTTCAGCGGGAAAACTTTCAGGGACGAGAATTGAGGACCTTTCCAGGATATAGGCCCGCTCCATGATATTCTCAAGTTCACGGATATTGCCGGGCCAGGAGTAGTTGAGAAAGGCCTCGATCACCTGGGGGTGGACATCAAGGATATCCTTGGAGTGCAGGCGGTTCAGCTGTTTGATAAACATCCCCACCAGTCCGGGAATATCCTCTTTGCGATCTCTGAGAGGAGGAATTTCTATTGGAAAGACATTGAGCCGATAGTAAAGATCATTGCGAAACTGTTTCTCCTCACAGAGCTGTTTGAGGTCTTCATTGGTGGCAGCGATAATGCGCACATCCACCTTGGTTTCTGCCTCGCCACCAATGCGTTGAAAAACCCCTTCCTGTAAGACCTGTAGAAGTTTGATCTGGGCAGCAGCAGTCAGGGTACCAATCTCATCGAGAAAGATGGTTCCGCCATGGGCTATCTCAAACTTGCCAAGTTTTCGTTTCATTGCACCGGTAAAGGCACCCTTTTCATAACCGAAGAGTTCGCTTTCCAGCAATGTGTCGGGGATTGCACCGCAGTGAACACTGATGAACTGTTCATCCTTGCGGTTGCTGTGTTTGTGGATAATTTTGGACAACACTCCTTTCCCGGTCCCTGTCTCTCCAGTGAGAAGGACGGTGCTTTTCGTGGGAGCCACTGAGCGAACATTGGCAAACACCTTCTGCATGGCTGTACACTTTACACGAACAAAAGGCTCGGCCTCCTGATCCCAGAACTGATCTCGCAGATAGTCCAGCTCAGACTGAACCTTTTGGGCCTCATCCAGGCTGCTTGCAATGAGACGGATTTCGTCTGCAATGATAGGGTACATGATATAATCACTAGCCCCCTGTTTAACAGCAGTAACTGCCTCCCGGAGCATCTCCTGGTTGGTCATCACCACTATCTGCAGACTTGGATAACGCAGCCAGAAGGGTTGGAAAACTGCCTTGTAGCCACTTTTGGCTGCTGAAAGGCTGAGGACATCCATATCGATAAAAAGAAGATCACTACGGCAGTGCTTAACCGTTTCCACAGCCTCAACCAGGGAAGAGGCTGTGGAAACAGAACTACCATTTGTACAACTTGCATGGAAGGTGGTCAGCACCTCGTTGTCCCGACTGATGACCATGATATTTTCCATAAGCCCGCATCCCTGTATAAGAATTTCCAGTTCTTTTTTTATTCTTATTTCGGAACCGTGAGTTCCGGCATTGGTTTTGTTCTGGCTTTGTGACGCTGACAACAAAGCATATCCTGCCCTTTACACCCTGATGTACCTTTTCACAACTAAAAAGAGGGGCGGGCCTTTTGCTTTTCTTTCTACAGGGCAAGCACATCGAGAAAAAAACAAAGAACCAGTATGGCACAGCGTTTGCTTATGAAAAAGTGAGTTTTAATTATTAACTTTTTATTTGAGGTAACAGGATGAAAACGAAAAGATGTATGGTATGTGGTGGCGATATTCGAATCTATTATGACAATGAAGTGGGAGATGAAGTGTTTTGTGATGAATGCGAAAGGGAATACAGGATTTATTCAATGCAACCTGTTAAGCTGGAAGCGTTGGAAACAGGCAATGACTACTACTTTGAGGAAGACGAGTATTAGGTTTGTGACCCATCTCACATGCCAAATGGAACAAAAACTGAAAAAGTTATCCAATGTTTTCATGACAAACAGCTTTTTTAAGAGTAAGACTTCTTCAGTCCAGACCGCAAAAGAGGTGATCAGGAGATGATACCCAGAACTCTTACGGGAATTCTGCTTCCTGACGCCTGGACTGGGGATGGGAAAATATCAGGGTTCGCACTTTGCACAGATGATGAACAGAAGTATGTTCTCAAATGCTGTTCCGGGACAGACTTCTTAATGGCGATGCTGCGCCAAAATATCAAAGTTAATGGTATCGTGGTAGAAGAAGCGGGGGAGAGGAGTATTAATGTTATTACTTTGCAGTCCCTTACTCTCAAAGAAGAACTATGAAAGCAATTGACAATGTAGCTATAGTGCTCCCTTTCCCGGATATTCTCATATTTTTTCCGGTACCTGAAGGAAAAGTTTTTTGAAGGGGGGCGAACAACAGGGCAGAGTCTTACAGAATATCATCAAACCATACAACGTTGATTCCTGGGGCAGCGGTTATTTTGGGGTCAATGAAAGGGGACACCTCTGTGTCCTGCCGGACAAACGGTTGGATGGTCCCATAATTGACTTCATACAGGTCATCAAAGAGATACAAGAACAGGGTATCCCTTTGCCCACCGTTATCCGCTTTCATGATATCCTCCGATCCCAGGTTCAGCTCCTTAATACCACATTTGCTGAGGTTATCTCCGAACATGGTTATCAGGGACGATTTTATGGTGTCTACCCGATCAAGGTTAACCAGATGCGGGAGGTCGTGGAGGAGATCATAGATGCCGGCCATCCTTTTGATCATGGGTTAGAGGCCGGGTCAAAATCTGAACTCCTGGCCTGCTTGGCCTATAACGAAAATAGTGCATCCCTCACGGTCTTGAACGGTTACAAGGATGAGGAATATATTCGCCTGGCCCTGCTCGGTCGCAAACTGGGACGTAAGGTCATCATTGTTGTTGAAAAATTTTCTGAATTTGATTTAATCATCCGTCTCTCTAAAGAGATGCAGGCAGATCCGCTCATCGGAATTCGTACCAAGCTTGCAGTCAAGGGAAGTGGCCGTTGGGCGGGTTCCAGTGGTGACCGCGCTAAATTTGGCCTCACCTGCAGTGAAATCGTTGCTGGAGTTGAGCTTCTTCGGCAAAACGGTATGACCAACTGCCTCAAGCTTCTCCACTTCCACGTGGGAAGCCAGATCCCTGATATCCGTATTGTTAAAGAGGCAATAACAGAGGCGGGAAGGATCTATGTCAACCTGGCACAGAGCGGTATCGCCATCGATTATTTTGATGTGGGCGGAGGTTTGGGAGTCGACTATGACGGCAGCAGGTCAACGGGCGATTCTTCACGTAACTACACTCTACGTGAGTATGCCGCTGACATAGTCAGTGGCCTGCAGCAGCTCTGTGATGAAACGGGAGTGACCCATCCGCATATTGTCAGCGAAAGTGGTCGCTATATCACTGCTCACCACTCCTGTGTCATTACCAACGTGATCAGTTCCCTTCATCAGGCTAGTAATTCCTGCTCCACCACAGTTGATGAAGGCGAGCATATCCTGCTCACCAATATGCGGGAAGCGGCAGAGAGCCTGAACCAGACAAACTGCCAGGAAATCTTCAATGACATCCAACAGTATAAAGATGAGACCATAGTAGCATTCCGCCTTGGAGTCATCTGTCTAGTGGAGCGTGCCAAGGTCGAGACCCTTTACTGGAAGATCATTGGCCGTATTCACATCATGCTTGAAAAGATGGACTTTATCCCCGAGGATTTGCAGCAGATAGAGGAGCTCAAAGCCAATCAGTACCTCTGTAACTTTTCCGTATTCCAGTCGGCAGCCGATACCTGGGCCATCAGCCAGATCCTGCCCATAATGCCGGTGATGCGCCTTCATGAAGAGCCGGATGTGCGTTGTTCTCTAGCCGATATCACCTGTGACTCGGACGGCAAAATTACCCGTTTTATTGCCAAGGACGGTTATGACCAGACTCTGCTCCTCCACTCACTGGAGCCTGATGAGGATTACTATATCGGCCTCTTTCTCACCGGAGCCTACCAGGATGTGATGGGTGACATGCACAACCTCTTTGGCAGACTCAATGAGGTTCATATCTATTGTGACGACGATGACCCTGATGATTTCTATATTGAAGAGGTAATCAAGGGCACTTCGGCTCAGCAGGTCCTTGCCACCATGCAATACAACCCTGAGATAATGGCCAGATCGATTAAGAAGATGATAGACCATCAGATCAGACAAGGGAGTGTTCTTCCGAGGGAGGGTGTAGCCCTGATCGATTTCTATGAAAGTTGTCTCCAGGGCTATACCTACTTAAAAATGTGAGAGGACGTTGTTATGTCACGAGTACTTATTATCGGGGCCGGAGGAGTAGGCTCGGTTGTTGTCCATAAATGCTGTCAGGTGCCGGATATTTTCTCTGAGATCATGCTGGCCTCCCGTACCAAAGAAAAGTGTGATGCCATTGCTGCGCAGCTGCCCATGGCTATAAAGACTGCCAGAGTAGATGCTGATCAGGTGGAGGATCTGGTGGCTCTGATGCAGGATTTCAGGCCAGAATTGTGCATCAATGTAGCTTTGCCTTACCAGGATCTGACCATCATGGATGCCTGCCTGGAGTGCGGTGTCCATTATCTTGATACTGCCAATTACGAGCCCAGGGATGAGGCCAAGTTTGAATATCACTGGCAGTGGGCCTACCAGGAACGCTTCAAAGAGGCCGGTCTCATGGCTCTACTCGGCTCCGGGTTTGACCCTGGGGTAACCAATGTCTTTACGGCCTGGGCCCTGAAAACACAGTTTGACGAGATCAAAGAGCTGGACATCATTGACTGCAATGCCGGGGATCATGGCCAACCTTTTGCCACCAACTTCAATCCGGAGATCAATATCCGTGAAGTAACGGCTCCTGCCCGCCACTGGGAAGGAGGTCAGTGGGTGGAAAGTCCTGCCCTGGCAACCAGTAAAGAGTTTGACTTTCCAGAGGGGATAGGTTCACGCAAAATCTACCTCATGTACCACGAAGAGCTGGAGTCCTTGAGTAAGCACATCCCCACCCTGAAAAAGGCGCGCTTCTGGATGACCTTTTCCGACAACTACCTGCGTCACCTGGAGGTCTTGCAGAATATAGGAATGACCAGCATTGAACCCGTTGACTTCAAGGGGCAGCAGATCATACCCTTGCAGTTTTTGAAAGCTGTGCTCCCTGATCCGGGCTCCCTAGGGCCGTTGACTCATGGCCGCACCTGCATAGGCTGCCTGATCAAAGGGCTGAAGAATGGTCAGGAAAAGGAATATTATGTTTATAATATCTGTGACCACCAGCAATGCTATGAGGAGGTTGGGGCTCAGGCTGTATCCTACACCACCGGTGTCCCTGCTATGATTGGGGCTATGATGATGCTTAGCGGGGTTTGGAAGGGAAAGGGTGTTTTTAATATGGAAGAATTCGATCCCGCTCCCTTTATGGAGAAGTTGAACCTGCACGGTTTGCCATGGAAAGAGCATATCTTGTAGGTTTTGATCCGCTGCAGGTGAATACACCCTGCTTTGTGGTCGATGAATCTGCCGTGGAACGAAATCTCAAGATCCTGTACCTGGTGCAGCAGAAAACCGGCTGCAAGATCCTTCTGGCCCTTAAGGGTTTTGCAATGCCCAGTGTTTTTCCCCTTGTCCGTAAGTACCTGTATGGGGTCTGTGCCAGTTCTCCCCATGAGGCGAGACTGGGAAGGGAGGAATTCCAGAAAGAGGTGCACAGTCATGGCCCTGCTTTCAGCGAGGAGGATCTGGCTGCCCATCTGAACTGCTGTGACCATCTGGTATTTAACAGCTTTCAGCAATGGCACCGTTTTCAGCCCCAGGTCAAGGCTTGTCCCAGACCAGTTTCATTCGGGCTGCGGGTCAACCCTTGCCATTCGGAAACTGAGGTTCCTCTTTACGACCCATGCAGTCCCGGTTCACGGCTTGGTATTTTACGGGAGCAGTTTGCAGGACAGAATCTTGATGGAATCAGCGGTCTGCATTTTCACACCCTCTGTGAAAAGGGGGCCGATGCCCTGGCCAGGACAGCAGAGGTATTTGAGGCACAGTTCAAAGAGTTCCTCCCGCAGATGGACTGGCTCAATCTGGGGGGAGGGCACCTGATCACTGCTCCGGGATATGATATTGACCTCCTCTGTGAGGTTATAGACCATTTCCGTTCCACCTATGACCTGACTATCTATCTGGAACCTGGTGAGGCCGTTGCCATCAACAGCGGCGCTTTAATCACCACTGTCCTTGATGTGATTGACAATGGCGGCCCCATAGTCATTCTTGACACCTCAGTGGCCTGCCACATGCCCGATGTCCTGGAAATGCCCTATCGGCCAGAGATCAGAGGGGCCTCCCTCCCTGGGAAATTACCGTACAGCTATCACCTTGGTGGTGTCTCCTGTCTGGCAGGAGACATGCTGGGCGAGTACTCCTTTGCCAATCCTTTGCGGGTCGGCGACCGGATCATTATCGAGGATATGAGCCACTACACCATGGTCAAGACCAACACCTTTAACGGAGTCCGTCTTCCTGCCATAGCTCTGTTTCGACCCAATTCCAAGGAAGTGGAGATCGTCCGTCACTTCGGCTATCAAGAATACCGCCACCGTCTTGGCTAAATTCTTTTTCTGGATAGAAGGGTACGGACCATGAGGGCTCAACAGAAGTCAGTCTGCCGGTGAGCATGCTCTGCATCAGGACTCAGGAAATGCAGCCTGAGCGGTTCCACACAATGGAGGCGGTACTTGGCACCGCAAACCTGGCAGAGTATAACATCGTCTTGCTGCTGCAGGAGCGTGATTTCAAGTCCATCAACACTGCCGCAAGATGTACAGCTGCGAAACTGTTGAATAAATGTCATTCCTCCGGTTTTTCTTTTCACTCTCTACTCTCTCTCTGTCTTTTAAATGTTTTTTGAACCATCCAAATCCTTGGGAAATCAGTAAGTATCCATATATTCATGAAATTCATCCTCTCCATCACTTTCAATCCTGTTGTATTCGCCATAACCATTATAAAAGTTCAAGGGTCGGAGACGTGTCGGGTTGACAGAACGTAGCTCATACTCGGCCCCGCATCCCTTACAGATAACCAAATCACCAGGCTCATCACGGTGAGTAACCTTAACTTCCCACATGCAGAATGGACACATTCTACTTTTCATGATTATTTTTTCCTTATTAGTTGCGTCAATTATTCAGGAGTTGAATCAAAAATTTCTTCTGTTGACTCTTCTTCTAAATAGAGGGTGTCTTCACTCTCCGGCAACTGATCAGGTTCTTCGTCGAGGGTGTCGCCATACTCATTCATTTCCAGGGGTTCTTCCAACATTTCATCCTCCTGGCTATAGCTCTCCTCTTCAGTGGCATATCCTTCTGCTGCAGACTCTTCTGTTATGTACTCCTCTGTTTCGTATTCTTCTGCAACTTCCTCTTCTGTTGTGTACTCCTCTGTTTCGTATTCTTCTGCAACTTCCTCTTCTGTTATGTACTCCTCTGTTTCGTATTCTTCTGCGGCAATATTTTCATCCTCCGTTCCCCATACCGAACCTGATTGGATTAACAACAGAAATGCACTAATTAATAAAAGAGAACTGGCCATTAATATCTTTTTTTTCATGTTTTCACTCATGTCTTCCCTTTCTTTAGATTTTCATCAGGCAACCAGGCGATTATCAACCTGGACAGCAATTCCTCTCGTCACACATACAGATTCCTCAAACAATACTAGCAAAAAATATGCCAGATCATAGTGTTGACTCAAGTGAGGTTGTCACATGCCCCTATCACAACTTGTCACCACCTGATTTGCTGCGAGAATCCCATTTCTAAGGCCTTCAGCAGGATGACACACCATTGTGCCACAGGTTCTCCTCCTCAATCAAAGACAGAAAAAAAGAAACCAATGGTCTTTTAGAAGAACTATGAGTTCTCTTTTTTAGAATGTCTTGAAATAGAGTTGAACTGTTCACATTTACTCTGTTATTATCCAAAGTGATGCTCCTCCCGCAGAGCGGGAGGCCTCAGGAAGCCCCCTTGGAGGGGGCGAAAAAATGAATACTCCCCATTGACCAGGAGTACTTTCATCTAAGAATGCTTTCCTCTGGATTCCCACTTAAAACATGTGGGAATGACTGGAGCAATCGAGAATTATGGCAGGCCGGCTGAGCTCGTCATGCCCGAATGGAGTTATCGGGCATCCAGGAAATCACCACCAGTTTCTGAATAATTCACGCAGGAACGGTTTGAACCTCTTAGGGTCCTCCACTGGAAGTGGAGGTTTTATTGATGAATAATAAAAAATACGCGCCTCGCATATGGAGCTTTTCATCCTAACTACCGGGCATAAATACTTAGCCATCCTAGGTTTGAGGTTTTCACCCAAACTACGGGCATAAATACGAGTTTATCAACAATGAGTCCTTTTAAAAAAAAAGAAGTTGACAAAACAAGACGTGGACAATTCCACGCTTTATATCTATAACCCCTCTGCCTTACGTGAGATTGAAATTTACAGGGGCTTTTTGTCGGGAACAGAGATATAAAAGTTGGCAAGGGAGTTTGCTGAAATGGTATTAGAAAAACAGGCAAAACAGATATTAGGGTGGCGGGAATGGCTTGCTTTGCCCAGTTTAGGCATACCTGCTATTAAGGCCAAAGTAGATACCGGGGCAAAGACATCTGCCCTTCATGCTTTTGCAGTTGAATCCTTCCTGGAAGAGGGGGTAGATAAGGTTCGTTTTCAGATCCATCCCCTGCAGAGGCGCACCGACATTGTTCAGACCTGTGTAGCCCCCATTGCCGATCAACGTATGGTCAGTGACTCTGGAGGACATAGGGAGATGCGGTATGTTATCTCTACAACCATCGTCCTCGGTACTGTCACCACCGAGGCAGAATTTACCCTGACCGACCGGGACAGCATGCAGTTTCGGATGTTGCTGGGGCGCAGTACCATGGCTGGAATATTTATTGTTGACCCAGCCGCCTCCTACCTGGTAGGAAAGAAGCCCCGAACTAAATTACTAAAGTTTCCTGTAAATTTTCATAGTTCAAATCCTTGAATTATCATGCCACCATGCGCAACAGCGTTTTGACAAAAGAATTTTGCGGTCTTTGCATTGGTAATGGGCAAACCGATTGAAAATCCTCGCTCAATGC
>JAIPEF010000021.1 GCA_021737265.1 Desulfocapsa sp. | reverse complement strand
TGGAAATGGTAATGCCCGGAGATAACGTAGCTGTAGATGCCGAGCTCATCACTCCCATTGCCATGGATATCGGACTTCGTTTCGCTATCCGTGAGGGTGGGCGTACTGTTGGTGCCGGTGTAATCAGTGAGATTGTAGAATAAGGAAGGATTATGATACCTACAGATAAAATTCGTATTCGCCTCAAGGCGTATGATCATAAACTTCTTGATCAGTCCACACTCGAAATAGTAGATACAGCCCGTCGTACTGGAGCAGCAGTTGCAGGTCCCATACCTCTGCCCACGTCGATTAATAAGTTTTGTGTCCTTCGTTCGCCCCATGTGGATAAAAAATCTCGGGAACAGTTTGAGATGAGAACCCATCGTCGTCTTATTGATATTCTTGAGCCTACCCAGCAGACCATTGATCTGCTGATGAAGCTTGAGTTGTCTGCGGGTGTCGATGTGGAGATTAAACTGCCATAGCGATCGTGATCGCACAATTTGATGTATAGGTAATATTATGCCGAAGACAATGGGTATATTAGGAAAAAAAGTGGGTATGACCCGCGTATACAACGAGATGGGTGCAGTTATCCCTGTCACAGTTGTAGAGGCTGGACCATGTAAGGTCCTCCAGGTCAAATCACAGGCCAAAGAAGGGTACAATGCTATCCAGGTCGGTTTTGGTGTAAAAAAGGCAAAGCGTGTCAATAAACCCCTTGCTGGCCATTTCAGCAAGGCGAACGCCGATGGCTATTATCACATAAGGGAATTCAGGGTAACGAATCCTGAAGAGTACCAGACCGGTCAGGAACTTAATCTTGCCGAAGTGTTTAAAATCGGTGACGTCATTGATGTTCAGGGGACCTCGCAAGGTAAGGGTTTTCAGGGTGTTATGAAACGTCATGGTTTCCGTGGAGGCCCAGGTGGGCATGGTTCAGGATTCCATCGTGCCCCTGGTTCAATTGGTTGCAGTGCCTGGCCGGCCAGGGTTGTGAAAGGAAAAAAACTTCCCGGGCGAATGGGTACCGATACTGTTCTGAAAAAAAATGTGCTTGTCATAGATATTCGTGATGATGAGAATCTTATCCTTTTAAAGGGACCGGTTCCAGGCGCCAAAGAGGGTCTTCTCAAGCTTTTCAGCAAGTAATCAGATGGGAAAGATTGATAGGATCAAGGAGTAAACAATGTCTACTGTAGATATAGTAAATACAAGTAACGAAAAGGTTGGCGAAATCGAACTGAACGAGAGTATCTTTGACCTTGATGTCAAAGGACACCTGCTTCATGACGTTGTTCGACAGCAGCGCGCAGCAAAGCGGGCAGGAAATGCCTCCACTAAAACACGGGTTGAAGTTCGTGGTGGTGGAGCTAAGCCATGGCGTCAGAAAGGTACCGGACGAGCTCGCGCCGGAACCAGAAACTCTCCAATCTGGAGAGGTGGTGGGGTAACATTTGGCCCTAAACCTCGTGACTACAGCTTTAAGTTGAATCGTAAGGTAAGAAAGCAGGCTCTTGCAATGGCTATGAGCGCCAGGCTGCAGGAGGGAAACCTTGTTGTACTCGATAATTTCGCCATGGATACGATCAAGACCAAAAACTTTGTCGGAACCATGAAGGGATTTGATTTTGACAACTGCCTGATTATTACCGAAGGGAACAATGAAAACCTAAACAAATCTGCCAGAAACGTGAATGGATTTAAAGTCCTGCCCGCTGAAGGGCTGAATGTTTACGATATTCTGCTGCACAAGAAATTGATACTGCTGAAACCAGCTGTTGAAAGTCTTGAAAAGAGGTTGATGGCATGAGAAGTGATCATAGAATACTGAAGGGACCATGTCTCACTGAGAAAGCCAATCTTCAACTTGAAGTTGATAATAAGGTGGTTTTCAAAGTAGATCCCCAGGCTAATAAAATTGAAATCAAAAACGCTGTGGAGAAGATGTTTGATGTGAAAGTCAAACATGTCCACACCGCCAACATGCATGGCAAACAGAAACGAGTAGGACGCTTCACAGGCTTTACCAATGATTGGAAGAAAGCATACGTGACTCTGTCTGAGGGTGAGATCAACTTTGCGGACCAACTGTAAGGTATAGAAATTAATAAATCCCCGATAAGCGTTTTAGTATAGCTATCAATGCAACATAGCCTTGATGGAGCGATTAGATAATCATGATAATTAAGAAATACAAACCCACATCTCCCGGTAAGCGACACCATGTGTCCATACAGAACTCTGAACTCTCCAAAAATGAACCGGAGAAGAGCCTGCTGGCACCCCTATCAAAAACCGGTGGACGTAACAACTACGGAAGAATCACTTCCCGTCACATTGGCGGTGGGCATAAAAGGAAATACCGCATCATCGACTTTAAGCGGAATAAGACCGATATCGCTGCAAAGGTGGTTTCCATTGAATATGACCCCAACAGGTCAGCCAATATCGCCCTGCTGTCATACATCGATGGTGAAAAAACATATATCCTTGCCCCTTCAGGCATTTCAGTCGGTGATAAGGTTATTGCCGGTGATTCCGTGGATATAAAACCAGGTAACTGTCTTCCCTTGATGAACATCCCCCTAGGTACGATTCTTCATAATATTGAAATGAAGATTGGGAAAGGTGGACAGTTGGTCAGAAGTGCAGGAGTCTCGGCACAGTTGATGGCGAAGGAAGGAACGTATGTTCTCGTCAGACTGCCGTCCGGTGAAGTTCGTAAATTTCATAAACTGTGTCGGGCATGTATTGGCCAGGTTGGAAACCGCGAACATGAGAGTCAAAAGCTGGGTAAGGCCGGCCGGAAACGATGGATGGGTAAACGCCCCCATGTGCGCGGCGTTGCCATGAACCCGGTTGATCATCCCATGGGTGGTGGTGAAGGTAAGAGTTCAGGCGGTAGACATCCATGTACTCCATGGGGTCTCCCGACCAAGGGCTATAAGACGAGAAGAAATACTCAGTCTGACCAATATATTGTCAAGAAGCGACGTTAATTAAAAGGAGCAAAAAATGGCTCGTTCAGTCAAAAAAGGACCATTTATCGACGACCATCTGCAGAAAAAGGTCGATACAGCCAATGAAAGCGGATCTCGTAAGGTTATTAAAACCTGGTCTAGGCGATCTGATATCTCACCTGAAATGGTGGGATTGACCTTTGCCGTACATAATGGGAAGAAATTTATCCCGGTATTTGTTTCAGAGAACATGGTTGGTCACAAGCTTGGTGAGTTTTCCCCCACCAGGACATATTATGGTCACACCTCTGATAGAAAGTCTCGTTAATAATCAAAGAGATGTTTGATTTACTAGGAGTATAAAATATGGAAGCTCGCGCCGTAGGGAGACGCATTCGAATTTCTCCTCAGAAAGCAAGACTTGTTGCTGATGTGGTTCGAGGAATGGGCGTCGATAAAGCGATTACCACCCTCAGGTTTATGCCGAAAAAAGGTGCATCAATATTACAAAAAGTTATCGAATCTGCAGTGGCCAATGCCACACAGGATGACCAGATTGATGTTGATAATCTCTATGTGAAGAAGGTTTTTATTGATGGCGGCCCGTCACTTAAACGTATTCGCCCACGGGCGATGGGACGTGCCACTTCAATTATTAAACGGACAAGTCATATCACCGTCGTGCTCGACGAGCAATAACTCTTTACAAGAGCCGCTGGAATGTGTATGACTCTCAATTTTTATTTTTTAATAGTGAACTAAGTAATACTGGAGGAGTATTTTGGGGCAGAAAGTTAACCCGTTAGGGCTCAGACTTAATATTACTCGGACATGGGATTCTATCTGGTATGCAGGTAAAAAATATTCAGAATTTCTCATTGAAGATCAGAAAATCCGGAAGTTTCTGAAGGCTCGCCTTCAACACGCCAGCCTTTCCAAAATTATCCTTGAGCGTACAGGTGAGAAGGTTCGTGTGAAACTTTTCACTGCTCGTCCAGGTATTGTTATTGGAAAGAAAGGTTCGGAGATTGAACTCCTGAAAAAGGAGCTTGAGAAGCTGATTAACCGTAAGGCTGTCATTGATATTCAGGAAGTTAGACGTCCTGAAGCTGATGCTCAGCTTGTGGCAGAAAATATCGCACAGCAGCTTGTCCGAAGGGTTGCCTTCAGACGGGCCATGAAAAAAGCTGTAAGCTCTGCCCAGCGTTTTGGGGTCAAGGGCATCAAAATCTCCTGTTCAGGTCGACTGGGAGGAGCGGAGATGTCTCGGTGTGAGTGGGTTCGTGAAGGACGTGTTCCACTGCATACCCTGAGAGCCGATGTTGATTATGCCCTTGCCGAGGCCAATACTACTTACGGAATCATAGGTGTAAAAGTATGGATTTTCAAAGGTGAAGTTCTCTCCGGCAAAGATGTAGGGGAAGTTCAGTAAGCCTTGACGATTTATTTTAAAATCCATAAATAATTTGGAGTTAAACCATGTTAAGTCCTAAAAAGGTCAAACATAGAAAAGTCTTTACGGGAAAGGTTCGGGGCAAGGCGCATCGTGGATCCACGATCTCTTTTGGCGATTATGCGCTGAAGGCTGTTGAGAGTGGAAAGATGACTGCCCAGCAGATTGAAGCCGCGCGTATTGCCATTAACAGAAAGATTAAACGTGGTGGCCAGGTCTGGATTCGGGTATTCCCGGACAAACCTGTTACCAAGAAGCCCGCTGAAACTCGGATGGGTAAAGGTAAAGGAAGCCCTGAATACTGGGTAGCTATCACGAAGCCGGGGAAAATCATTTATGAGCTTGCCGGTGTTGATGAGGAACTTGCTATAAGGGCCTTGACCCTTGCAGGAGCAAAGCTGCCCTTTAAGACAAAGGTTATCTCCAAGAGGAGCACATTATGAAAATGTCGGAATTGCGCTCAATGTCTTCTGATGATCTGCAAAAAAAACTGGCTTCACTGAAAGAGGAGATTGCCAATCTCACCTTTCAGCATAAAATCAGACCTCTTGAGAATACTGCCAGTATTAAAGCATTGCGGAAAGATATTGCCCGTATCAACACTCTTTGTAACGAAAACTAAAGAGTAGTATCCAAATATACTAATAACAGAGCAAAGTAGTTATTATTACTCAAATTGAGTGAATTATGAGTGAGACAAAAAAAAATAAGAAGAACAGGACCGGTACTGTCGTCAGTAACAGAATGGATAAAAGTATTGTTGTCCGCGTGGAAAGAAAGGTTCGTCATAAACTTTATGGTAAATATATTAAACAAAGTGTTAAATATCTTGCCGACGATCCGGAAAGTAAATGTAATATCGGAGATATAGTTCAGATTGAAGAATGTCGGCCGTTGAGTAAGAAAAAACGGTGGCGTTTGCGGGATATCATTCGCGAAGCTGTTTGAGCGGTATCTTCCGATTCCAATATTTTTGATATGCAACTGATTAATAATCAGGTGAAATTATGATACAAAGTGAAACAGTACTGAATGTTGCAGACAATTCAGGAGCGAAAAAAGTACTCTGCATAAGAGTCCTCGGCGGAACCAGAAGGCGATATGCATCCATTGGTGATGTTATTGTGGTGACGGTCAAGGAGGCCCTTCCAAATGCGAAAGTAAAAAAGGGTGATGTCATGAAAGCAGTTGTTGTCCGTACCGCTAAAGAGATGAAGCGTATGGATGACACCTGGGTAAAATTTGACGATAATGCAGCAGTTATCCTTTCTGCAAACGGTGAGCCGGTTGGAACTCGTATTTTCGGTCCGGTGGCAAGGGAATTGCGTAACCAGGGATTTATGAAAATAATTTCTCTGGCACCCGAAGCATTATAATACGTGTTAAGCAATCCAACCCGCGGAAGGCGAGGTTGAACAAAAGGTGCTGAAAATGGCAAAGGGAATCACATACCTGAAAAAAGATGATCAGGTAGAGGTAATAGCTGGAAAAGATAAGGGAAGAGTTGGTAAAATCCTAAAGGTTTTCCCTGAGAAAGAGAGTGCTTTGGTTGAACGTATCAATATGATTAAACGTCACACCAAGGGCACGGAAATGAACCAGCAAGGTCAGATTGTTAACCGTGAAGCACCGATTCACGTATCTAATCTGCAGTTGATATGTCCAGAGTGTACCAAGACTGGACGAGTTGGCAAAAAACTCTTAGAAGATGGGACGAAAGTTCGCTTTTGTAAAAGCTGCGGCGAGTCCATCGAAAGTAAATAGTAGCAAGTAAAAAGGCAATTGCCAGGAGTATCAAATGGGTTCGCTGAAAGACCATTATAAAAACGAATGTAAACCGGCCCTGCAAGAGGAATTC
Source organism: Desulfocapsa sp. (assembly GCA_021737265.1). Classification (GTDB taxonomy): domain Bacteria; phylum Desulfobacterota; class Desulfobulbia; order Desulfobulbales; family Desulfocapsaceae; genus Desulfocapsa. The sequence continues at coordinate 24,494 of JAIPEF010000021.1, read as the reverse complement.
GGGTATACCAATGCAATGCAGATCCCAAAGATCGAAAAGATCATTTTAAATATGGGGTTAGGTGAGGCTGTACAGAATCCAAAGATTGTTGATGGAGCTGTTGAAGAACTTACCAGAATTGCCGGTCGTCGTGCGGTTGTCACCCGTGCGAAGAAATCAATCGCCGGTTTTAAACTAAGAGAAGGAATGCCCATTGGCTGTCGTGTAACATTACGAGCCGACGTCATGTATGACTTCTTCAGTAAACTTGTGAATATTGCTCTTCCTCGTGTTCGTGACTTTCGAGGGATTTCTCCTAAGTCCTTTGATGGAAGGGGAAATTTTTCCATGGGTGTGAAGGAGCAGATTATCTTTCCTGAGATTGATTACGATAAGATAGATAAGATTAAAGGTTTAAATATCAGTATCGTAACCTCTGCTTCCACTGATAAGGAGGCTCTCAGCCTTCTGAAGATGATGGGCATGCCTTTTAAAGGGTAGGTAGGGTAGGGTTCGTCTGCTATGTGACTTGATCCATATTGGAAATGACTCACAACTCCTTATTATTATAACAACAGATTTAAGAGACTGGAGGTCGGTTTGGCAAAAAAATCTCTCATTGCGAAAGCAAAAAGAACGCCAAAATTTGCGGTAAGAAAATATAATAGATGTCCACTTTGTGGGCGGCCGAAGGCGTTTATTCGTAAATTCGGTATCTGCCGTATATGTTTTCGTAAATTAGCATCAAGTGGTCAGGTTACCGGTGTTACAAAGTCATCCTGGTAAAATGTTAATCATCAGCTGCTCAAATAAAATAGATAAGGAGAGTTCGCTATGTCCATGAGCGATCCCCTGGCAGATATGCTGACCAGGATTAGAAATGGAGTAATGGCAAAGTTTGATTCCGTAACCATGCCAAACTCCAAAACAAAAGTAAACATTGCCAAAGTCCTGAAGGATGAAGGGTATATAGTTGACTATAAGATCACTGATGATGGCCCCCAGGGTACATTATCCATTAATCTGAAATATGGTTCTGATGAGGCTCCTGTCATTACAGGAATCAAGCGTATCAGCAAACCCGGTCTGCGCCGCTATGCAAGGGTTGGTGAGGTTCCCGTAGTCCTTAATGGACTAGGGATTGCCATTATTTCAAGTTCAAAGGGCGTTATTACTGATAGAACCGCAAGGGCCAGTAATGTCGGCGGTGAGATTCTTTGCGAGGTCTGGTAGGACCAGCAAATAACGGAGGTAATCATGTCTCGTATTGGAAAAGAACCTATTGCTGTGCCTGCTGATATTAAAATTGATATCAAAGGACAGAACATTACGGTTTCCGGAAAAAATGGAAAGCTTGAACGCAAAATTTTACCGGAACTTGCGGTCTCAATGAAGGATGATCAGATCGTCGTTGAGAACCGGGATAACAGTAAAAGGACCAACGCCTTTCGTGGAATGACCAGGAGCCTGATTAATAATATGGTTGTTGGCGTAAACGAGGGATTCAAAAAGACGTTAATCGTTGAAGGTGTTGGCTACAAAGTAAATATTGAAGGAAAAAAGTTGACCCTCAATGTGGGATATTCCAATCCTGTCGAATTTCCGATTCCTGATGATGTTCAGATCACTGTCGATGGGACGAATAAAATCATAGTCGAATCCATCGATAAAGAATTGCTTGGTCTGACCAGTGCCAGAATTCGTCAAATTCGTAAACCTGAGCCTTATAAAGGGAAGGGGATACGCTACGAAGATGAACATATCGTGCGTAAGGTTGGTAAGGCTGGAGCAGGGTCTTAATTAACTATCAATCATCTCAGATGATTGTTTATAAAATTATGGTAAGGAAAAATGGCTAAGACAAATGCTAAGACAACAGCCAGGGCCAAGCGTGTCCGCCGTATTCGCAAAAAGATCACTGGCAGCAGTGATAAACCGCGTCTTAGAGTTTTTAAAAGTAATAAACATATCTATGCACAAATTATAGATGACTCTGCCGGTAAAACGCTTGTTTCCATGTCTACAATTGATAAGAATTTTGAAAAGGCTGATGAAGATAAGACCGGAAATGCCAAAAAGGTAGGTATGTTACTTGCCGCGGCTGCAAAAAGTGCTGGTGTCAGCAAGGTTATCTTTGATCGTGGCGGCTATATTTACCACGGCAGAGTGAAAGCACTTTCCGAAGGAGCTCGGGAAGGTGGGCTTCAATTTTAATGATATAAATTTGGGGGTGTCCCTTGGCAGATTTTAAGCGTTCAAGGAACGAAAGTTCCGATGAATTCATCGAAAAAATTGTATTTATCAACCGTGTCGCAAAAGTAGTAAAAGGTGGACGCAGGTTCAGCTTTAGTGCCATTGTTGTTGTTGGTGATGGTAAGGGAAAAATTGGATACGGTCTCGGGAAAGCCAATCTGGTACCTGAGGCTATCCGCAAAGGTGTGGAAAAGGCGAGAAGGGATATGACCTCTGTATCCATTACCGACCTTTCCATTCCCCATGAGATTGTCGGCAGGTATGGTGCCGGTAAAGTTCTGCTCAAACCGGCATCTGCTGGTACTGGAGTTATTGCCGGTGGACCTGTACGTGCGGTTTTGGAAGCAGTCGGTGTCCATAATATCTTGACCAAATGTCTTGGGTCTAACAATCCACACAATATGGTCAAAGCCACCCTTAATGGTCTAAAAAGTCTTCGTTCTGCAGAAAGAATCGCTGAACAGCGCGGGAAAACCGTCGAAGAAATTCAGGCTTAATATTGAGCATGGTGTGAGATTGGCTGCGAGCCAATGACATGCTATGCTTTTTCTATTTAATAGTGCGTAGAAGGTAGTCTAATGTCCGATACAATCACATTTACTCTGGTCAAAAGCGGAATCGGCAGTACAAAAAAGATTCAGGCAACGCTTACCGGTCTTGGACTGACCAGAATGGAAAAGACAATGACCCGTAAAGATACCCCGGAACTTCGTGGGATGCTGAACAAAGTAGCGCATCTTGTTCGTATCGAGGAGGCGTAAAATGATACACTTAGGAAACCTGTCCCCGAATAAAGGTGCGAACAGGCAAAGAAAACGTCTAGGGCGTGGTCCTGGAACAGGCCATGGAAAAACTGCAGGCCGAGGACATAAGGGATTTAAATCCCGCTCAGGATCCGGTATCAAACCTGGATTTGAGGGTGGTCAGATGCCACTGCAGCGTCGTGTGCCCAAGCGTGGTTTTACCAATATCAACACTGTTAAATTCTCCATTGTCTCTCTCGCTCAGCTCGATAAGCTTGATGCGGGAACTGAGGTGACAGTAGAAGTCCTTGTAGAAAAGGGAATTGCCAGAAAAGGGTTGCCGGTTAAAATTCTTGCAAATGGCGAAATCACTCAAGCTGTTACTGTTACTGTCGACAAAGTCAGTGCTGGTGCAAAGGCAAAGATTGAAGCCGCTGGCGGCTCAGTTGCCGCCGCAGCATAAAAAGCAGTTAACTAATTGAGAAGTATATATTATTAGATTTGGCGCGGAATAAATTATGAGCGGATTGCAGAATGCTGCAAAGACACCTGAATTAAGAAAACGTATCCTTTTTTCGCTGGCAATGCTCGCTGTATACAGAATGGGCGTACAGGTTCCTACTCCAGGAATTAACGGAGAGGCTCTCGCAGCATTCTTTGCCCAACAGGCAGGTACCCTTTTTGGTATGTTCAACATGTTTTCCGGTGGTGCTTTGGAGAATTTTTCCATTTTTGCCCTGGGGATCATGCCCTATATTTCTGCCTCCATTATTATTCAGCTGCTTACTGTTGTTATTCCTCAGCTGGAGACACTGAAGAAAGAGGGCGCATCCGGTCAAAGGAAAATCACCCAGTACACCCGGTATGGGACCGTCGGACTCAGTATTATCCAGGGTACCTTTATAGCCACCGGTCTCCAGAGCATGGTGGGACCAGGGGGTGAACCCATTGTCATCAATCCAGGCACCCCTTTCATCCTGATGACTATGATCACCCTAACCGCTGGTACATCTTTTATCATGTGGCTCGGTGAGCAGATGAGTGAGCGGGGAATCGGAAACGGCATCTCCCTCATCATCTTTGCAGGTATTGTCGCTCGTGGTCCTGCAGCAATGGTTAACTCTATCCAGTTGATCAAGGCCGGGGAAATCACTCTTTTCTTTGTTCCCCTGATCATTGCTTTTATGGTTGGAGTGGTGGCCGTCATTGTCTTCTTTGAAACCGCCCAGCGTCGTATCCCCATACAATATGCCAAGCGGGTAGTTGGACGGAAGGTATACGGTGGTCAAAGCTCACACCTGCCACTGAAAATCAACATCTCCGGGGTTATCCCGCCAATCTTTGCGTCATCTATCATGATGTTTCCTGCAACAATTGGTGGTTTTGTACAGGTTGACTGGGTGCAAAAAGTTTCAGCAGCCATGTCTCCCGGAACCTTCTGGTATTATTGTTTGTATGTTGCCATGATCGTGTTTTTCTGCTTCTTTTACACAGCAGTAACTTTTAAGCCGGATGATGTTGCAGAGAATTTAAAAAAGAATGGCGGTTTTGTACCAGGTATTCGACCGGGCCGAAAAACTGCAGATTTTATAGATAAGGTTCTTACCCGTTTGACCGTTGTCGGTGCCATATATCTCAGTGTGGTCTGCGTACTGCCAACGATTCTGATTGCTAAGTTTAATCTGCCATTCTATTTTGGTGGAACAGCGCTTCTTATTATTGTTGGTGTCGCCATTGATACTGTTTCACAGGTTCAATCACAAATGGTGATGACTAACTACGAAGGGTTTATGAAATCCGGTCCAAAGAAATAAATAGGATTTATTGTGAGCGGTGCAGGCGGGCAGCAGGCAGCAAAACCAATTCTGATTAAAACTGCCGATGAGATAAAACTCATGCAGGATGCAAATCAGATCGTTGCTGAAACCCTCCGCATGTTGGAAAACACTGTTGAACCGGGTATCACCACTTTTGAACTTGATCAAATGGCAGAAGACTTATGCCGAAAGAGAAAGTCGATACCCGCTTTTAAAGGATATCATGGGTTTCCAGCAAGTCTCTGTGTCTCTCTGAATGAAGAGGTCGTACACGGAATTCCAACACGGAAACGAAAACTGAAAAAAGGCGATATCCTTTCCGTTGACTTTGGCGTTTACTATAAAGGCTTTTATGGAGATTCAGCTGTTACCATTCCTGTTGGAAAGGTTAAACAGGCAACGCATAAATTGCTCCGTGTTACCAGGGAATCGCTTGAACTTGCTATTGAACAAGTGATAGTTGGAAACCGGGTCGCCGATATTTCAAGAGCAGTGCAAGAGCATGTCGAGGGAAATGGTTTTTCGGTGGTGAGACAATTTGTTGGCCATGGAATAGGAAGCTCACTCCACGAAGGGCCTGAAATCCCCAATTATGTTCAAGGGGGCCAGTCTCCACGATTGATAGAGGGTATGGTTGTTGCCATAGAACCCATGGTTAATATGGGAACGTACAAAGTGAAAGTTCTTCGTGACGGGTGGACAGTAATAACAGCAGATAAAAAGCCTTCTGCCCATTTTGAACATTCAATTGCTGTAACTGCTGATGGGCCATTAGTTCTCAGCTCACGAGATAAAATTTAGGGCCATTTGTAAAATAGTACTTCTCTTTTTTGCGTACTTATATTAATATGGCTGTTTTTTCGATCTGATTTTGTTTGACTCAGGAGTATATTTATGGCCAAGGAAGAAGCCATTGAAGTAGAAGGTACGATTATTGAGCCCCTCCCCAATGCAATGTTTCGGGTGGAACTGGATAACGGGCATAAGGTTCTAGCTCATATCTCAGGCAAAATGCGAATGCATTTTATCAAAATTTTACCCGGTGACCGTGTTACCATTGAACTTTCCCCCTATGACTTGACCAGGGGTAGAGTAACTTTTCGGGCAAAGAATAATAAAAAGAAAAAATAAGAGAGTTATCATATGAAAGTCAGGTCATCTGTAAAAAAAATGTGCAGTGATTGCAAAGTTTTTAAGCGCAAAGGTATAGTCCGTGTCAGCTGTAAAGTGAAAAAACACAAGCAGCGTCAGGGATAACCCGATTCATTCTGATGACAGAAAAAATATATTTACTGTCACTTTTTTTAAGGAGTACGCATTTTGGCACGTATAGCAGGAGTAGATCTTCCTAAAAATAAGCACATGGATCGTTCACTTACTTACATCCATGGCATCGGACTGACCTCAGCAAGGCGAATACTTGATAAGGCCGATCTTCCATATACCATGAACAGTGATGATCTTGGTGGTGATGATGTTACCCGTATCAGAAAGATTATTGAAGCTGAATACACTGTTGAGGGTGATCGACGTCGTGAAGTGTCCATGGATATCAAACGGCTGACAGATTCAGGCTGTTATCGTGGAAGGCGTCACCGCATGGGCTTACCCTGTCGCGGACAGAATACCAAAAATAATTCAAGAACTAGAAAAGGGCCACGTCGCGGTGCAGCCCGCCGAAATTAATATATTGATACAGGTGTAAATAATGGCTGGAGTAAAACGTGCCGGATCAAGCACAAAAAAAAGAGTGAAAAAGAATATCCCCGAGGGGATTGTTTTTATTTACTCAACTTTTAATAATACCATAGTAACCATCTCTGACAGACAGGGGAATGTGGTAAGCTGGAGTTCAGCAGGAGTGCTGGGATTCAAGGGGTCTCGTAAGTCCACCCCCTTTGCTGCTCAGAAAGCAATGGCAGAAGCCGCAGCAAAAGCAGCAGACATGGGCATGAGAAAGATTGAAGTCCGTGTGAAAGGTCCCGGTCCTGGTCGTGAAGCAGCACTGAGAGCATTAATCAACACAAGATTTGAAGTCAGCAAAATTGTTGATGTGACCCCCATCCCACATAATGGCTGTAAACCGCCTAAACGTCGTCGGGTCTGATTCGTCTTGTCAGAGAATAGAATTTTTTACTACGATACATTACATTAATCGGAGAACCAAGTGGCAAGATATACAGGCGCTGCATGTCGTCGTTGCAGGCGAGAGAATCTGAAATTATATCTCAAGGGTGATCGCTGTTATTCAGACAAATGCTCTTTTGAAAGAAGGGCTTTTGGCCCTGGTCAGCACGGCCAGGCGCGTTTCAGGAAGGTTTCTGATTACGCCATTCAGTTGAGAGAAAAGCAAAAAGTTAAAAATATCTATGGAATACTTGAGGGACAGTTCCGTAATTATTTTCATAAAGCTGAGCTGAAAAAAGGTATTACCGGTGAAAATCTGCTCATTATGCTTGAGCGACGCCTTGATAATACTATTTTCCATCTTGGCTTTGCCTCCTCAAGAAAACAGGCAAGACAGATGGTTCGTCATAATCATGTTCTGGTGAACAATAAAAAAGTTAATATTCCATCTTTTCTTATCTCTGCTGGTGATGTGATTACCATTAAAGAAAAGAGCAGAACGAATAGTTTTCTTGTTGAAAGCATGGAGGCTGTTGCCAGGCGTGGAATTCCAACTTGGCTTGAACTTGATAAAGACGCATTCAAGGCTACGGTAAAAGCTCTCCCCAATCGTGAAGAGATTACCATGCCGATCCAGGAACAGCTGATTGTTGAGTTGTACTCCAAATAATTTGTTATTCAATCGATATTTTTTATCGTATTGCAACTCTATAACGTAGGAAACTCATGACTGAAAATGCCCAAGAGACTCTGCCTATTTATCGTAACTGGCATGAACTTATTCAACCGGCGCCACTTGAGGTGGACAAGGCAAAACATACCAACACGTATGGGAAATTTGTCTGCCAGCCGCTTGAACGCGGATTTGCTGCTACTATAGGAAACTCCCTGAGACGAATTTTACTTTCATCAATTCAGGGTGCCGCAATTACCAGCGTAAAGATCGAAGGTGCACTCCATGAATTTACAGCCATGGAAGATGTGAAAGAGGATGTGAGTGAAATCATCCTTAATCTCAAGCAGGTGCGCCTCCAACTTCATTCTGATAAGAGCCAGACCGTTACCATAGAAAAGAAGGGCCCCGGTGAAGTTACTGCTGCTGATATCAGCGGCAATCCAAACATAGAAGTAATGAACGAGGAACAACTGATTTGTACCCTTACAGGTGATACAGATTTTCGTGCAGAGTTGACAGTTGAGTGGGGGAAGGGATACCAGCCCGCAGAAAAACAATCAAAAGAAGAGCTGGCCATAGGTCAGATCCCCATTGATGCAATTTTTACCCCTATTGTTCAGATTCAATACACGACATCTACTGCTCGTGTAGGCCAGCAGACCGACTATGACAAGTTAACTCTTGAGGTTGAGACTGATGGCAGTGTGAAACCGGAAAATGCTTTGGCTTTTGCCGCCAAGATTCTGAAATCACAACTTACCACCTTTATCAACTTTGATGAAGAGAAGGTTGAACCGGAAAAAACTGAAGATGATAGTGATAGCTTAGAACCATTGAATCCTCATTTAAATAAACCTGTTGAGGATCTGGAACTTTCAGTTCGTTCTGCCAACTGTCTGAAGAATGCTGATATTAATTTCATTGGTGAGTTAGCACATAAAACTGATCAGGAAATGTTGAAAACCAAAAATTTTGGACGAAAGTCGCTCAATGAGATCAAAACCCTTCTTGCAGATATGGACTTGAGCCTTGGGATGAAGATCGACAAATGGACTCCACCCGAAATTACCGATGAGAATGAAGAAAAAGAGTAATAATCGGATTTCGTAATTTATAGAAATCAACTTACTGAATTACAGGGGTTGAGTTGAGGATAGAAACATGAGACACGGAAAATCAGGAAAAAGACTTGGCAGAACAAGTTCGCACAAAAAGGCCATGGTACGCAATATGGTTACCTCACTTTTTGAGCATGAGCGAATTGTAACCACCACTCCGAAAGCAAAAGAGGTGAGAAAGGTTGCAGACAAGATGATTACTCTCGCCAAGCGCGGAGATCTGCATGCAAAACGTCAGGCCATGAGCTTTATTCGCAGTCGTGATATTGTGGCCAAGCTTTTTAATGAGATCCAGGAGCAGTTCACTGATCGTAATGGTGGCTATACCCGTATCATTCAGACAGGTCAGCGTCGAGGTGATGCTGCACCGATGGCGATTCTGGAACTTGTTAGCTATTCTGAGACTGAGGGGAAAGAGAACGATAATTAGTCACTCTTCAATCCTCCATTGTTAAGCATAAAGCTGATATGAATTCCATTCATGTCAGCTTTTTTTTTGCTGAGCAGGTTCAGGAAGCCGAAGATTGAAGGGAAGGGAGGAGATCCATCTGAGAATCCTGCCTGTCTCTTTTCTTTTCTGTCCTAAACCATTTGATTGTCAATCTGCATGGAGTAGTTTTTTTGTTACGTTAACAGTTTGGGTTTATTATCAATCATTTGAATAAAGAACGAGTATGAAGAGTAGAAAAGATTTTCCCGAAGGGATGGAACCGCTGGGTAAGGAAAAATTTCACTTTCACTGTCATTCCGGTGTCGATTGTTATATGGTCTGTTGTCGAAATGTTGATATGTTTTTGTATCCTTATGACATCCTCAGGTTAAAAAATGGGATGAAAATTTCTTCTCAGGAGTTTATGGAGCAATATTCCCGTGTCCTTCAGGGAGTGAGTCATCCTTACTTTCCTTCAGTTATGTTGAGATTGACTGAAGATGAAAGGAAGGCATGCCCCTTCCTTGGTGATGAGGGGTGCGCGATCTATATGGATCGACCATCAGCATGCAGGACCTATCCCCTCGAGCGTGGAGTAGATCGTACGCCTCAAAAGGATATGGCCAGCGAATTTTATTTTATGACGGATCATCCTTATTGCCATGGTCATCTGGAAGAAAAGAGTTTTACCGTAAGGAAATGGGTGAGGGATCAGCGCCTCGATAAGTATAATCTTATGAATGATCTCTGGGCAGAGGTTGATACGGTATTCAGTGAGAATCCATGGGCAGGTGAAGGGAGTGGTGGCCCTAAACAACAAATGGCATTTACGGCTTGTTATGACATTGATAATTTCAGGTTGATGGTGGCCAAGCATTCACTACTTGACCGCTTTACCCTTTCCCGTGACCAGAAGCGTCGAATCAATGAGTCAGATACGGAACTTTTGAAATTTGCCTTTGAATGGTTGAAGCATTTTCTTGGTGCACCTTCTTCTCTGTTGGTCAGATAATAAAGGACCGGCCTCAGCACAAAAACGCTATGAATGCAGAAAAAAAACATCCTGACTTGTTTCACCGGGTTTGGGTTGAGTATGGCAAGGGTTTTCTCATCATAGAATAGTGTACCGACCTCTCCGTTTCTGCTTTAAATTAGCCACTGTTACTTTGTTAGTAGCCGCGTTCTTTGTTCCCTCCATGTCTCAACTGTTGAGACACTTCCCTGTATTCAAAATAAACGTTTGGTTTCTTCACACCTATGTTCGCAAAAACTTGCGGAAGCATTTGTAGTATGGTAAAAAAGAATGTTTGGAGTTTGAATTAGTCGTCTTTCTCGGCATTGGGCAGTGAAAGATAAAATACACACATCCCCCGCATTCCGGTGTTATTGCAGCAGACCCTTGGAGGTTGCCAATGATGAAGGAGGGATGGAGGTTCAACCGGATCAGGAGAAGAGTATGGAAAATGTAACTGTTAAGGAAATGCTTCAGGCCGGCCTTCATTTTGGTCACCAGACCCGCCGTTGGAATCCCAAAATGAAACCGTATATTTACGGTCCCCGTAATGGCATTTATATTATCAACCTTGATAAAAGTAAGCGCATGTTTGATACTGCCAGTGATTTTGTAATAAACGAAATTGCCCAAGGTGGAAAACTTCTTTTTGTAGGTACCAAACGTCAGGCCAGAATGATCATTAGAGAAGAGGCTGTGCGCTGTCAGATGCCTTATGTTGATCACCGTTGGCTCGGTGGTATGATGACCAACTTTCAGACCATTAAAAACTCCATCGAGCGTCTTAAATCCATCGAATCCATGCAGGAGGACGGTTCCATTAATCGTTTCCCCAAAAAAGAGATTCTGCTCATGGAAAAAGAGCGGGTGAAGCTTGAGAGAAACGTTGGTGGAATTAAACATCTGCGCAAGACTCCTACTGCAATTTTAATTATTGACCCCAGGAATGAAGCCATCGCCATCAATGAGGCACAAAAACTCAATATTCCTGTTATTGCCCTGGCAGATACGAACTGTGATCCGGACGGTATTGATTATCTTATCCCTGGCAATGATGATGCCATTCGCTCTATTCGTCTGATTTGCAACCATTTGGCTGACAGTGTACTTGCCGGACAGGCAGCCCGCGAAGGTGAAGATGCTTCCGATGAAGCTATGCTTGCTGCCATGGCCGATGCCGGTGCCGAACGGGCTGCAGTTGCCGATGTCGATGCAGAACAGGCGGCAGTTGCCGATGCCGGTGCAGAACAGGCGGCAGTTGTAGATGCTGAAGTGGAGCAGCCGGCAGCAGACGAAGCAGAGCAACCCGTAGAAGCTGAAGGTGCGAAAGACTGAAACAGACCCATATGCCCTTAAGGCATCGACAGTATAAATAAACTCAGGGGCTGGATAAGCCCCTTTGTCATATCTGCCCGATGCTTTTTTATTTTAAAGACAGTTGATTGAGAATTATTTCGGAGATATGTTATGAAAATTACAAGTCAAATGGTAAAAGATCTGCGTGATCAAACGGCCGCAGGAATGATGGATTGTAAAAAGGCCCTGAGTGAGACTGACGGCGACATGGAAAAAGCAGTGGACCTGTTGCGTCAAAAAGGTCTCTCTGTTGCTGCAAAAAGGGCAGGACGTGAAACAAGTGAAGGTACCATTGAGTGTTATATTCATGCCGGAGGGAAAATCGGGGCCATGGTTGAGCTCTCCTGCGAGAGTGATTTTGTTGCAAAAACCGATGGCTTTAAAGAGTTTGCCCGTGATCTGGCCCTTCATGTTGCTGCCGTCAATCCTGTGGCTATTACCCGTGAGGAAGTTCCGGAAGATGTAATAACCCGTGAAAAAGATATCTATGTACAGCAGGCGTTGGATTCTGGAAAGCCGGAAAACATCGTTGAAAAAATGGTTGAAGGAAAGATGGAGAAGTTTCTGAAAGAGATTTGTCTTCTGGATCAGCCCTTTGTCAAGGACCCGGATTTTACCATTCAGCAACTCATCACTGATATGATCGGGAAGATGGGAGAGTCCATCTCCATTAGGCGATTTTCCCGTTTTCAGATTGGTGCCTGATTCTTGCAGACACCTTAGTACCTTACAAATTGTTGTCTTGTTTTTTGACAGAAGATAACCTGGGTAAGGTACTTTTAATCCATCGAGGGGCATTAAACTAAGCATCCCCCAGGGGAGTACTAAACTAAGTCCTGGCTTACTTACCGTTTACCAAGGTTGGAGGGGCTTTGTCCCTTTGATGTGCATGCCTCTCATTTTTTACTCTGTGAAGGAACCGTTATGGAACTAAAGTATAAAAGAATACTATTGAAGTTGAGTGGAGAAGCCCTCATGGGTGAAGACTCTTTTGGTATCAATACAGATGTTCTAGGAGCAATCTCAGAGGAAATTAAGGATATTATGGCGCTCGGCGTGGAAGTTGGGATAGTGATAGGCGCCGGCAATATCTTTCGTGGTGTGAAGGGTGCCAGCCAGGGGATGGATAGAACAGCTGCCGATAATATGGGAATGGTGGCCACAGTCATTAATTCCCTCGCCCTGCAAGATGCCCTTGAACGCAGTGGTGTCGTGACCAGGGTTATGTCTGCTATCCCCATGCGCTTAGTGTGTGAACCTTATATTCGTCGTCGCGCTGCTCGCCATCTCGAAAAGGGACGGGCGGTGATCTTTGCAGCAGGAACGGGTAATCCATATTTTACCACAGACTCAGCTGGTGTCCTCCGAGCCCTTGAAGTTGATGCGGATGTCATCATCAAGGCAACTAAAGTTGATGGTGTCTATGATAAAGATCCGGAACAGTATGATGATGCAGTGAAATATGACTCACTCACCTATGATGAAGTGCTTTCCAAGAATCTACGAGTTATGGATGCTGCAGGAATTGCACTTGCCAAAGAAGATAAAAAGCCCATCCTGGTTCTCAATATGACCAGACCCGGGAACATTCACCGTGCAATTTGCGGAGAGAAAATTGGAACCCTGATCAACAGTTAATGTTGCTTGGTATTGACCAATACCAAGCATTGGAGAATCTGCTATGAGTGAAGTGATAGGAGAGCTGTCAGCAAAAATGGCAAAAAGTGTGGAAAGCTTTAAGGGTGAACTCTCAAAAGTACGTACGGGGCGAGCGTCCATCTCGCTCCTCGATGGGATATCCGTTGATGCCTACGGTAGTCTCATGCCAATGAACCAGGTGGCAACTATGACCATTCCAGAGAGTCGGATGATAGCCATTCAACCCTGGGATCCGCAGATGGTGCCGGCCATTGAGAAAGCCATTATGAAATCAGATCTTGGTCTGGCCCCTGCAAATGACGGGAAGGTTATACGCTTGACCATTCCCCAGCTGACTGAGGAGCGGAGAAAGGATCTGGTGAAACAGGTGCGAAAGGTGGCGGAGGAGTTCAAGGTTGCTGTACGCAATATTCGGCGTGAGGCTATTGATACCTTGAAGAAGCAGAAAAAAGATAAAGATATTTCCGAAGACGATCTGTTTAAACTACAGGATGATGCCCAGGCAGAGACCGATAAGTACATTAAACAGATTGATGAGGTGACTGCGCATAAAGAAAAAGAAATGATGGAAGTCTGATGAAGCTTTTTTCCTAGCCATCAGGCTGCATTGAGTTCCTATTTTGTTATTATCATTTTTCAAAGAAAGCATGCCTGAGCCCCAATCCATAGATCCCTCACATATTCCCCACCATGTTGCCATCATCATGGATGGCAATGGGCGCTGGGCCAAGCAACAGAACAGGCCGCGGCTGTATGGCCACAAGGTCGGTGTGGAATCTGTCCAGGAAATCGTTGAGTCGGCAATGGAGTTGGGGGTCGATGTCTTGACCCTCTATGCTTTTTCAACGGAAAACTGGAAGCGACCTGAGGATGAGGTAGGGGGGCTGATGGGACTGCTGAAGAATTATCTGCAGAAAGAGCTTTCCAGGATGCTGAAAAACAGGATCCGTCTTACCTGTATCGGTGACATTCAGAAGCTTCCTGCGGATGTGCGGCAAGTTCTTGAGCAGGCCATGAGCGAGACCGCTCAAAATGATAAATTCATCTTAAATCTTGCCCTCAGTTATGGGGGGCGCGCTGAACTTATCCAGGCCATTCGCGGTATTGCCAGGGAAGTGGCTTCAGGTGCTCTCACTGCCAGTGAAATTGATGAAGAACTCATTGATAATCATCTCTATACGGCAGAGTTGCCAGACCCCGATTTATTAATCCGTACCGGTGGTGAGGCCAGACTCTCCAATTTTCTTCTCTGGCAGGCTTCGTATGCCGAAATTTATTTTACTGATGTGATGTGGCCTGAATTTCGTAAAGAGGCTTTTACCCAGGCGATTATTGAATACCAGGGTCGTGAACGGCGCTTTGGCAGGACAAGTGCCCAAGTTGAAAGTGGGTGATAGATGAATCGAGTGCTCCCAGGCGTGGCTCTTATCATCTGTTGGTTGTTCCTCCTGCTGAAAGGTTCGGTGGCCCTGTTTACCGTTGTTCTGATTCTGGGGCTGGCCATCGGTGCATATGAGTATGGCCGGATGACACTTTTTGCTGAATCATTCCTCCGCCCTTTGTTTTTGGCCATTCTGGCAACTCTCCCCATTCTTTCTGTCTTTTTTACTCCGCAACTTGGTGTCAGTGGCGGGTTGGTTTTGGGCTTTTTGCTGCTCTCATTGTGGACACTTGCTACATACCGGAAGGGCTTTGACAGTTATGAGTTTTTTTCGCGCTGCAGTCTCGGCCTTGTCTGGGTCGGGGTCCTGGGTGCACACCTGCTGCTGCTGAGAGAACTCCCTGACGGGAACTCATGGATCCTTATCCTGACAGGAATTACGGCAGGTTCTGATTCCGGTTCCTATTATACCGGCCGTGCCTTTGGCAGACACAAACTCAGTCCTTTGATCAGCCCAAATAAGACCATTGAAGGAGCTGTTGGGGGAATATTCGCCGGAATGATAGTGGCTTCTCTGCTTGCGGTCTTTCTGTTGGAAACAGTGCCCTGGCTCTTTGTCCTTCTCTCTTCCGTTGTTCTTGCAGTGTTTGGGATCTGCGGTGATCTTGTGGAATCTGTTATTAAACGGGCAACCAGTACAAAAGATTCCGGAACCATTCTTGGCGGCCATGGCGGTATTCTTGATCGAGCTGATTCCATACTTTTTGCCGCCCCTGTCCTTTATTATCTCCTGCAGTTCTTTTCAGTCGTATGAAAACCCTGACTCTTTTAGGCTCTACAGGTTCCATCGGGTGTAATGTCCTGGATGTGGTTCGCAGTTTTCCTGATCGCTATCGCATAACCGGTCTTGCGGCCGGCAGAAATATTTCAAAACTTTTGGAACAGGTGGCTGAATTTGATCCTGAACTGATTTCAGTTGCAGATCAGGATGGTGCAGCCGGGCTTTGCCGGCGGTTGCCCGCAAAATACAGAGACAGGGTGGTGTATGGCGTCGAGGGCAGCAAAGCGGTTGCTGCCTTAGATTCTGCAGACATGACAATCTCTGCCATTGTCGGGGCAGCGGGTCTCCTGCCAACCCTTGCAGCCATTGAGGCCGGCAAAGATATAGGGCTTGCCAACAAGGAAACCCTGGTTATGGCCGGGAAACTGGTCATGGATAGTTGCCGGGAAAAGGGCGTAAAACTCCTACCCGTGGATTCGGAACACAGTGCCATCTTTCAGGCTCTGGAGGCCGGACATCGTGACGATGTGGCCAAAATTATCCTCACCGCCTCCGGTGGACCCTTCAGAGAAAAAAGTCAACATGAGCTTGAGGCTGTTACCCCTGCCGAAGCCCTGGCTCACCCCAACTGGGATATGGGACGTAAAATTTCCATTGATTCTGCGACTCTTATGAATAAAGGCCTTGAAGTCATTGAAGCCAAATGGCTTTTTGATGTTGCAGTGGACGCAATCGAGGTGGTTGTCCACCCCCAATCCATTGTTCATTCTCTGGTGGAATTCCAGGATGGTTCTGTACTGGCGCAGCTTGGGATTCCTGATATGCGGATTCCCATTGCCTATGCCCTTTCCTACCCCAGACGACTTCATATGAACCTCCCTGGCTTGAACCTCGCCAAATGTTCCAACCTGGAGTTTCATGATCCTGATTATGAACGTTTTCCGGCCCTTTCCCTTGCTTTTCAGGCAATCAAGCATGGGGGAGTTTTGCCTGCGGTTCTGAATGCAGCCAATGAAATCGCAGTGGCTGCCTTTCTTGATGAAAAAATTTCTTTTCTTGACATTGCTGCAACTGTGGCCAAAGTTATGGAAAAGGTGCAGGACGGCAGTGAAGATTCCATTGATGACATCCTTTCTGCTGATGGATTGGCGCGGAAAGAGGCTGCTGCTTTAATTAGTGGCACGTCCTGATGCGGGTACCCTTATTTTCTGATCTTTTTTTTGTCTGTGTGATTAGAGGTGTTGGCTGTCAGCGCTGATTACTGCAAAAATGAGAAAAAAACTAAAGGCTGATACTATAATGCCAACTCTACCCCAAGGCTATTTTGTTCCAGGCCATATCAAGGTTTTACTATGAATACTGTTGTTTCATTTATTGTTGTTCTCGGCATCCTGATTTTTGTTCACGAGCTTGGCCATTTCTTCTTTGCCAAACTTTTCAAGGTGAGAGTGCTTGTGTTCTCCCTGGGGTTCGGTCCCAAGTTATTAAGAAAGACTGTTGGGGAGACTGAGTATGTGCTCAGCGCCTTTCCCCTGGGTGGGTATGTCAAGATGTTTGGGGAAAACCCCGATGAACAGCAGGAGGCTGCCGGTGAAAAAGAAGTCTCTTTTGCCCATAAAGCAGTGTGGCAGCGGTTTCTCATCGTCTTTGCCGGTCCACTTTTTAATCTGCTCTTCACTGTCCTGCTCTTTTTCCTGATTTTTTTCTTTATGGGCTTGCCGGACAGTCATGATACCACCAGGATTGGGCAGGTCACACCCGATTCTCCCGCAGCCCTTGCCGGTATGCAGGTGGATGATGTCATTCTCACCATTAATAACGAGCCCACCCGTGAATGGATGGATGTGCTGAACCTGGTCAAGGAGAGTAAAGGCGAAGAGCTTGTCTTTCTCCTTGTCCGCGACTCCAAAGAGGTGAAACTTTTAGTGACGCCGGCGAAACAGCCGGTGAAAAATATTTTTGGTGAAGAGGTGGAGGAACGTTTCATGATCGGTATTGTCCGGGCCGATGAACTGTTTTATTCACCTGTCGGTCTAGTGGGTGCCTTCCTCGCCGCCTGTTCTCAGACCTGGATGTATATCAGTCTTACGGTAATGGGTTTAGTGAAGCTTATTCAGCAGGTGGTTCCGGCATCAGAGCTTGGCGGACCAATCCTCATTGCCCAGATTGCCGGAAAACAGATGCAGGCCGGCTGGGTCAATTTTCTTTTCTTCATGGGACTGCTCAGCGTAAATCTTGGCATTCTGAATCTCTTACCCATTCCGGTACTTGACGGTGGTCACCTGATGTTTTTAAGCATTGAGGCCATTCGCCGTAAACCGATGACTGAGAAAGTGCAGATTTTAGCTCAGCAGATCGGTATTGCCTTTCTGGGTACTGCCATGATTTTTGTTTTTTATAATGACCTTGCCAGGATATTTGGCTCGTGAGCACCGATCGTCCCTTAATTCTTGCCCTCGATACCGCCACATCATGCAGTTCTGTGGCTCTCACCGTTGGTGATGCCCATAAGGGTGAGCTTGTGGCAACTCTGAGCCTGAACTCCAGAGTTACGCATTCCCGCCGTCTGCTCGCAGGGATCGACTGGTTACTCAGTGAAAACAACATCGGTTTTGAAGATATTGATGGTCTGGCAGTGGGGCTTGGCCCCGGATCTTTTACCGGACTTCGGATCGGTATGGCCACAGTAAAGGGTCTTGCCACAGCCATGGATAAACCACTGCTCGGTATTTCCACCCTTGATGGTCTTGCTTTTTGCTGCTCAGGTGATAAGCCGCTCT
This sequence comes from Desulfocapsa sp., assembly GCA_021737265.1. Lineage (GTDB taxonomy): Bacteria > Desulfobacterota > Desulfobulbia > Desulfobulbales > Desulfocapsaceae > Desulfocapsa. The sequence goes on along the minus strand of JAIPEF010000021.1, from coordinate 6,382 downwards.
GTGTTCTCCTTGATGCCCGTAAAAAAGAGGTCTATAGAAGATGGTACCGACCTGATGATCGTGGATTGTATCGGAGCAAGGGAACGATTAAGGCACTCACTCCGCAAGACCTTACCCGAGAAGTGACAGAGAGCAGCCTGATGGTAGGCGATGGACTCCTGAGCTATGGAGAGATGTTGCAGGACAGTCTTGGAGAGCGCATGATAATGGCTCCGCTTGTGTTGCATTACCCTTCGGCAGCAGCCATTGGTTTTTTGGCTTGTGAAAAGCTGCAAAGAGGAGAGACCATGGATCTTGATTCTGCAGTGCCACTGTATGTACGGGCTTCTGATGCGGAACTCAGTCTGGTAAACAGAGAGAAACAGGAAAAATGATACTGAGAAGACAGACCCGAAAAATCCATGTAGGGAATGTGGCTGTTGGTGGAGGAAGTCCTATCTCTGTCCAGTCCATGACCAATACTGATACCAGGGATGTGGATTCCACTCTTGCCCAGATAGAAAGGCTGCAAGATGCAGGGTGTGAGATTGTCCGGGTGGCTGTGCTTGACCAGGATGCGGCCCTTGCTATTGCTGCAATACGCGAACAGATTTGTATTCCTCTCATTGCAGACATCCATTTTGATCATCGCCTGGCAGTGGCAGCCATGGAAAACGGAGCCCAGGGGATCCGCATTAATCCCGGCAATCTTGGCGGTCCTGAAAAACTTGCACGTGTTGTGGCTGCAGCAAAGACGCATAAGGTTCCTATACGAGTAGGGGTCAACAGCGGTTCCATTGAAAAGGATCTGCTCAAAAAACATGGCTACCCCACTCCCGAGAATCCCACGGCTCTGATTGAAAGTGCCCTCAGAAATGTGAGACTCCTTGAGAAACAGGGATTTGAAGAGATAAAGATCTCCATCAAATCTTCAGACACCCTGACCACCATCAGCGGCTACCAGCAACTCTCGAGACTTACCGACTACCCCCTCCATCTTGGGGTGACAGAGGCAGGGGGCTTAATCGCAGGAACAGTTAAATCAAGTGTTGCCCTTGGCATACTTCTGCATCAGGGAATTGGCGATACCTTCCGTATCTCCCTGACTCGTGATCCGGTGGAAGAGATCAGGGTGGGTTTTGAACTGTTGCGATCCCTCAAGATCAGGGAACGGGGGCCGGAACTGATTTCCTGCCCAACCTGTGGCAGAACCCAGATTGATCTCTTTTCTATTGCTGAGGAGGTAGAACGCTACGTACAGACAATGGAAAAGCCGATTAAGGTGGCTGTTATGGGCTGTGTGGTAAATGGTCCCGGTGAGGCCAAGGAGGCTGATATAGGACTAGCCGGCGGCAATGGAGTTGGTATTATCTTTAAAAAAGGTAAGTTGTATAAAAAGGTAAAAGAAGATGTTCTGCTTGAGACCTTTCTTGCTGAATTAAAAAAACTTGAAGAGACAAAATAGAACAATGAGATATTCACAATCACTTATCCCCACACTCAAAGAGAATCCGGCTGAAGCTGAGATCGCAAGCCATCGCCTGCTACTCCGGGCAGGGTATATACGTAAGCTGACGGCTGGAATTTACAGCTATCTGCCCCTTGGCCTTGCCGCAATCCGCAAGGTTGAACAGATTGTCCGTGAAGAGATGAACCGGGCAGGGGCCCAGGAACTGCTCATGCCCATGGTGCAGCCTGCTGATCTCTGGCGGGAAACCGGACGCTATGAAAAATATGGACCTGAACTCCTTCGGTTTCAAGATCGGCACGAGCGTGAATCCTGCCTCGGTCCCACCCATGAGGAAGTAATCACCGATCTTGCCCGCAGGGAAATCAGGTCCTATCGTGATCTGCCGAAAAATCTCTATCAGATCCAGACCAAGTTTCGTGACGAGATCAGACCGCGTTTTGGCTTGATGCGTGGTCGCGAATTCCTCATGAAAGATGGTTATTCCTTTGATGTGGACGATACACGGGCAGGTGAGACCTATCAGCTGATGTTTGATGCCTATAAACGTATTTTTACCCGCTGTGGTTTGGATTTCCGGCCAGTGGAGGCCGATTCCGGATCCATCGGCGGCAGTTTCTCTCACGAATTTATGGTGTTGGCCGATACCGGCGAAGATACTCTGGTGATTTGCAGTAACTGTGACTATGCTGCCAATAGTGAGAAGGCAGCGGTGGTCCCTCCTGTGACAGATAATAGCCCGTTGCTGGAGATGGAGAAAGTCGAAACTCCAGGTAAACGCAAGGTCCCTGCGGTGTGTGAGTTTATGGCGATTGAACCCAGTGAACTTGTTAAAACCATGGTCTACAAGGCAGACGGTGAACCTGTGGCTATACTGGTACGTGGAGATCGCGAGGTGCAGGGCGTAAAGTTAAAAAACCTCCTTGGCGTTGCTGATGTGGAAATGGCTGACGACAAAGAGGTCTATGATGCAACAGGAGTCCCCACAGGCTACCTTGGCCCGGTGGGAATACCAATCAAGCTCCTTGTGGATCAGGAAGTGGCTGCAATGCGAAACTTTGTGGTTGGGGCCAACGAAAAAAATTACCACATGAAAAATGTGAATATGGGACGGGATTTTGAGGCGGCAGCAGTGGCTGATCTGCGCCAGATAAGCCCCGATGATCCATGTCCTTCCTGCGGATCTGCCCTGGGCCTCAAGGAGGGTATTGAGGTTGGTCATGTCTTTAAATTGGGAACCGGTTATTCGGAGGCCATGAACGCCGTGTTTCAGGATCAGGACGGAAAGGACAAACCCATGGTCATGGGCTGCTATGGCATTGGTATCTCTCGTATCGTGGCAGCGGCCATTGAGCAGAATCATGACGAGAACGGCATGATTTTTCCCATGCCCCTGGCTCCCCTGCAGGTCATTCTTCTCAATCTTGGATTGAATGATGAACAGATCACAGAAACCGCAGAATCACTGTACAATGATTTGCAGGATAAGGGAATTGAAGTCCTCCTTGATGATCGGGACGAGCGTCCGGGTTTTAAATTCAAGGATGCTGATCTTCTCGGCATTCCTCTCCGTATAACTGTGGGAAAGCGCTTGAGCAAGGATGGAATTGTAGAGCTCAGGCATCGCAGTAATGGTGCAACTGAAGAATTGGCTCCTGAGCAAATTGTATCCCGGATAAGTGAATTAATTGAAGAAGCAATGAGTAATAAAACAATCTCGTAATAACTTAAAACTTTAGATGACTAAGTAAAAAACTTCCTATGCGAGGCGCGTAAAAATTGTATCTCTTCAGTGTACCTTAGTACGTTGAAGAGATGCAATTTTCAGAGCACCAAAGCAGATGAAGAATTTTCACCCAAAAAACCGGGTATAAATACGACGTCATCAGCAAGGATTGATGGATAAAGAACTAACCGTCATGGTGAACCAGGAAGGGCTGAAAATCCTTACCCGGAGTTATCTCCACGGCATTGATCTCAGTCCCATTGACAAGGCCTGGGAGCTGGCTGTCTCGGTTCATACAGACAAAAAGCATTTTTCGGGAACTCCTTATCTGGATCACACCTTGCATGTGGCTTCCACCCTGGCCTCCATGCATCTTGATCTGGATACCGTTGTTGCGGGCCTGCTGCACGGTGTTTTGAAAGAGGGGGTCGAAATCAAGAAACTCCGCCATGATTTTGGGGACGGTGTTGCCCGCATTGTTGATGGCAGTACCCGCATCACTAATGTCCACTACAACTCCAGACTCGCCCATCAGGCGGAAAATGTTCGCAAGATGCTGCTGGCCATAGCCAGTGATGTCAGAGTATTACTGGTTAAGCTGGCTGACAGACTGCAGGATATGTGTCTGTTGGATACGGTTTCTCGTGAACGTCAGGTTGAGATAGCCCGTGAAACACAAGATCTCTATGCCCCACTGGCATCACGGCTTGGTATCGATTGGTTGAAACGGGAACTCGAAGACCTTTCTTTTCAGTTTCTCCACCCCGATGAATATCGAGATCTGGTCTCACAACTGGAAAGCTCTCTGGAAGAGAGACAACGATATGTGGATGAGGTGATTTCCATACTCCATGGAAAGCTTATTCAGAGCAATATTAAACCCACCCGTATAATCGGCAGGCCCAAACACCTTTCGTCCATCTATAAAAAACTGATAGTCCAGAAGATTCCTCTGGAACGGGTATATGACAAGGTGGCCTTTCGTATCATTGTCAACACCGTAAATGAGTGTTATGAGGCCCTTGGTATTATTCATTCAAACTGGGCGCCGGTTCCCGGACGCATTAAAGATTTTATCTCTGTTCCCAAGGCCAATAATTACCAATCCATGCATACCACTGTGGTGGGACCCAGAGGTCATTTTATTGAGATTCAAATCCGGACAGCAGAGATGGACCGGGTTGCCCAGGAGGGTGTGGCTGCCCACTGGGCCTATAAAGAGGGGCAAAGAGCTTCTGATAATGATGCCAGGTTGTTTAAAGAGCTGAAGAACCTGGTCAAAAATTTGCAGGAAGTAGAAGATCCCAAAGAATTTCTGGAATCTGTTCATGGTGAACTCTATACCCCTGAGGTGTATGCCCTCACTCCGGCTGGCGAGGTGAAGGAGCTTCCTCTCAACTCCAGTCCCATTGATTTTGCCTATGCCATCCACACCGAGGTTGGAGATCACTGCGTGGGGGCCAAAGTCAACTCAAAGCTTGTTTCTTTGAAGTATCGGATCCAGAACGGGGATATCATAGAGATTGTGACCTCTAAGAGCCAGCGCCCGAGAAGGGGGTGGCTCGAGCTGGTGAAGACAAGTCGGGCCCGTTCGCGAATCCGTTCCTGGCTGCGCAGAGAAGAACGAAAGCAAGCGCTCAACCTTGGCCGTGAGATCTGTGAGAGAGAACTGAAATTCCATGATACCACTTTAAAAAAGATGGTGAAAAGTGGCCATGTGAAGAAGCTGCTGAAGGATCTGCACTGCAACTCCCTGGATGATATGCTGGCCAAGGTGGGCAGTGGGACGATCACCATCCCTCATCTGGTCAAAACCCTTCAGCCCCCTGAAGTTCTGGACGATAGGGATGCGAAGAGGATTGGGGAAGTCGAAGCTGATTCCATTACAACTGTTGCTTCTGCGATGGATCGAAAAAAAGCTGGATCAGGCCCCGGTATTCATATCGATGGTGTTGATGATATGATGGTGAAGATCAGCCGCTGCTGTAATCCGGTTCCCGGTGATTCTATTATGGGCTTTATTACCAGCGGTCGTGGAATTTCTATCCATAAGGCCGAGTGTGTTAATCTGCTTGCAACGGATCCGCATCGTTGGATAGAGGTGAAATGGTCTACAACTCAGAATGCCGGCCATCGTGTGGAGATTCAGGTCAGTGCAGAAAACAGTAAAGGTGTTTTTGCTGCCATCAGTGCGGCTATCAGTGCTGATGATGCCGATATTGTTAAGATTTCTGCCCACATAACGCCTACCGATACAGCTGATTTTTATATAGTTGTTGAAGTGGAAAGTCTGGCTCATCTTCAACGTGTCTTGCAGCATATTCGTCAGATGGAACAGGTTATTACGGCAAGAAGACTTTGATGGCGTCGTATTTATCCCCCTCAAGGGAGGACTGAAAAGAGTACCCTTTTTTCGGGTGAAAACTTTTCATTTGTTTCGTTACTATAATTTTCCAACCATTACGACGTACCTCACTACGCCGAAATGGTTGAAAAATTGTGCGCCTCGCATATGAAATTTTTTAATTAGCCATCGATAGTGCTAACTTGATATAAGTTTATGAGAATATAACGCTAATTGTAAATGGTCTCGAGTTATTCAACGTGGGATGCTTATGCAGTTTTGCCAGATCTGCGGTAATGCGACGGAACTCGTCCTGTCGTGCTGCCCTTTTTGTGGATGTGATCAGGAGAATCCGCAGCAGGGACAATTTAAGTCGAAAAAATTCTATCAGAAAACCATCAATCTGGAGCAGGGCCTTCCTACAGTGGAACAGGCCCTGCTCAGATTACGGCAGGAACTGGCGATGGCCCGTATGGAAAAAATCCGACTGTTAACCTTGATCCATGGCTATGGTTCCACCGGAAAGGGTGGGGGCATCCGCCGGGAATGTCGGAAAACACTGGATTTCCTCAAGGGAAAAGGTGACATTGATACTGTTATTTTCGGAGAGGATTTCAGTCGTCGTCGCGGTGCAGTAAAGCATCTGTTAAGCCGCTTTCCTGAACTCTCCAGCCATCCTCACCTGAATCACCAGAACAAAGGGATTACTCTGGTGTTTCTCTTTTGAATATTGATAAACTCGTAAAAACCTCAAACCTAGGATGGCTAAGTAAAAAGCTCCATATGCGAGGCGCGTATTTTTTATTTAATTTCGGCGTACTAAGGTACGTCGAAATTAAATAAAAAATGCAGCAACGAAGCAGAT
>JAIPEF010000020.1 GCA_021737265.1 Desulfocapsa sp. | reverse complement strand
TGACCGAAAATGCCCTTTTTCCCCAACTCTTCGTTGCTTGTGAAAAATAATGCTCGGAATATTATGTATATGCCTGTGCTTATTTTTCACAGATGCCTCGATTTGAGAAAAAATGTCTATTCTCGGACAAGCTCCTAGCGGCAAGAAACGCTCAGGCAAACCTGCTGCACCTGTGACCGTTTACAAACTTCAGAGTGTTTAGTGCCTTCCCCCTGAATTACTTTTTTTAAGAAAATAATAATTGTACTTTAAATCAAAATGTTATGAACTACCAACAAGGCACTTTTACCCATACGGGCACTATACAAAGCACCCCTCAAGGGGTACTGAAAAGAGTCAGGTTCTATGTGGTTAGATGTTTGTAACGTGTGTTGCTGCGACAGGAAAAGTTCACAAGGAGAATAAAAAAAGAATGATTAATCAGGAACTGCTGGAGATTCTTGCCTGCCCTCAATGTAAGGAAGGTGTGAAGATCAATGAAAAAGGCGACGGACTCGTTTGTGAAAAATGCCGTCTTCTCTATGAGATCCGGGATGATATTCCGGTGATGCTCGTGGATGAGGCAAAATCTCTTGATGATATTGAATAATCGGAAGCAGTGATTGATGGATGTTCCTCTTCTTGATAAGCTGGATGCGTTTCTGCTCACCTTTCCCCTGCTGCAGGAATATGATTTCCTGGAAAGGCTGGTCATCGTCCTCATTTATGCTGTTCTTGCTAAAATTATTGATCTGCTACTCATGCGCTCCCTCAGGAGTCTGGCCGATAAAACCAGGATGCATTTTGATGATTACCTGATCAGTTTTTTTCACAGGCCTTTTCTTGCCACAGTTGTCCTCTTTGGTGTCCTCCATGCCTGTTCTGTTGAACCCCAGCTCCCATATCTGTATGGGGTTATCATTCCCGGGGTCAGCAAGAGTTTGATCTTGTTGGTCTGGTGGGGTGCGATTTCCAGCAGTTTAAGTAAGACCAGCCTTGAAGAGGCCATACACATCTTTGGAGGGAAACATATCGATCCTGACATTTTTCTCCTCTTTAAAAATGTCTCGAGGATTCTCATCCTCTTTTTCACCATCCTCTGGATTCTTCTTATTTGGAAGGTTAATCTTTCCCCGCTCTTTGCCTCAGCCGGTATTATTGGAATTGCCATCGCCTTGGCGGCCAGGGATACTTTGGCGAATTTCTTTGGCGGAGTTTCAGTCTTTATGGATCGCGCTTATAAGGTGGGCGAATATATTATCCTTGATTCCGGTGAACGTGGTGAGGTGGTGGAGGTTGGGATACGATCAACCAAAATTAAGACCCGTGATGATGTCATGATCATTATTCCCAATGGTATTATGGCTAATTCCAAGATTATCAACGAGTCAGCCCCACAGCCGAGGTTTAGGCTTCGGCTTGATATCGGAGTGGCCTATGGAACAGATCTGGATCTGGTGGAAGACCTGCTGTTGCAAGTGGCTGATGAAAATAATCAAGTCGTAAAACAGCCTCCTCCACGGCTTCGGCTTCGGTCCTTCGGTGATTCTGCTGTAAATTTTCAGCTCCTTCTCTGGGTTCGAGATCCGCGTGAAAAGGGACGGCAGACACATCTGTTGTTTAAAGAGGTCTATCGTTGCTTTAATGAGAATGCTATCTCTATTCCATTTCCCCAGCGTGATATTCATGTGAGGAAGAAGGAGGAGATGGAAGAGGTCAAGGCTGAAGGCTGAAGGAGCAGGTAAAGTACATCTTGTTTGGTTTTTCTTTCAACCCTTTGCTCTAAACAAAAAAAAGGATCGGTTCCATCTGGAACCGAGCCTTTTTTATTTCATTGAGGGTGCCGCCTTACTTCAAGGTGCAATCCCCATTTCTTTTTCTTTCTCATGAACAGCTATACGGGTCTTGATGGCAGTGTCTGGAATGAGACTCATGGAATCAATTCCTAGCTCAACGAGGAAGGTGGCAAATTCAGGGAAATCAGATGGCCCCTGGCCGCAGATGCCAATTTTTTTCCCGCGTCGTTTGGCGGTGGCTATGACCATACGAATCATATCTTTTACGGCGTCGTCACGCTCATCGGCAATACCGGCAATGAGGCCGGAGTCACGATCCAGGCCAAAAGTAAGCTGGGTCAAGTCATTGGAGCCAATGGAGAAGCCGTCAAAGATATCGGCAAAGGCATCGGCTGAGATAACATTGCTTGGAATCTCACACATTACGTAGAGTTCCAGGCCATTCTCACCCTGCACCAGTCCGCACTCTTTCATTACATCAATAACCTTCTGGCCCTCTGCAGGAGTACGGCAGAAGGGAACCATCAGCTTGATGTTGTCAAGACCCATATCGTTGCGGGCTTTCAACAGCCCCTGGCATTCAAGCTCAAATGCCGGACGATATTTGGGATCGTAGTAGCGGGAAGCTCCACGCCAGCCAATCATCGGATTCTCTTCTTCGGGTTCATACAAGGTACCGCCTGCAAGGTTTGCATATTCGTTACTCTTGAAATCTGAGAGACGAACAATGACATCCTTGGGATAGAAACCTGCAGCAATGCGACCCACACCTTCTGCTACCTTATCAATGAAGAACTGTTTTTTATCTTCGTAGGCACCGGTTTTGGCATCAATCAGGCCAACAATTCTCTTTTTCTCAGGGTCGTCTGATTTTTTAAGCTCTTCATAATTATAGAGAGCCAGAGGATGAAGGCCGATGTGAGAGTTGATGATAAACTCTTCACGGGCAAGACCAACACCATCGTTTGGAATCTGGCATTCGGTGAATGCTTTTTCCGGGATGGCAAGGTTCATCATGATCTTTGTTTTGGTTTCAGGGAGGTTGCCCAGATCGGTTCGTTCGATTTCAAACTTCAGCAGTCCTTCATACACGTATCCGGTCTCGCCTTCTGCAGAAGATGCAGTGATTTCCATGCCGGTTTTGATGTAGTCAGTACCGTCGCCGGTTCCGATAACACAAGGAATGCCGAGTTCACGGGAAATAATTGCCGCATGACAGGTGCGACCGCCACGGTTGGTGACAATGGCACCGGCAATCTTCATGATCGGCTCCCAGTCGGGATCGGTCATGTCGGTGACAAGGACTTCGCCTTTCTTGAAGGTTCCGATATCTTTTACATCATTAATACAGTGGGCAACACCCTGGCCGATCTTGGCACCAACCGCCAAACCTTCAACCAGAACCTTACCTGTTTCCTGGAGTTTGTAAGTCTCCATTACGCCTTTGTTGGCCTGGGAGTGTACGGTCTCTGGACGGGCCTGAACGATGAAGAGTTTGCCGGTTCCGACATCTACGCCGTCACCATCTTTGGCCCACTCAATATCCATTCCTTTCCCATAATGGTCCTCAATGATGCAGGCCCAGTTGGCGAGCTGCAGAATTTCATCGTCACTAATGACGTATGATTTGCGCTCTTCTATGGTGGTTTCAATATTCCTTACCGGCTCGTCAGCTGTTGGGTCGTTGTCATAGATCATTTTGATCTCTTTTGATCCTACTTTCTTGCCAACGATTGGACGTTTGCCTTCTTTTAATTTGGGTTTGTAAACGTAGTACTCGTCGGGATTCACTGCACCCTGAACGACATTTTCACCAAGACCCCAGGCACCGGTAATAAAACAGGCATCCTTGAATCCGGATTCGGTATCGATGGTGAATAAAACACCGGAAGAAGCGGAGTCGGAACGAACCATTTTCTGGATGGTAATGGAGAGATACACATCAAACTGACCAAATCCCTGATGCTGACGATAGGAGATGGCGCGGTTGGTGAAGAGTGAGGCGAAACATTTGCGGCAATTCTCAATGATGTTCTCGTAGCCATGAATGTTGAGGTAGGTTTCCTGCTGACCGGCAAATGAGGCATCGGGAAGATCCTCGGCGGTTGCAGAAGAACGAACAGCTACGTCACAATTTTCACCATATTGCCCTTCCATTACCTTGTAGGCCTTGATGATGGCATTGCGTAGATCCTCGGGGAACTCGGCATGACGGATGATGCTACGGCATTTTTTGCCACGCTCGGAAAGGTTGGCCATATCTTCAATGTCAAGATCTGCAAGTACGTCGCGAATCTCCTGCTCAATTCCAGCCTCTTTCAGGAGGTGGCGATAGGCGTAAGCGGTGATGGCGAACCCATGGGGAACGGCAACGCCTTTGGAGGTGAGATGCTGATACATTTCACCAAGCGATGCGTTTTTTCCGCCCACCAGAGGGACATCATCAATGCCGATATCGTCAAACCATAGAATTAATTCTTTGTCGTGACTATTGCCCATCGTTATTTCTCCTGCTGAAATTAGGTTGTTGAATAACTGACCCGTTGAAATGAATCAGTTTTACTTAATTGTTTTTTTGAGTGAGCCCTGAGCTGGGTAGAATTTACACTCCTCTATATAAAAGGATGACGGAGTAAAGTCAAAAAAAATTGATGCCTACTATAAATTAAACTGTGAGTTCGTCAAGTGGCAGAGTTTCAGGGTTCTTCATGCTGAATTTGTAGAAGTAGAGAAAAAAATGTGATACTGTTTTGTACATTCTAGTAAAAGAGCTTAGAAAAAGAACCAAGTTGAACAGAGGGAGCACAAATGTCTCAGAAGGAGAAGATCCAAAAACTGTATCGGCAGTGTAATATTGGAAAAGATCATGCCGGAAGCGATTATTTTTCCCTTATCAGGGAGCTGGTTCGCCTGCGAAGGGATGAAGTTGATCACTGGCAGCGAGCCATTGATCAGGTCTACGCCTTGATCATGGATGAGATTATCTGTAACGAAAATCCTCCCGGAACTGCGGTGAAGTTTGGAACCTCGGGTTGGCGTGGAATGATTGGGAAAGACCTGTCTGTTCGCTCGGTATCTTTTGTTACTGCGGCCATCCTTGATCTGTATTTTGCTGTGGCCAAAGAACCTGACCTTGCCCAGTATCTGGGGGTGTCCAGCCTCGATGAGGCGAGAACACGCGGCTGCGTCCTTGGATTTGACAATCGTTTTGGTGGTGAAATTTTCGCAGGAGCTGCTACCGAGGTCCTTGTAGCGGCTGGCTTTGTTGTCCACTATGCCGGCGAATCCACCACGGGTGTTCTTTCTGCTGCAGTTCTTGAATTAAATGCAGCCTTTTCCATTAATCTTACCCCTTCCCACAATCCCCTTGAATATGCCGGCTTTAAGTATAATGCCGCAGATGCAGGCCCTGCTGCAGCTGAATTGACAGGCCGGATAACAAGTCGGGCCCAGGAAATTATTGCAGGCGGAGGCTCTCCACTGGTGGCCCTTGATAAGCCCGTGATTTCCCCTGCCGAGCGTGAGGATGTGCAGCCCTTTGATGCCCTTGCCACCTGGAAGCAGCTGGTTCGCAAAAATAAAACCGTTCATGATGTTGATTATGATGAGATCATGGCCAGATTTGCCGGAGACAGTGAAGTCGTGGTCGCCATTGATTCTGTCCATGGGGCCAGCAGGATTCATATTCCCTCTCTTTTTGAGGGGGTAGAGAGTGACCGTTTGATTCAACTGCGTGATACTTCAGATGTTACTTTTAATGGCATTGCTCCAGAACCTTCCTCTGCCAATATGGTCGGTGTAATGGAGACTCTGGGTGGTCGCAGTGAACCCTTAAAACTTGGTGCCATCATTGATCCTGATGGTGACCGGATCAGGTTCACCGATGGAAGTGTTGAGATAAGCATGAACCAGTTTGGAGCCATGGCTTATCACTTTCTCCATGAAGGGAAAGGAAAGAAGGGGATGGTTGCAAAAACTGTGGCTACCTCTAACCTTGCCAATCGGTTGGCCGATGTTTTCGGGGAAGAGACCTATGAACCGCGAGTGGGATTCAAGGAATTTAAGCCGGTGATTGGCAAGGCATTGGTCTATTTTGAGGAATCTGACGGTATTTCAATCATTGGCCATACCCCGGAGAAAGACGCCTATATCGGTCTGCTCCTGGCTCTTGATATGGTTCTCAGCCGCAGGAAAAACCTCGGTGCGTATCTGGCTGAAATCGAAGAAGAGTTTGGCGCCTATTATCCCGATCGTGATGGCGTGCCGGTGAGTGCCCATGGTGAGGAATTGAGGGCTACTTTGTCCAAACTTGAGAAATATGATGTGGGAACGATGGTTAGAGTAGGTGACCGGGAGCAGCGTATCGTTCAAGTGATAGATATTGACGGCCGGAAGATGATTTTTGAAGATGGGTCCTGGCTTATGATCAGGCCATCCGGTACTGAACCAAAAGTTCGTTTTTATGTGGAGTCAAGAACAAAGAGCGGTACTGCTGCACTGGTTCAGGCGGCTCGTAGCATGCTGGTAGAAATAGGTCTCCTTTAAAAACTTTTCTCCATTGATTTTTAGCTCTCTAGTATTAAAGTAGCAGAATTGTCCGGAAATTTTTCCAGCCCTTATAAATTAGGACTATTGTGACATCTTAACGAGTAGGGAATCTTGTAAAAACTTAATTTTTCGATGGCTAAGTAAAAAGCTTCATCTACTTCGTTGCTATAAATATTTTATAGCAACGAAGTAGATGAAGAATTTTCACCCGAAAAAAGGGTACTCTTTTCAGTCCTCCCTTGAGGGGGATAAATACGACGCTATCAAGGAATAATCGGGAGTAAATTTATGTGGGAATATACAGAGAAGGTTCAGGAGCATTTTTTACATCCCCAGAATGTCGGGGAAGTTGAAAATCCAAGCGGTGTTGGTGATGTGGGATCTCTGGCCTGTGGTGATGCCCTGAAGCTGACCCTGAAGATTGATGAGAATGAACGCATTGTTGATGCCAAATTCAAGACCTTTGGCTGTGCATCAGCCATTGCCTCTTCTTCTGCACTCACCATTATGGTGACGGGTATGACCGTGGATGAAGCGGAAAAGGTTACCAATGATGATATTGCCGAGTTTCTGGGTGGTTTACCCAAGGAAAAGATGCACTGCTCAGTTATGGGGAGGGAAGCCCTTGAGGCGGCCATTGCTGATTATCGTGGTGTTATTCTGCCCATGGCTGAAGGTGAGGTGGTTTGCGAGTGCTTTGGGGTGACAGATTTTGAGGTTATCCGGGCGATTAAGGAATCAAATCTGCGCTCTGTTGAAGAGATTACAAATTTTACCAAGGCCGGAGGTGGTTGCGGGAAGTGTGAGGATAAACTGCGGGACCTCCTGCAGACAACCATCAATGAAATCCCCGTTGTTCCGGTTCAGGTCGATGGTCCGAAGAAGATGACCACTCTGCAGAAAATTAAAAAAATTGAAGAGGTTCTTGAGCGTGAAATTAAACCAGCCCTGAAGAAGGATGGTGGTGATATTGAGCTTGTGGATGTGGATGGTGATTTTGTCATGGTTTCTTTGCGCGGCGCCTGTACAAGTTGTGCTAAATCCCAGACAACATTGAAAGAATATGTGGAGAAGAAGCTGCGGGAACAGGTGCTTGATACCCTGATCGTGGAGGAAGCCAAATAATGAACTGTGATGCCGAAAAAGTAATCTATATGGACAACAATGCCACCACCCGGGTTGCTCCCGAGGTTGTGGATGTCATGATGCCCTTTTTGACGGAATGTTACGGTAATCCATCAAGTATGCATAACTTTGGCGGCCAGGTGGGGGGAGCTGTTGAGAAAGCCAGGGCTCAGGTTGCTGAACTGATTGGCGCTGACCCGACAGAAATCACTTTTACCAGCTGCGGAACAGAAAGCGACTCCACCGCAATCATTTCTGCTCTGCAGGCCTTTCCCGAGAAGAGGCATGTCGTCACTACCCGGGTTGAGCATCCCGCTGTGAAGCATCTCTGTGAAAACCTGGACAGGCTGACTGGCCATAAACATCGGGTAACCCGTCTTCAGGTGGATTCGGATGGAACGCTTGATCTGGCCAAATACGAAGAGGCATTGACTGAAGATACTGCCATTGTCTCCGTGATGTGGGCAAACAACGAGACCGGTGTTATCTTTCCTGTGGAAAAAATGGCTGCCATGGCGAAAGAGCGAGGAATCCTTTTTCATACTGATGCTGTTCAGGCGGTGGGTAAGATTCCAATTACTTTGAGTGAGCTTGATGTGGATTTCCTCTCCATATCCGGTCATAAACTTCATGCTCCTAAGGGAGTTGGGGTCTTGTATGTGAAACGCGGCACACCCTTTGTTCCTTTCCTGTCCGGTGGCCATCAGGAAAATGGCAGACGCGGCGGGACAGAGAATGTGGCCTCCATTGTTGGCCTTGGCAGAGCATGTGCACTTGCTCAAGAGATGATGGGAGAGGAAAATACCAGGGTCCGGGTCCTTCGTGACCGACTGGAAGAGGGACTTTTAAAGTCTATTCCTAAGTCTATGCTTAATGGTCATAAAACAGACAGGCTTCCCAATACCACCAATGTCAGTTTTGAGTTTGTAGAGGGAGAGGCGATTTTACTGCATATGAATAGATACAACATTTGTGCTTCGTCAGGATCGGCCTGTACCTCAGGTTCCCTGGAACCATCCCATGTGCTGCGGGCCATGGGGGTACCTTTTACGGCGGCCCACGGTTCCATTCGTTTTTCTCTGAGTGTTTATAACGTTGAAGAAGAGGTGGACTTTGTGCTTAAGAAAATGCCCCCAATTATAGCTGAACTACGAGAACTTTCACCCTTCTGGAAGGAAGATTAATTATGCAGATTATTGATCCATCCTACGAGATCCAGGATGACCTGGATCGCGCCTCGCTCGTTATACGTCTCGAGGCATGTGGTCGTATTTGTTATAAGAGCGAAGAGAAGATTGATAAGGATTCCGCACTGCCCTTTGTGAAAAAGATTGCAGAGCATGGGCATAATTCCGTGATGGAAATGGCTGTCGTCACCCTTGGTGTAAAGTGCTCTGGTGTGCAATTTGATGCCTTGCTGGCCCTAGAACCCAAGTATCTTTTTATTGATTGTCTGGACGATGAAATATTGGTGACGGCTTCAATTCGAAGCTTCCGTGAACTCTATCAGCGTGCGGGACAGACACCCCTGGTTGCAGCCATGGTTAGATTTTTGGTTTCTGCTCATCCATATCTGTTTGAAGGTGTTTGGGACGGTGGTCATGGTCAGGAAGTAGTAAGCACTATAGAGGTCAGAAAACTTGAATTGACTGCGGTTGATGCGCTTCCTGATGAGTATCTGGCCAGACACCGTTTCGCGGGTGTGAAGTTTATTGTGAATCGAGCAGTAACTCACGAAATCGTGAGACATCGTCCCTGTTCCTTTTTACAGGAGAGTCAGCGCTACTGCCGCTACAGTCAGGATAAATTTGACAACCAGGTGACATTCATTAAACCCATGTTTTTTGAGGAAGGAACGGTAGAGTTTGGACTCTGGCAGAGGGCCATGGAAGAAACCGAAGAAATTTATCTGAAACTTCTTGAGTCTTCTACTCCGCAGGCAGCACGGACGGTTTTACCAAACTCCTGTAAAACTGAGATTATTGTCTATTGTAACTTGGCAGAATGGAAACATATCTTCAGCCTTAGAACCGTTCCTGCCGCTGAACCATCCATGCGTGAGGTTATGATTCCGCTTGCTGCAGAAATGAAGGAACGCTATCCTGCTGTTTTTTGATTTGTTGTTATGATTGCTGGTGTCGTAAAAACTCTTCATCTACTTCGTTGTTGCAAATTTCACTATCATTACGGCGTACTAAGGTACGTCGAAATTAAATAAAAAATGCAGCAACGAAGCAGATGGGGAGTTTTTACGACGCCATCATGATTCGCCTGGTTCTATTTCTAGCCCTTACTGCCAAACAATCCGCAACCTTGTGAGAACATTTGCAGTAAGTATCAGAAACACCAGCTGTGGACGTATAAAGCTCTTGTCTCGTATGGGATTGGAGCTTTTTTTTGCCTGCCAGGAGCTGTATTGACACTTTGTTAAGAATTAGTTATATAGAGTATCAATTCTGATGAAGTAATCAACTTGTTATGGTTTTCTCTTTGTATTTATAGGTAAAATCAAACATCAATAAACTAATCTTTGCTGAAAAAGGAGATCAATATGGCTCTTGATCCAACGAAACATGCTGACTGGGAGATTGCAGCTGAAGCCGAATCTCGAATGAAAACTGTTTACGAGCTAGGTGAACAGCTTGGACTCGATAAAGAGGAAGTTCTTCCCTATGGACACTATGTGGGAAAGCTTGACTTTAATAAAATCATGGCACGCCTTGGTGATAAGCCTGATGGAAAGTATGTTGATGTAACTGCCATTAGCCCAACACCCCTTGGAGAAGGAAAATCAACCTGCGCCATGGGACTTGTTCAGGGTCTTGGTAAACGGAACAAATCTGTTGTTGGAGCCATCCGTCAGCCTTCCGGCGGACCCACCATGAACATCAAAGGTTCTGCCGCTGGCGGTGGACTTGCCCAGTGTATCCCGCTCACCGAGTTTTCCCTTGGACTGACCGGTGATATTAATGCCATCATGAATGCCCATAACCTTGGTATGGTGGCACTCACGTCCCGTATGCAGCATGAGTGTAACTATACTGACGAGCAGCTTGCCCAGCGTAACCTGAAGCGTTTGAACATCCATCCGAAGAAAGTTGAATTCAACTGGATTATGGATTTCTGTGCTCAGGCCCTGCGGGATATCACCATCGGTCAAGGACCGGGTAAAATGGATGGCTTCACCATGAAGTCTTCCTTTGCCATCGCGGTATCTTCTGAGATTATGGCTATTCTAGCGATTGCCAATGATCTTGCCGATATGCGTCGCCGTATTGGAAAAATCGTTGTTGCCTATGATAAACAGGATAGGCCTATCACCACAGCAGACCTTGAAGTTGACGGCGCCATGACCGCCTGGATGGTGCAGGCCCTGAATCCGAACCTGATGCAGACCCTTGAAGGTCAGCCGGTGCTTGTTCATGCCGGACCTTTTGCCAATATCGCCATCGGCCAGTCTTCTGTTATTGCTGATCGTGTTGGACTGAAAATTGCCGATTACAATGTTACCGAGTCCGGGTTTGGTGCTGATATCGGATTTGAGAAATTCTGGAACCTCAAGTGTCGGTTCTCCGGCAACAAACCGAACTGCGCAGTTGTTGTTGCAACCATCCGTGCCCTTAAATGCCATGGTGGAGCACCAATTCCAGTTCCCGGTAAGCCTATGCCTGAAGAATATGGAAAGGAGAATGTGGGGTGGGTTGAAGAAGGCTGTAAGAATCTTATCCATCACATCGAGACTGTTAAGAAAGCTGGAATCAATCCTGTTGTCTGCATCAATGCCTTCTACACTGATACTGATAACGAGATTAAAGCAGTTCGTCGTATCTGTGAGGCAGCCGGAGCTCGTGTTGCTCTTTCCCGTCACTGGGAGCACGGTGGAGACGGAGCCCTCGAGTTTGCTGATGCGGTTGTTGATGCCTGTGAAGAGCCAAATGACTTCAAGTTCCTCTATGATCTTGAAGATCCCCTTGATAAACGTATTGATCTCATAGCCAGAGAGGTTTATGGCGCCGATGGCGTGAGTTACACTCCTGAGGCTCAGGCTAAGCTGAAACGTCTTGGCGATGATCCTGATATGAAAGAGATGGGAACCTGTATGGTGAAAACCCACCTCTCTCTTTCTCACAATCCTGCCCTGAAAGGGACCCCAAAAGGGTGGACACTGCCCATCCGTGATATCCTCACCTACAAAGGTGCCGGGTTCGTTGTTCCGGTGGCTGGTGCCATCAGTCTGATGCCTGGAACCGGTTCTGATCCTGCTTACCGTCGGATTGATGTTGATGTTGAGACTGGTAAGGTGAAAGGGGTCTTCTAATTGTGATATGTAAATAAAAACAATTAGTAAGGGATATTCAACCCGTGGGCGGAGCCCATGGGGTGTGAAATGACGGGTTAAGAAATGTGTTACTTTTCTTAACCCGTTTGTTTTTTTAAGAAAAAGGGTGTATTGTAACAGAGGTTCAACAGGAGCACAGGAATGTGTGGTGCATTCATAGTGTAAGAATTTTCAGTAGGTTACGTTAACTCTCAAGTACTGATATGGCCCTAAAACAGAAAATAACAAAAAGTAAAAGCTCTCTCAAGGGAACAGTCAAGGACCGTTCCGGTGCCGGCAAAGTGAAGGTGGGAGAGCTCTTGAGTAAAGCGGGGTATATTACTCCTGCTCAACTTGAATATGCCAAGAATGAGTTGAAGAAAAATGGCGGCAGACTTGGTGCCATTCTGCGTCAACATGAATATATTGATCATGACACAATCTATAACTTTCTGAGTCGTCAGCATAACTTTACCCCTGTTCTGATCAAGAATGAGCCGCCCAGTAAGGACGCCTTAAAACTGATGCCCTATGAGATTGCAAAACGCTACATGGCACTGCCTCTGCGTCTTGCAGGCAACACGCTGCAGGTCACCATGGCAGAACCCACGGATACTGAGGCCGTGGAAAAGCTGCAGGCGGAGTTAGGCAAGGATCTGGCTGTTTGTGTCTCCATGGAGAAAGATCTGGTGGAGGCCTTTCAAAGCTATTACAAGATCGATGACGAGGAGGCGAAAAGTTTTTTTATTGCCCGAGAGGAAGCTGAGGAGGAAATGTCCGTCACCGAAGTTGACGACTTTGGGTCCATTGTTGCTGAAGCAGCTGATGATTTTGAAATTGAATCTTTAGAAGAGGATGACATCGGTGATCAGTTTGCAGCCAACGATGCTCCGATCATTAAGCTGGTTAACG
The DNA here is from genome assembly GCA_021737265.1 of Desulfocapsa sp. Lineage (GTDB taxonomy): Bacteria > Desulfobacterota > Desulfobulbia > Desulfobulbales > Desulfocapsaceae > Desulfocapsa. The sequence continues at coordinate 19,325 of JAIPEF010000020.1, read as the reverse complement.
GTATCCTGATAAAGGCGGTGCAGGACGGGGTCTCTGATATCCATGTGGAACCATATGAAAAAACCATGCAGATCCGCTATCGCAAAGATGGTTCCCTTTTTAAGTCCATGAACCTTCCGCTGACCATCAAAAATGCCATGGTGGCCCGACTGAAAATTCTTTCTTCTCTTGATATTACCGAACGCCGAATTCCTCAGGATGGTCGTATCAAGATGCGGCTTGGGCGTAATCGTTCTGTGGATTTTCGTGTTTCCACCCTCCCCACCCTGTTTGGTGAATCTGTTGTTATGCGTATCCTTGACAAAGCTTCTCTGAATGTGGATTTGACCCAGCTCGGGTTTGAAGTGGAAACCTTTGAAGCATTAAAACGTTGCCTAAACAGTCCCCAGGGGCTGCTGCTGGTTACGGGGCCGACGGGATCAGGAAAGACTGTTACCCTCTATTCAGCTTTGAACTCACTTAATGCCGAGGATATCAAGATCCTTACCGCCGAAGATCCAGTGGAGTTTAACTTCAAGGGTATCAATCAGGTAAATGTACACAGTGAAGTGGGAATGACCTTTGCGGCAGCGCTTAAGGCCTTTCTTCGTCAGGATCCTGATATCATCATGGTGGGTGAAATTCGAGATATTGAGACGGCCGAAATTGCCATCAAGGCAGCCATGACAGGTCATTTAGTATTTTCAACACTCCATACTAATGATTGTGCTGCCACAATTGGGCGTCTTATTGATATTGGTATTCCTTCTTTTATGCTTGCCTCCTCCATAACCATGGTGCTTTCCCAGCGTTTGGGCCGCAGACTCTGCCAGAAATGTAAAAAACCGGAAATGCACGATCCCCAGGAGTTGGTCACCATGGGATTTACTGAAGAGGAGTCTGAGTATGTAGTAACCTATGGCCCTGTAGGGTGTCCTGCGTGTAATGGTCTTGGCTATAAGGGACGAGTCGGTTTTTTTGAACTCATGGAGATCACTGAAGAAGTCGGCAAGGTTATCAGTGCTGAAGTACCTGAAGATGTGTTACGCAAGGTTGCTGTTAAGGAAGGAATGGTGCCATTGCGACAAGCTGCCATTCAGAAAGTTCGGGAGGGGATAACCAGTGTGGATGAGGCTCTGAGAAGAACCGTGGCCCATAAAGAAAGTCTTCCTGCCTATCTTTTGGATACAGAGGTGGAAGAGTATGAAGACGGTGATGCCATTATCCGTGAGGGGAATTCGGACAATGACTTTTTTAGGCTTATAAGGGGCGGCCTTGCGGTTGTGAAGAGCGGGAAAAAGATTGCTGAAATAACAGAACCCGGAGAATATTTTGGTGAATCGGAAGCCCTGTCGCCCGGTCAACGTCGCAATGCATCCATTATCTCCATGGGGCGAACAACTGTCAAACGATACCCGGGCGATAAACTGGATGAAGTCATAGAGAAATATCCTGAGATTTCCGGTAAGATTTTTAGAGCCATGGCTCGCAGGCTGGATATGTCCAACCAACTCTGTGTCAAATTGGCAGGTGGCATGAAACCTCAACCACCCAAGTAGTAATGAGTGAAATTAGCGTCTATATCCTTGCCTATAATGAGGCCTGGAAAATTAGAGATGCAATAAACTCTGTTCTGTGGGCCGATGAAATTGTGGTGGTGGATTCCCATTCCACAGATGATACCGTTCTAATCGCTGAATCCATGGGGGCCAGGGTGGTACAGGTCGAGTTCAAAGGGTTTGGAGATTTACGCAATCGTGCCATTGCTACCTGCAGTTATGAGTGGGTTTTCAGCCTTGATTCGGACGAACGCTGTACCCCGGAAGCACGAGATGAAATTCTACAGAAAATCGCTGATCCCGGAAAAGTTGAGGCCTGGTATGTGCCGAGAAGAAATTATTTCATGGGGCGCTGGATGAAACACTCCGGGTTTTACCCGGACTATCGTCAGCCGCAGTTGTTTAAGAAGGGAGCTCTAAGTTTTGAAGCGGATATGGTTCATGAAGCCTATACTGTCCACTCGTCTGAAGCTCCCGGTTATTTGAAGAGTGATATCTGGCAAATTCCCTTTAAGGACCTGGAAGAGGTGCTTCATAAGGCCAACAAATACTCCTCTCTTGGCGCCCAAAAGTTGAAAAATAATGGAAAAAAAGCAAGTATGAGCAAGGCCTTTGGTCATGGGCTGTGGTCTTTTTGCAGGCTTTACTTTCTGAAGTTGGGCATCCTTGACGGTTGGCCGGGATTTGTGATTGCTTTCGGAAATTTTGAGGGGACATTTTTTAGATATGCTAAACTTTGTGAGCTGGATGCCTCCTGGGCTCCTCCACCTTCCTCTGCCCTTACCCGGGATAGTTAAATAGTACCTTTGCCTCTCACAGGGGGAACTGAAAAGCCCATACTTTTCGTTCCAGCTTGTCAGGGCTAGTGTTCTTTTCTTTGGTGTAGATTCAGCCCGTTCTTGCACCAGATCAGACGATTCTTCAGGGTGTCAGCAAGTATCTTGTCGTTTAATTCAATATGTTTACGAGAATTAATCTTGTGGTAGAGATGGTAGGTTACTGCTTTAAATTTCAGATTTTTTCTTTTAATTCCATAGTTCAGCATTCTTGCAGAGAATTCTGAATCTTCCCTGCCCCAGCCGACAAAATCCTCATTGAATCCATTGACAGTTTCAGCATGTTTTCGCCAGAAAGCGAAGTTACAGGTTTTGATCCCTGTGAGACGTTTACTGGAGAAGCTGAAGAGCGTTGAGAGCAGGTTCGAACGGATGCAATTTTTTCTGTTTTCCACGCCTGGATCCGTCAGGCAGAGTTTCACTTCTTTTTGATCAAGGGCCTTTCTTGTCGAGTCTGCACTGAGCAACACCCGCGACCCCTGAATGAAATAGCCTCCCCGGGCTGCTTCCATGTGATCTGCAATAAAATTTCCCTCAATGACAATGTCACCGTCAAGGAGGATGATATAGTCGCCTTTGGCTATAGATAGGGCTTTGTTTCTGCTCCTGGAGAGGCGGAACCCCTTATTCTGCTGCCAGGAATGGACAATGGGAATAGGAGACTCTCTCTGCAGGGATTTGATCAGCTGGCTGGTGTCACTTTCGGAACCATCGTCAGCAATGATAATCTCAGTTGGCAGGTGTGTCTGCTTAAAGACCGAACGCACAGACAACTCCAGGGCTTCCTTCCAGTTAAAGGTTGTGATGATAAGTGATATACGCACAGGAGAATGGTTTTAAAGAGGCCTTGTTGGAGTGGTTTGTTCACTTATGATATGAAAGACTTTGTCTACAGTCAGATCATTCATACAGCGCCAATTGTATTTTGTACAGGGTTTCCTTGCATAACAGGGACTGCAGTCGAATGCCTCCTGAATAATCGTATGCTTGTCTCCGTAGGGTCCGGTTCGAGTCGGGTTGGCCGGTCCAAAAAGTGCATAAACGGGGATGTCCAGGGCTGCGGCAATATGCATGGGGCCGGTATCGTTGCAGATGAAAAAACGGGCTTTTGCAATGAGAGAAACGAGATCCTTGAGACCGGTACGACCTGCAAAATTGATTGCTTTTCCATTGCTTGCGGCAACTGCCTCTTCCACAATATGAATGTCTGCAACGCTTGCGATAACAACTGACGGTATTGGCAGTTTTGCGGCAAGTTGGCCAAAGCGATCGGCAGGCCAGCGGTTTGCTTCCTTACCGGCAGATGGTGCCATGATACAGAACGCTTCAGGCAGGGTAGCCAAAAGCTCTGGTATTTCAGGAAGGGGTGGCATGGGATATTTGATTTCAGAGATATCACAGTCCATATAGCGGGCAAGTTTCAAGTAGCGATCAATGGCGTGGATCTGATCGCCCCCTTCAACCGTATGGGTATAAAAAAACGGGCTGCCTTCATCAGAATCTGAAAAACCCAGTTTGTATTTGGCCCCTGCTGCCCAAGTGACAAGGCCGGAGCGCAAGAGGCCTGAAAGATCTATGGAAATATCGAACTGCTCATTTTGCAACCCCTTTCTAAAATCATTCATTTCGGAAAGCACCCGGAGCGGCTGCCCTATTTTTTTCCAGCCATCCTTATCCATGACCCATAATTTGTGGATCAGTGGATGTCCTTCCAGGAATTTGTGCAGCCCTTTTGCCACCACCCAGTGAATTTCAGCATCAGGATAGCGGTTGCTCACAGCAGCCAAAAATGGCAGGGTATGGACGATATCTCCCCAGGCACTGGGCTTGATAATGAGGATTTTCTCAGGATGGCTGGGGAAAATGTGTTGATGAGCCATGGGGGTCAGCTAGGGTATAAGTATTTTGAAAGTGTTGCCGGTGACTCAGTTCTGTTCCTGAGAAACAAGGCTAAGGGATTTAATGTCAGTAATATGCTGGTCAATGGTGAGTCTATGCCTTTCTGCAAAGTTGGAAGAGATCCTCAACTGCCTTTCCACAAGGGTTTTAACTGCCTCTATAATTGTTTTCGGAAGAGTATCATTCATTATAATACCATCGTTCTCGGAGAGCAACTCTGCCGCGCCGACGGTTCGGGCGGTTATTACGGGAGTTCCACATTGCAAAGATTCCGGGATAACCAGGCCAAAAGGTTCATATTGTGATGGGAGGATGGTACAATCAACACTTGCATAGAGAGGGGCCAGATTTTGTATGTAGCCGATGTGACGGACATTGGCCGGGCTTCTTCCTGGTATCGGACTGCCTGCGACTAAGAGTTCAAACTTTTTGGGATCAAGCATACCAAAAGCAGAGAGCAACGCCTGCAATCCTTTACGTTGATGATCGCATGAGGGAAAGAGGAAAGTTGTTTTCTTTTCTGAAATACCATAGCGGTTTGCTATATCTTTTTTACTTTCTTCATCCAGTGGCTGAAAGATGTCAGTATCAATGGGTGGAAATAAGATGGTGATTTTGGCAGGGTTAACCCTATAGTTGCCGAGTATTTCATCTTGAAGAATCCTGGAATGTGCCATAATGGAGGGCACGGTCATGAACATATTCTTTTCACAGGAGATTTCAAATCGATCGTGGACTTTGCGGAAAAGAGAGCTGCGCTTGACCCGTTTGATCATCTCTGGATGAATCCCCCCACATACAGCAATATCCTGGCAACTTGTTCTGGTCAGGCTGAGAGAGATATCATATCTGTGTCCAGGGAAGGTCTTGTTGCATCGGTGAATAAAGTGATATTTTTTCCATCTGCCAGGTAACGGCAGTGTCCTGATCCGGTGAATAGTACAAGGATAAAGAGCTGCCAGTTTTTTGTCTACCTCATAGGTATAGATGCTTACCTGATCTCCGTCCTTGAGAAATCCTTTCACCAGAGAGAGCATATATGCCTCCATGCCTCCGCCATAGGAAAACTGGTTGTGGATAATAGCTATTTTCATGGTAAGGATCTAATAATGCTGGAAGGCAGCAATAAAACGGGTTTTTACCTGCTTAAGTCGACGGAAATAGAAGAACTTTTTCAAAGGACTGTTGGGTATGAGCTGTTTTGCCAGGGTATATCGGTTCCTGAATTTAAATCGAAGGTCAACACTGTTAAATTCTGCCGGCGATGCATCGGCATAGCGTTCAAGCGCATCAATATTTTTGATCCTCCAATGGGCAGCGATTATACCATGGCCCTGTTTCTGGCGAAAGAGGCGTTTGTTACGTTTGACCATTTTACGTACCTCGCTGCAGTTCTTGGGAAAACTGCCGGAACCACGATGGTAGATAAAGGCATCTTCGGTAATCATCAACTGTAAACCACTTTTTGTTGCTCGATAGTTGAAATCAATGTCTTCATAATATCCCAGGCCGAATTCCTCATCCAGGCCATTAAGCTGACTATATACTTTTTTTCTGATCATGACGCAGAAGAAATGGACAACGTCTGTTGCATAATGAAAACCCGTGGAATGGCGACACCAGTGATCTCCTTCAGCTAATATCTTCTCGGGGGTTGAAGCAGTTGTGTGGATCTGTTGGTCGTTACCACTCTGATTGCTTATCGGTCCAAGCATGCTCCATTCTGGGTGCTTATTCATTAGCCCAATAAGATAGGGAATTGAATCCGGGAGAACTCTGGTGTCACTGTTGAGCAGGATAAGAAGAGGGGCGGTGGAATGACTGACTCCGATATTATTTCCACCTGCATAACCAGTATTTGTCGGGTTGAGGATAAGTTTGATACGAGGATCGTCAACAGAGGCCTGTTGCAGACTCTGCCTGGTTTGTTCGTCTGAATTGTTGTCGACAACTATGATTTCAAATTTTGTTGGATCTGCACGCAAGCTTTGCAGGCAGGGACCGGTTGTGTCATCATAATGATTGTAGCTGATTATAATGATGGAGCATTGAGGAGTTGATTTCATAATAGCTCAGTCAGCTCTTCAAGGCGGGATGAACAGAGAAGGTTAAGATTGCTGCGAATTTTGTCTTCCGGCCAGTTCCACCAGGCCAGTTGGAGAAGTTTGGCGATCATTGCGTCGTCAAATCGCTTTTTTATCTCTTTGGCAGGATTGCCAGCAACGACACTATAGGGGGCAACATCTTTACTGACAACGGATTCTGCTCCAATAACAGCACCATGGCCTATGGTTATCCCTGATAAAATGGTTGCACCATAGCAGATCCATACATCGTTTCCAATTACTAGTTCTCCACTGGAAGCGGGATGTCCTGAAATTGCAAGTGCTTCAGGCCATTCTTCAGGGAGAGCGGGAAAGGGGTAGGTTGTGGCCCAGTCCTGTCGATGATTGCCTCCCAGAATAATGGTAACTTTATCCGAAATGGAGCAGAAGCGACCAATGGTTAAGCGTGTTGTTGTGTCAAAGGTGAGAATGTCCGGTTCTCCATAGGTGTGTTCGCCGATTGCCAATAGAGGACTGTTGAAATGATCTCGGGTCAGGTTTGATCTGTTTTTTTTGCTGAAGATCATTTTATTTTGTATCTGCCGGGGCCTTGTTTGAAAGTTCTTTGAATATCTCTGCCTTATAAACAAACTGGGTGGCAAGGAGGTTTTTGAAAAGATCAGTATACATTTTTCGCAGCCTTATGCCAACAAAGGGTATAAGGCGCAAGAGATCAGAAGGGGCAAGGATACGGGTATCGAAAAGTATTTTAAAGGGGCAGATGTCCTCAAAGGTATAATTAAAATCAATTGCTTTGTACCCGCATTCATTGAGAAGATTTGCAAAGCTTTTGATGGTAAAAAAACGCAGGTGGGTTCTGTCAAAAATACCATAATCCTGATACTCCCATTTACCGAGAAGGATCTGGAGGCGGCATTTCCAGTGGACAATACTGCAGGTCGAAATAATCAGGAAGCCATCCGGATGCAGCCAGTTTTTCAGCGCACAAAGAGTGGCAGCCGGGTCTCTGATATGCTCAATGACCTGAGACATGAAAATAACCTGAAACAGACCATTTTCTTGTGTATAGACTTCGAGGCTGTGTTGGGTGGCGGGATCGTCAATAAAGCCGGTAATGACATCAATTCCCCGCTTTCTGGCTACATTCGCCTGATCCTCATCTGCCTCCACCGCCATCACCTTGCACTGTTTTTCCCTGGCAAGGTATTCTATCATGTAGCCAGTGGCACAGCCGACTTCCAGGAGGTGACTGCTGCCGGGTACCATGGACAGCTGAAGGCGGTCGATATTATTGGCATGGAGAGAATCAAAATCTATGGAATCCTGATGGTATTTGATCATACAGGCCACTGAGCCGTCAGCTGAAATCTTTGTATAAAAAGGAGCTGAAGAGAGAGAAAAGAAATCCGGTGCCATACACCTGGAGGTACGATTCGCCCAACATAATAACCATGAAAAAAATTGGGAAGGCTTGGGCCAAAGGGGCAAGAGCATTTTTTTTTCTGAAAGCCAGAACAAGTTGACTGAGGAAAATGGCAGCAATGCTAAAGAGGCCGGCAATTCCAAATTGGGCAACTGTCAGGAGATACTGGTTGTGGGGGTTGTCTGTGTTGGGCATGGTCGGCGAGTTCACTTGATTAATTTTTGCGTACTCACTGGGATAATCACCTGTTCCTGTCCCTGTTAGCCAGTTTTGACCGATAAGCAGCAGGGTATTATTACAGTACCAGACACGACAACCCATGGAGGTGATTTCTCCGGAATTGAAATTTTGAATTTCGTCAACTGCGGTATTTATACGTTGCTGGAAGGTGTTGCTGACCAGATATGTTGCTGGTAGCAGGAGGGGGAAGAGAACAAGCGCTGCCAGCAGCATTTTTTTTGAGCGGATATAAAAAAATTGAACCAGGGCAACGGCTAGCAAGACAAAAAAGACAGCCTGTCCTGTTCGTCCGACTGTGATAAACATATTGCAGGAGAGGAACAGGAAGAGGAACGCTTGTGCCCATTGAGCAAGGCGTGTGTTTTTTCCAAAAAGCAGATTCTGGAGAATGATGTAGCAGGCCAGGGCCAGCATGGGATTGTATATGACATGGCTGGTTCCCACGGTTGTGAAAACTGATCCCACCGGAAGAGTGATCAGGCCGAGCCAGACCAGGTAGGCCTTACACGCCTTCAGAAAAATCGCTGCGACAAAGGCCCCCAAATAATATCGTGTATGTTCTTTTCTGACCAGGGTAAGAAAAACCGGAAAGAGAAGGAGCTTCCACTGTTTTTTCAGGATCTCGGCCCCCCACACCAGATCCTCACTCCAGAGCAGGCCGATAAGATGTAGAGCAATATAAAAAAGTACTGCAATGACCACCGGGTTGTGAAAGATCTCCCTGAATTTTTCTTTCATGTTGCCTGGTATCATCCAGACAAGAAGGAGAAGAATGGCAAGGATAGATGCGGCGGATGTTGAGAGGGGAAGTGCGAAGGCAAAAAGAACAAGAAGCGGCGATGCTGCCAGTGTCGCTTTTTGCGTAAGTGAGTTCATAATAAAAGGATGAAGATTCAGTGGTATTAGAGTTAAAAGGCGTATCTGCTTCCGTCAGTCCTGATACTGCATATTATAAAGAGTCTCATACTCCCCTGCAAGTGCAAGAAGGGCCTCATGGGTCCCTTCTTCAACGATCCTTCCATCTTTGATGACAATGATGCGATCCGCATTCTTGATGGTGGAAAGCCGATGGGCAATAACAAAGGTGGTACGGTCTTTCATCAGATTCTCCAGCGCCTTCTGCACCTCCCTTTCTGATTCTGTATCTAGTGCTGAAGTTGCTTCATCAAGGACAAGGATGGGAGCATTCTTCAAGATGGCTCGGGCAATGGAAAGTCTCTGCCGCTCACCACCGGAAAGTCTGATTCCGGATTCACCGATGACGGTATCAAAGCCTTGAGGGAGTTTTTCTATGAATTTGAGGGCATGGGCTGCATCAGCAGCCTTTTTGATGTCTTCTTCGGAACGGTTTTGATCACCATAGGCAATGTTGTCGCGGATACTTTCGTTAAAAAGAATAGTCTGTTGAGTGACCAGGGCAATCTGGTCGCGAAGCGATTTTAAAGTGACATCGCGAATATCAAGGCCATCGATGAGAAGCGAGCCTTGTTTTATATCAAAAAAACGGGGGATCAGGTTGGCAAGGGTGGATTTTCCTGAACCACTGGGGCCGACAATGGCCATGATTTCTCCAGCCTGTACAGTGAGATTGATATCTTTCAGTACCGGGGTTTCCCCATCATAACTGAACTGGAGATCCTGGAGACGAATATCATGGCAAAAGGGCGGCAGTTCTTTGGCATCAGTTTTGGAGACAATGGCAGGCTCCTGATCAAGAAGGCCAAAAACCCTGACTGCTGCAGCCAGTCCCTGCTGCACAGTGGAATTGATCTTACTGACCGCCTTGATCGGTTCATAGATCATCACCAGGGCTGTGAGGAAAGAAAAAAAGGTGCCGGGAGTGGAGTTGCCGGCAATGACCTCCTTGCCGCCAAACCAGATGATGAGTGCCATGCCGATGCCACCGATAACCTCCATGAGCGGATGTTGGATCCGACGGTATTTTGCATCTTCCATGATTGTTGCAAAGAGCTTTCCAACCTGTGCTGAAAAACGTTTTGACTCATAGCGCTCCATGGTAAAAGCTTTCACCACCGGCGCGCCGGTAATGGATTCGTGCATAATGTTAGAAACCTCTGCTGTCTCTTCCTGCCATCTGGTGCTGATCCTGCGAAAGGCTCTGCCGAATTTAACAATGGGGATTGCAGCAGCGGGGAGAAAAATAAGGGAGAGCAGGGCCAGCTTCCAGTTCATATAAAAAATGACAATGAGGAGAAAAACAACCTGCAGGAAATCACGTAACAGACCGACAACGACAGTGGAGATGGCCCCCTGCATGAAAGTAATATCAGTGATGACCCGTGAGAGCAGTTCACCGGTGGGCGTGTTGTGGAAAAAGGAGAGTGACTGCAGGTGAATATGATCAAACAGCTTGATGCGCAAATCGCGGATCACGGTTTGTCCTACTTTTTCTAGAAGATAGAAATTTAGGCCATAAAAAAAACCTTTTACAGCAAACAAGGTGACAAGGGCGAAGGGGAGGATGGCCAGAAAATAGCTGCTCTTTTCAAAAAAGATTTTATCCAGCAGGGGTTTTACCATATATGCCTGGCCACCGCTCAGTCCAGCTACAACCAGGGCGGAAAACATGGCCACCATGAACTGGAATTTGTAGGGACGAATGAGCCTGTAGAGGCGAGTGAGGATTGTTTTATTTGGCATGTATCAATGATATTATAAATAGCAGAATTGAAACAGGTGACGACTGTACGTGACGCCATCACAGTTGATGAAAATAAAAACCCCTATAATAGCATCACTCTCGACGAGAAATAAAGAGGTTTTTTGTGTTTTGCCAATGTTACAGGGCGACGTGCAGTAATGGGAGTATCTTTTGAATGTCTGCAGGGTCGTCTACGCTGGGTGAATCGTAGTCTGTCACTGTTACCTGTATTTTGTGTCCACTTTCAATGACTCGTAACTGCTCAAGCTTTTCAATGTGTTCGAGGATTGAATGGGGAAGGTGGGAGAATTCCTGAAGAAAAGAGTTGGTATAGGCATATATCCCTATATGTTTATAATATTGAACTGTTTTTGTGTTGTCACGGCTAAAAGGGATTCTGGCTCTGGAAAAATAGATGGCAAAGCCGGCTCCATCAAAAATCACTTTTACATTATTCGGGTCATTGATTTCCTTTTCGTCAGTAATCGCATGGGCCAAGGTCGCCATTGCCAGTCCCGGGCTTGTAAAAAAAGGTTGAACCAGATCGTTAAGACATTCCGGTGGCAAAAGGGGCTGGTCTCCCTGGATATTGACAACAATATCATTGTCTCCAAGTTTTAGTGTTCTTGCTGCTTCTGCGACCCGGTCAGTTCCTGAACTGCAATTCTTCGATGTCAGAACCACATTGCCGCCCATTTCCTGGATGGCTGTCTGAATGGCATCACTGTCAGTTGCAACGTAAACGCTGTCTATAAGGTCACTTTTTTGTGCCTGTTCATAGACCCGCTGGACCATAGTCTTTCCCTCGATATCGGCAAGGGCCTTTCCGGGAAACCTTTTGGATTCATAGCGAGAGGGGATAATTGCGGTAACTTTCATAGTCTTTACTTGTCAATATTGGGAGTATCTTTCTCTATCCTGTTTTCCAGCAACTCTACAATATGTTGACAAGTTTTTCTACTGCCACCTTGCTTAGATCGAATATATTTGTCAGCCTTTTGTTGAATAAGGGACTTGTCGGCAGGGTTTTTCAGCAACTCCACAAGGAGTTGCAGTACCTCTTCTTTGTTCTCACCTTTTTTGACGAGACCGTCTGCAAACACTTCTTCTCCAGCCCAGAGAAAATTTGATACGGAAGGGCCTGTCACTGGAATTACACCATTCATAAAGGCCTCTATAAAATTCTGTCCCCCAAGGGGAGCCAGACTCCCGCCAACAAAAACTGCATCAGCTTGTTGATATGCATTGATTAATTCACCAAAAATATCCCAGATAAGCACAGAACAGGAGTTATCCTGTGGGCTGGTTGTCTTGAGTGCGTAACTGATATTCTTTTCAGCCAGCAGTTTTTCCCAGTATCTTATCCGGTGAAGATGGCGCGGGAAAAGGTCAATTTTCAGCTCAGGGAATATTGCCAGGGACCCTGTTATGAGAAAGAGGACTTCCTGTTCCTCTTCTTTTCTTATGGAAGCGAGAACCAGCCGTTTCTGCTTACTCGGTTTTTTTTCAATAATCCGACATTGTTTCAAACGGTCAAATTTAATATTGGGGACATAATAGTGTGCTTGTCCTGGGAAAAGCGTCTGGAAACGACTCTTGTCCGCTTTTGAGATGGCAAGGATTGTGTCAGGTGCAAGCATTTTCCACAGAAAAGCTGCCTTTTTATATCCCGTGAGACTCCTTTCCGTCATTCTGCCATTGATGATAATAATCTGTCTACCCCGTTTTTTCATTTCAGCAATAAGGGCTGGCCAGATCTCCAGTTCAATCAGTACCAGTGCTTTTGGGTCGGCTATCTGCACGGCTTTTTTGACAATGGACGGGTTGTCAAAGACCATGTAGGCAATGGTGATTTTATGGCCAGTTTGTCCGAGCTCTTTTTCCAGTATTTCTCTGCCCTGTAAGGTATTGGTGGTAACGAGAATAGTTAATTTCTGAATTTCCGGGCAACTTTCCAGAACCTGTCTGGCGATGTAGGCCTCTCCCACGGATGCCGCATGAATCCAGAGGTCGACTTTAGAAAAACTGACACTTTGGAGACTCCGTTCAGCAGCGCCCTCTTTTAATCTTTGGGAGCGGAGGAGCAGGGGGGTGACGCAGATCCAGAGGACTCTGTATACGAGAAAGAGAAAACGTATGTGGAAAGGGAACTTCATGTTTGTCAATCCAGATATTCTTTTATTTTAGCCAAAAGAGAGGGATAGCTTATTTCAAGCATTCTTGCGGCCATGCTCTTATTGCCTTTACAGGTATCCAAAGCCCTGCTGATCATTTTTGTTTCCACTATCTTCTTTGCCTGTTTGAGGGAAAAGGTTCCCAGCAGTTCATTGAGCTCTTCATTGCAGGGAGCGTTCCCCCACGATCCTGTAAGGTTGACAGGAAGAATTTGGTTTGTTTCAGCTGTGATGGCAGCGCGTTCCAGGCAGTTGTTCAGTTCCCGGACATTCCCTTTCCACTCCTGTGCCAGGAGAATGCTCATGGCTTCAGGAGAAATTTCCTCTATTGCCAGATCCATTTTTGCGTTGAGCCTGGAGAGGAAATGGCTACAGAGATAAGGAATATCTTCTTTTCTCTCCCGTAATGGAGGAAGTTTCAGGGTGAGGACATTGAGGCGGTAAAAAAGATCCTCGCGAAAATGTCCCTCTGCTACCTCCTGTTCCATATCTTTGGCAGTTGCTGTGATCACCCGGACATTGATTTTTATTGTTTTGAGGCTTCCCACAGGCCGTATCTCGAGCTTCTGCAGTACGCGTAATAACTTTACCTGTAAACTAAGGGGAAGTTCACCTATTTCGTCAAGGAAAAGGGTGCCGGAATCAGCCTCCTCAAACAATCCTTTACGATCGTGGTCTGCTCCGGTGAAGGCACCTTTGACATAGCCGAAGAATTCGCTTTCCAGGAGATTTTCCGGAATTGAACCACAGTTGATTGCTATGAATGGTTTGTCTTTTCGATTTGAGTGCCGATGAATTCCCTTGGCGATCAGTTCTTTTCCGGTACCGGATTCACCGGTGATAAGGACAGTTGTGTCATAGCGGGCCACTTTTTCAGTGAGTTGCAGCAGGGAGCACATTTTTTCGGAATGGGCAATGATCTCTTTAAAACTGTCTGCTCCCTCGAGTTCTTCGACCTTGGCCTTTAACCTGAGGTTTTCCTCGCGCAGGTGCAGATGATCACTGGCTTTCTCTAGTACCAGGAGGATTTCCGCTGTTTTAAAGGGCTTGGTGATAAAGTCATAGGCCCCGGCTTTCATGGCTTCAACAGCGTCATCGATGGTCGCATAGGCTGACATCATGATAATAATGGGTTGAGAGGCAGTACTTTCTTTAAGGGCCTTTAAGAAATGGAGTCCATCCATCTTCGGCATTTTCAGATCGCAGAGGATGAAAGGAAAGGGAGCCTTTTGGTGAATAGCCAGAGCCTGCTCTCCATTTTCGGCCATGGCCACCTGATACCCGGCTTTGCTGGTGACCACTGAGAGCATATGTCTCATGTTCTCTTCATCGTCAATGATCAGGAGTCGTTTTTTTTCTTTCATGCCTCTTTTTCCTGCTGTGGTGGAGAATCTGCCTGTGAAGCCAGAGGGAGAGTGATGGTGACTGTACTTCCTCGTCCCAGTGTTGATGAAACGTGGATGCGGCCACCGGATTTTTTAATAAAATTGTGGGCGACAGCAAGGCCAAGGCCGGTTCCTTTGCCCACCTCTTTGGTGGTAAAAAAAGGATCAAATATGGTTTCAAGGTGTTCCTCGCTTATGCCGGCACCATTATCCTGAAGACTAATCCGGATCAAATTTTCATTCTCCCCGGATATGCTATTGGCGGTCGCCATGTGGATCATCCCTTTTTCACTGCCAGTCTTCTCCTCAATGGCATCAATGGAGTTCAGGATGCAGTTTAAAAAAACTTGCCGCAGACCATCGCTGTCAACAGTAACACTACTGTCTTCTGCCAGCAGGTCAGTTGTATAGTTAATTTTAACAACGGTTTTTCTGATACGTATGGTTTCTAAAATGTCTTTGAGCAGTGTGTGCACTTCGATGGTGGCAATAGTTGATGCCGTGGGTATTCTGGAGAGGTCAAGGAGATTGCGGATAAGCGTGTTGATTCTGTTGAGTTCATGAAGAGCTTTCTGGCTGAACTCTTTTCTTTCTTCTGCGTCAAGTGTGTTGTCGCTAAGGAGGTCTATGTACCCCTGGATAATTCCCAATGGATTACCAATTTCATGGGCAAGACCGGCTGAAAGTCTGCCAATTGAAGCCAGTTTTTCAGCCCGAATCATCTCGTCACGGTTTTTTTGCAGCTCTTCGTTTGCTGCTTTTAACGATTGAACCGTGGAGCGCAGTTCCTGCTTATCGCCGTCTATGCGGGATACCAGGCGGTTGAGGCTGAGAGACAGCTGGGTGAATTCTCCCCATCTCTCACCCGGGAAAAAGCTGGTATCGCTCTGGTCTCTACGTGAGTCCGCAAGCTCTGCCAGCCGCTGTATGGGACGAATAACCAGATGCACCAAACGAGTGAAGCCGATGGTTGTAAATATGAGAACATTGATCACCAAATAAGCGAGAAAAATTTTCTGCACGTTGTGGATGGCCATGCTACTCTTTTCCAGGGAGCGGATAAGGCCTATTGCACCATAAGATTCTTCTCCATCCTGAAAGGGGGTGGCCAACAGCAGAAATTGTCTTGTGAAAAAGAAACCATTCCAGGTCATTCCGGAATAACTGGTTTTTTTGCTGCCGCCCTGTGATGCCTCATGGAGGAGTGGAATAAGGGAAGGCTCAGTGGGGCAGGTACCATGTGAGAATATGATGCTAGAGCCCTTTTTTTGCCACTGGAGGCAGAGAATCCCACTCTCCTCAAAGAGTTGAGCCGTTTCCGGTGAAAAAGCTTTCGAACCTGGTTCATGGGTGGTGGGCAACAGGGAGGACGAGGCTAACTGTAAAAGTCTGCTACTGACCAGGGTTTCCTGGTGGATCTCGTTCCGTTGCCAGAACATCAGCAGTACAAGGCCGAAAAGGAACATGCTGATAAAGAGGAGGACAGAGAAGGTAAGCCCCAGTTGGACTTTAAGCGTATGCATCTCAGGGTGCTGGTGACAGGAGGCAGGAGGCAGATGGGTTAGCTTGCATGATTATTTTCATATTCTTTTTTATTTTGAAACCATTGCCGATGATAGCAGAAAGGGAGAAGAAAAAAAAGTCTGAAGGGAGGGCTAAACTTTCGCTTACCTTCATCACCCCAAGAGTATTTCCTACGGGGCATCTTCATCCTTTTTATCCTGTACTTGCAGTTTGCAGTGGTCCTTTCCAGAGAAATAATTCAACCAGGAGGACGTTTGGTCTAAAGACCAGTCTTTGGGGGGAAGCACAGGAATCTCGTGGATGTTGTTACAGTCAGGGGTAGGGCCGCGGCGATAACTGCGCACCCAGAAACAGAGCCGCTCTTTTGGGTAGACCTCACAATAGCCATTTATGGAGCCTCCACAGGGGCCGTTAATCATTCTTTTTGGACATCCAGACTGAGGACAGAGGTAGTTGGACTCTGCCAGAGTACAGTCCCCACACATGCGGCAGTGAAAAAGAAGTTTTTTGGAAAGCTGTTCAAAAAAGGTATACAACCGTTGCAAATGTTTGTGTTTGATTGCATTCAGGCTGATTTTTTTTGCCATGGAGAAAAAACGGCCTTTTCCAGTGAAAACTTGTCGATGGACAAGGTCGTTAGCGCTGTAGAGAAAGGAAAAGGATCGTTCTCTGGGGTGTTGTTTACAGTCGTCATGCAGATACCAGGTGAATGGTTCCGGGAAGTGTACGTCTTCTTCCAGATTTTTACCCTTAAACTCATCAACTTTATCCAGGAGGAATGAAATTTTGTCAAAGTCCAGGTTGTTGCCGCCAAGATGTACCCCTGCGTATCCCAGCTCCTGCAGAGTTGAAACCATCTTTGCAGCCCGCAGCAATCTGGCTTCTTCTCCCCTGTCTTTACATTCTGCTTCCTCCTCCATACGAGAGAGGAGTGTGTCCGGTAAAATGACGCCTGGAACCCGTCCGTTGTTCATAATACGGGCCACACCAAGGCTTGGAATAAAGACGTTGGCAATAAGGGGAATGGAGATCTGTAGATTCTTCATCAGCCGGACAAGTTCCCCGTACTTTTTCATGTCATAGCCAAGCTGGCTGATAACAA
Organism: Desulfocapsa sp.; assembly: GCA_021737265.1. GTDB lineage: Bacteria > Desulfobacterota > Desulfobulbia > Desulfobulbales > Desulfocapsaceae > Desulfocapsa. The sequence goes on along the minus strand of JAIPEF010000020.1, from coordinate 2,476 downwards.
ACCGGGCACCACTCTTGATTTTGGTGAGCAGTTTTACATATTGCCACACCTGTTCTGATTCCAGAACTTTAAATGGCGAGACCACGCAGCCTGCAAAAAAATCCATGGGGGGGAGGTCCATAACCCCACCTGGAGCACCTTTCTTTACAGTTGAGTGGTGACGCAACCGTTCAATAAGGGTAAGCAGTTGTGTGGAATCAAGATCAAAAACAGGCATGGCCTGTCCCTCGAAACCGTACCTTGGGTAATCACCTCCAAGGACAAGGAGATTGAGCAGGTCATGGCGATGGCATTCAAACAACTGGCTCTCCACCATGTTGCGATTTTTATCTTTGAGGGAGAAATGGATAAGCGGTGATATCCCCAAGGCCTGAATGTCAAGGCCTAGAGATGTTGGCGACAGAGCAGGATGGCCACCGGGATTGTCGGTGATGGAAAGAGCCTTGATTCTGCCATCGTCTTTGGCTTGTTCAGCAAGGTTTAGAATCTTTTCCAGTCTTTTACCCCCTGATCCGCGGCCAGGTACCAGCTCATAGGTGATGGTAATTTCCCGGTCATCGACAAGGGACTTATGAAAGATGTTGTTGCTCGCTGGAGTCATTAGATTAGTAGGGTTATTTTTCTGTTGCCATTCTTTTATTCCAATGGCTACATTGTATACATGATTGATAAAAATGAAAGCCGGAATATGGCAGTTATGAATGATCTCCTGCAAAAGGCAGGGCTGACGGGTGCAGGTGAACACAGCCTGAAGATAACTCCTTTAATGGGAGATGGCTCAAGTAGGAAGTTCTGGCGGATTTTGCTGAATGGTCAGGGGCTATGTCTTGCGGTTGCTCCGCCCTCTATAAGTGCTGATGGTTTGAAGGAGGCCAGAGCAGCGCGTGCTATAGGCCTGCATCTCATACAACAGGGTGTTCGTGTGCCTGAACAGTATGGCTGGGATGAAGAGTCTGGCATACTGCTTTTTGAAGATCTGGGCGACTGTAAACTCCATGACTATGTTTTGCAAACGCAGAAGAAGGAACGTGATCCTGTAGCCAGAATTCGTGCATCGTACAAGAAGGTCGTTGAAAGTCTGGTAGTTATGCAGGTTCTGGGGGCGGAAGGGTTTGATCCTGGCTGGTGCTGGGATACGCCGCGATATGATCGTTCGTTGATGCTGGAGCGTGAATCCGGATACTTCCTTCGTGCATTCTGGCAGGATTTCCTTGGCAGACAGGCGCCTTCCGGTCTGAAGGCAGAGTTCGTTGCTCTGGCTGAACAGGTGGCCTTGATAGCAGCCGATTATTTTCTTCACCGTGATTTCCAGTCTCGCAATATTATGCTCCACAAAGATGAACCCTGCTTTATTGATTTTCAGGGTGGACGACTGGGTCCACTCGGCTATGATCTGGCCTCACTTCTTATTGACCCCTATGTTTCACTTTCCATAAATTTGCAGGATGAGTTGCTGGAGTTATATCTCGATAAGCTGGAAGAATTGGCAGCAGTTGATCGTGGAAAGTTCAGGGAAGAGTATCTGCTTTTGGCTCTGCAGAGGAACCTGCAGATTGTCGGGGCATTTGCTTTTCTTGCAAAGCAGAAGAAGAAAGTTTTTTTCAGACAATTTCTGCTGCCGGCGCTGAGTTCCTTGAATATCCTTTTGGAGCGGGACCTTTTCTCAGAATTTCGGGTTTTGAAGAAAACAGCCCTTGCAGCCCTGAAAGAATTGGGCTGAGAAAATTAAAAAATCTGAGACAATCAATGCTCAGCTTGCTGAGCTCATAACGTCGTAACCTGATAAAATTACAGAAATATCAAAGGGTGTGCAAACCCTCCTGCTTTCAGGCAACCCTTGCAATGGTGCAACAAAAGCGACATCTTTATTGACAACGACCGGTTTTATGCCGCTGCAAGTGCATCTGGCAAAACCTTTTGACTTTAAGGGGTTTTCCACAACAACCTGTATTCCGTGATTATACAACCATAGCGCCACGGGCAAATGGTATGTACTTGTTGCCTCCATAACACATATTAGAGATGTCGATACTTGCGAATTTGTGATCTTTACAATTTTTCATATTTGATGGCGTCGTAAAAAGCTCTCTTCTTTAAGCATAGGATGACGAGAGATTGCAACACATTGATATTTCAGCTTATGACTGTGAATCCCTCTGCCGTCATTCCCGAGTTCCTTTATCGGGCTTGTCCAGAGGTTGTTTCCGGGAATGCAGTTGTTTTGTTATATTCCTATCAGTATATTGCAAATGCTTCAAAAAGCTGGCTGAGTTTCATACGTAATCAGAATTGTTTTTATAGTATGTTATAACCTTATGTTTTCCTCAATGATGCAACACCTAGGAGCCTGACCGAAAATGCCCTTTTTCCCCAACTCTTCGTTGCTTGTGAAAAATAATGCTCGGAATATTATGTATATGCCTGTGCTTATTTTTCACAGATGCCTCGATTTGAGAAAAAATGTCTATTCTCGGAC
>JAIPEF010000019.1 GCA_021737265.1 Desulfocapsa sp. | reverse complement strand
ATCAGTGAGACAGTACGTCTCATATATACTACTTTCTGCGGCCATGTTGTCCTCCTTCTTCTTTTATAGAAAAAACAGGATATTGATGACCTTATTGTAGCATAAATCCGGTCGTTATTTTATTACGTATATACAGTAGGCACCTCAAGTTGGAGTATTGTTGAGACAATAATATCTTCGATCTGGCAATCTCAAGCCGACATAACCTAGATTTGGCCCGATACTTTTCGTAATCTAACAAGCCTTGCGATGAAGTAAATAAATACAATTAAGAATACTACGCATAAAACCAGTGAACCATAAGCCCAAGGAGCCGCTTTTTCTGCAGACCAAGAACCATTGGCATTCCTCCAAGAATATAACATTGCAGCCCATAAAGCGTAGAAGCTAATCACAGCGCTTGTGATTAGACCCAACACATATAGAGCCACCTTCTTAGTTTTAAAATTCATTAATTATGTTCTATACAGGACATGGTTTACATAACGTTCTAAATCACCGGCTGGCCTTGGATTTACCGGAAACATTGGGCGTAGTACAGTCCTGGATAAATCTCTGAAGATCGTGCGTGTGAGCCAGTCGGGTGCATTTTTTTGTTATGTTTTTCTTTGTCTTTTTCTTAATAACATCTGTTCTCTATCCTCAATGCACCAGTGTTTGGTTTCTGACAGTTTTTGCTCAATGTCACTTAATGTTACCCAGTAGTCACGCATATGAGCTTTATTAGGAGATTTTACTATATCTTCTACAATTCTGTATAACCCTGTAAAAGCAAATCGATTGACTTCCAGTTTTATAGGATCAAGCTTCTTAATCTTTGCTGAAGTGTTAGTATTAATATCCGTCATTTTGTTATTTAAAGCTTGAATCCATTGGCCATGTGCTATTTTGTTCCTGATCAAGCTAGGGTCAAGAACGTAAGTATTTATCAAATCCAAGATCCGTTTTCTAACGTTTGGTACATGGCTAGAGCGCTCAGTTGCCCCGACTTTCTGGAGGGCTAACTCAAGACATTTCTTCCAACCTTCGACAATGTTTTTTCTACCTTTTTGTTTTACCTGAGATATTTCATCAGTTTTAAATGCATCAGGAGTATGTATAAGTTTTATGAACAAGCTTTCGGCATACGCCGAGTAGGATAATGCGAGGAGTTTTGTATGGATATCAATGCCAACTTTGTCATTTTTAACAATAAGTTGGTTGATAGTTCTCTTTTGGTGCGCCCAAGCCTTGTCAAGTGCTTTTACGTTTAATGTCTGGGCAGCGTAAATTTTTTTTATAGTTGTATCGTCTAACATACTGTCGTTTTCAGGCGTGCAAAGAGTATTAGCTTTAATACTCTTTGCACGCCCGGAATCGAACCGGGATTCTCGTTGGTTACAACGATGTCTTAGGCCATATTAGACCACGCGCCCAGCTCATATTATCATCATATTTCTCTAATTACAATGCGTTACTATAAACAAATCTCATTCTATATAATGTCTGACATAACGTTCAAACTCACTTGCCCGCCAACCAGCTACCGCTAGACTTGACCGAATGTGTGACTGGTGGGTTACCCAAAAAATCGGATACGGGTTGCGGGTCAAGTGTAGTGCCTGGTTATGCAATAATTTCGTTTGGTTACCTCTAAGTAGACGATTTTTCGCAAATTAATGCTCTTCCAGAGTAGCCTAAATTATGTTAAGTTGGTACAAAGTTTTTAACTACTTATTTTGAGGTGAATAAATGAATTTTCGATTTGGCGAACTTTTTTGTGGTCCAGGTGGTTTGGCTTGGGCAGCAAAAAATGCTTCGTTTAGTTTTCATGATAAACAATATTCTATCCAACATGCTTGGGCTACAGATTATGACAGAGACACATGTGACACTTATCGGTCTAATATTTGCCCTGATACACCCGAGACTGTTGTCTGTAAGGATATTAGGAAATTAGATTATGATAAACTAAATAAAATATCAAATGTTGATGCAATAGCTTTTGGTTTCCCTTGCAATGATTTCAGTGTGGTAGGTGAGCAAAAAGGAATTAATGGTGTATATGGACCATTATACTCGTATGGCGTTAAGGCTCTGGCAAAATTTAAGCCCAAGTGGTTTTTGGCTGAAAATGTTGGTGGGTTGAGAAATGCCAATGAAGGCGGCACTTTTAAGAAAATTTTACAAGATTTATTTGATGAAGGGTATTCTGTTTACCCTCATTTATATAAATTTGAGCAATATGGTGTTCCACAAGCAAGGCATAGAATTATAATAGTTGGCATAAGAAAAGATTTGGATGTTTTATTTAAAATTCCATCAAGTAAAACATTTTCTATGAAAACCTGCCGTGAAGCCATTGAAGAACCACCCATAGATAAAAATGCAAATAATAATGAATATACTAAACAGTCAAAAACTGTAGTAGAAAGATTAAAATTTATTAAACCTGGAGAAAATGCTTTTACTGCGGATATACCGGTACATTTACAACTTAATGTTAAAGGTGCCAAAATTAGCCAAATATACAAGAGACTTGATCCTGATAAACCTGCATATACCATTACTGGAAGCGGAGGAGGCGGTACGCATGTTTACCATTGGAAAGAAAACAGAGCTTTAACTAACAGAGAGCGAGCAAGGCTTCAAACTTTTCCGGATCATTTCATATTTTGCGGACAAAAAGAAAGCGTGCGAAAACAGATTGGTATGGCAGTACCAACACAAGGTGTACAAATAATTTTTCAATCAATTTTGAAAAGTTTTGCAGGCGTTGAATATGAGTGGGAGCAGCCTAACATAGCACCTTACATACAGCCAGAACATTTAGGACTATACAACGAAGCTCCTTTGCAAAAGCAAATGAGACTCTGCGAAGAGGAAGCAACGTTCCAAGGATGTGGAGGGTAACTCATGTTTGCGGATAATCTTTTTGACAATATCTTAATTAATCCGATCAACCAAGGTGCTGACCACCTGCATGTTGTTTCTGGATATGCTACAGCGGCAATGGCGTTTCACCATATTAATTATGCTAGAAGCCAAGGGCATGATATAAAAGTTGATTTAATAGTCGGTATGTGCCCTAACGACGGCCTTTCGGTAAGCAACCATAAGGGATTTAAAAAACTTGTAGAAGATGATTTTTCTGGTGTATTTGAATGTTCTTATATTATGTCACCACCAGCGGTTCATTCAAAGGTATACATTTGGACAAAAGACGATCAGCCCCTGCTTGGCTTTGCTGGTTCTGCCAATTATACACAAAATGCTTTTCGGTCAAAACAACGGGAAGCAATGGCTGCATGTAATGCTAATACCGCTTTTGATTATTTCCAACACCTTCTTGCAGATACTATTTATTGCAAACACAACGATGCTGAAAACTTTATACAACTTTATAAAGACAACTACTCAAGGAAGAAAAAACAGATAATCGAGCAAGGAGAATTTGAAGAAACAACTCCTGATCATATTGTGGGACTACCCCAGGTTACCATTTCATTACTTGCTAATGATGGCACATTGCCGAAAAGGTCAGGCTTAAACTGGGGACAACGGCCAGAACAAAATCGTGACCCCAACCAAGCCTATATTCGACTCCCTGCCTCTATTTACCATACTGATTTTTTCCCTGAAAATACAATTCAGTTTACCGTGTTAACTGACGACGGAAAGACCATAATTTGTACCCGTGCGCAACAAAATGGCAAGGCTATTCATACCCCACATAATAATAGTTTGATTGGTGAGTATTTTAGAAATCGTCTTGGGTTAGCTTCGGGAGCATTGGTAACAGAAAACAACTTAGCGGCATATGGCCGAAGTGACATTACCTTTTATAAAATTGATGATGAAACATATTATATGGATTTTGCAGTTTAGTTTTGATGGATAATTTGACAAAGGAGCAACGGCAAAAAAATATGCGCAATATCCGTTCTCGTGGAACGACACCAGAAAGACTGGTAATGCGAGAACTAAGAAAAAGAAAAATTTATTTTGCCAAGCATGTTACAAAAATTACTGGAAAGCCAGATATTGTTTTTAGAAGAAAAAAAGTAATTGTTTTCATAGATTCAGATTTTTGGCATGGGCATCCAGAGCGATTTACAATGCCAAAAACTAATGTAGATTATTGGCGTTCTAAAATAGCCCGTAATAAAGAAAGAGATATTCACGTAACAACAGAATTACAAAAAGAAGGATGGACTGTAATAAGGCTTTGGGAGCACGATATAAAAAAAAATTTTGATAATTGCATGAATACAATCACTACTGTTTTATTTGAAAAATAATCATAGGCATCCTCCCTCTCTCTAACCTCCTCAGCTCATTTCTTATCTGCATAACCATTGATTATCAGAGACTCTTTCCCTGATAAGTTGATATTGACATATTTAAAGGGAATTATTTCACAACTTTCTGAGTCACTATTTGCACATTTTATTCAGTTAATCACAAACAGAATGTTTTTGACAGAAATATTATAAAAATTGAGAGCTTACCAGCAGCAAGGTTAACAGGGAAAAGGATATTACCGGTTAAGATACTTCCTGACTCTGCATACCAGTCAAATGAACTAACTATTTGTAATACTCAGCCTGACTGAACAGAACCCCCTTCTTATCCTTCTCGGAAAGAATTGGCTCACCGTCAAGGGGCCAGGCAATACTGATGTCAGTGTCATTCCAGACAATGCAGCGTTCATATTCCGGGGCATAAAAGTCAGTGGTCCGGTAGAGAAACTCCGCAGCGTCGGAAAGCACCAGAAAACCATGGCCAAAGCCTTCCGGCACCCAGAGGCTTTTTTTATTTTCAGCACTCAGACTCTCACCCACCCACTGGCCGAATGTTGGTGAACTGCGGCGGAGATCCACTGCCACATCAAAGACCTCACCAACAACCACCCGAACCAGTTTCCCCTGGGGCTGTTTAATCTGATAGTGAATCCCCCGCAAAACATTTCGGGCAGATCGGGAATGGTTGTCCTGAACAAACCGGGTCTGCAGACCTGTCAGTTCCTCCCATTTTTGTTCATTATAACTCTCGTAGAAAAATCCCCGGTCATCGCCAAACACAGTGGGTTCCACTAACAAAACATCAGGTATTGCAGTTGCTGTAATTTTCATAAATTAATTGTGATAAGTTCGTAAAAAGCTATTTTTTTGGAATGGCTAAGTATTTATCCCCCTCAAGGGAGGACTGAAAAGAGTACCCTTTTTTCGGGTGAAAAACTTCAAATCCGAGGTGCGCTTGTACCCGTTTTAAGGGTGTGAATCTTCTATCATATCGGCACACCAGGGCATGTCGATATGATAAAAAATTCATAGCAGCAAAGGAGGTGAAGAGCTTTTACAGCGCCATCAATTGTACATTTTCTTATAATATTCACGATAGGAACCATCAATAACCGATGCCACCCAGTCCTGGTTAGCGAGGTACCAGTCCACAGTTTTCTCAACACCCACCTCAAAGGTGACCTTCGGCTCCCAGCCAAGCTGCTCTTTGATAAATGATGCATCAATGGCATAGCGCCGGTCATGACCAAGCCGATCTTTGACAAAGCGTATGAGAGATCGCCGCGGTTCCCCTGATTCAGGCAGCCCCAGCTTTTTATCCAGGGTGTCACAGATTAAGGTTACCACCTCAAGATTCTGTTTCTCGTTATTTCCGCCAATGTTATAAGACTGGCCGATATTGCCCTTTGTCAGCACCTCCACAATGGCCTCGCAGTGATCCTTCACATAAAGCCAGTCACGGACATATTTTCCGTCTCCGTAGATTGGCAGGGCTTTTCCGGTCATTGCATTGTGAAATACAAGGGGAATCAGTTTTTCAGGAAACTGATAGGGACCGTAGTTATTCGAGCAATTGGTGATGAGTATCGGTAGGCCGTAGGTATGGAAATAGGCATTTACCAGATGATCAGAAGATGCCTTGGAGGCAGAATACGGAGAGCGGGGGTCAAAGGGTGTTGTCTCTGTAAACATACCGGTTTCACCCAGGGATCCGTACACTTCATCGGTTGAAACATGGAGAAAACGGGGATCGTTTCCATGCCAGGATTCACCGAGCCAGCTTTTTCTGGCAGCCTCAAGGAGCGAAAAGGTCCCCACAATATTCGTCTGAATAAAGGCAGCAGGCCCGGTAATGGAGCGATCCACATGGGATTCCGCAGCAAAATGAACAACTGAATCGATCCGCTCTGCAGCAAAAAGTTCGTCCATAGCTGGTGCGTCACAGATGTCTTCCTTCACAAAACGATAGCATTCACCTTCCTCTATCCCTGTCAGATTCTGCAGGTTTCCGGCATAGGTGAGTTTATCCAGATTTATCACACGCCACGTTGGGTGTTCCTCTAAAAGAAGGCGAACAAAATTTGCCCCGATAAACCCACAACCACCTGTGACTAAAACTCTTCTCTCTATTTCCATGATCTATTTGATTTTTTGGTTTTCTTTCAGCGTAAAAACGCCTATGGTGCTCTGTTCATTTACCAAGAACAACGTTTATACTCTATCTATCGATAAATCTAAATAGATTCTTCGTTGCTATTTAACTATAAAACAACACTGAGTGTAACTGGTTAGCAGGGCTTCGGGTTCGTTCTTTTTTTCTTGGCATAATATAGTAGGCTATGTAACAAGGACAAAATAGACGAAAATGAGCTGCTGCTGAGCAGTTACAGAGCTTCACCATGAGTAAACGACTTAATCAAGAAATAGCCAAAAGACGAACCTTTGGTATCATCAGTCATCCGGACGCTGGAAAAACAACCCTCACAGAAAAGCTCCTTCTCTACGGCGGGGCAATCAACATGGCAGGGGCGGTAAAGTCCCGCAAGGCTGCGCGCCATGCCACAAGTGACTGGATGGCCATTGAACAGGAACGTGGTATCTCGGTTACCACCTCAGTGATGAAATTCACCTATGATGGTTATGAGGTGAACCTGCTCGACACTCCAGGTCACCAGGATTTTTCTGAAGACACCTACCGGGTTCTTACGGCAGTGGATTCAGCCATTATGGTCATAGATTCTGCCAAAGGTGTGGAGACGCAGACAGAAAAACTGATGGAAGTCTGCCGCATGCGTAACACTCCTCTGATCACCTTCATCAACAAGCTGGACCGCGAAGGGATGGCCCCTCTGGATATCCTGGCTGACATCGAGGATAAACTGCAGATCGAATGCACCCCCCTCTCGTGGCCAATTGGCATGGGAAAAACCTTTAAAGGGGTCTACAATCTCTATAAAAAACAGATCCATCTCTTTACTGCCAGCCAGGCTACACGTGCCCCGGATGGCATCACCATCGATTCTCTGGATGACCCGCGTCTTGATGAAGTTCTGGGTAACTATGACGCACAACTTCTGCGTGACGATATTGATCTGCTGGAGGGTGCCGCAAACCCTCTCGAGTATAATCATTTCCTCAGTGCCAGCCAAACGCCGGTCTTTTTCGGCTCTGCCGTCAATAACTTTGGTGTCCGGGAACTCCTTGATGCCTTCGTGGAAATGGCTCCTCCTCCCGGTGTACGTGCTGCCCAGAGCAGAGATGTCGCGCCTGAAGAAGAAGATTTTTCCGGGTTTACCTTTAAAATCCAGGCCAACATGAACCCGGCCCATCGGGACCGTATCGCCTTCTTTCGCATTTGCTCCGGGAAATTTACCCGGGGGATGAAAGTCAAACACCATCGACTGGGTAAAGAGATCACCCTCTCAAATGCCACAATTTTCATGGCCCAGGACCGTGCCAACGTGGAAGAGGCCTGGCCCGGCGACATAATTGGCCTGCACAATCACGGCACAATCAAAATCGGCGACACCTTTACCGAGAAAGAAGAACTGAAATTCACCGGAATCCCCAACTTTGCTCCCGAACATTTCCGTCGAGTCATTCTCAAGAATCCGCTCAAGATGAAGCAGCTGCAGAAGGGCTTACAGCAGCTGGCTGAAGAAGGTGCTATCCAGGTCTTCAGGCCCAAAATCGGGACATCTCATATCATGGGAGCAGTGGGTGTTCTCCAGTTTGAGGTCACTGTTGCCAGGCTGAAAAATGAATATGGGGTGGATGCGATCTACGAACCCATCGATTTTGCAGCTGCACGATGGGTGGAATGTGCGGACAAAAAGAAATTGGCTGAATTTGAACAGAAGAATCAGGCATCACTGGCCGTGGATGCAGAGGGTTTCCTTACCTATCTGGCACAGAACGAATGGATGCTCAATTTCTTTATGGAAAAATGGCCTGATATTGAATTTCACAAGACCAGAGAAAACATTTAAGAAGAAAGTACTCTATTATCTGTATTCAGCTGCTGACTCAATCATCAACGAATATAAGGGCTCGCCCCTCTGACAGGGCCTCTGCTGTCTTTCTTCTTGCAATGGTAATAATACGCTGAATGGTCCCCCGGGACACTCCCATTTTCTCACCTGCCTCTTCCTGCGTCAGCCCCTCACGGTCACAGAGGCGCAAGGCCTCCATTTCATCACGGAAAAGTTCGATCTGGTCAAGCTTGGAAAGTGGTGTTCCTGTAGGCTTAAAGGCCCGGCCACAAAAATTCCCCTCACACGTTCTCAATTTCTTTGGTCTTGGTGACATAACTTACCAGTGTTAACACCGGAAGATCCGGAATTATTGAAACAATAAAAAAAACGGTGGAACCAGTTCGTTAAGAGATCAATGTCAGATTCCACCGTTTCACTACAGATCATTTATACCCTATCGTAAGCAAAAAGCAAATAAATGCATTAGTGATGGCAGTTGCTTCCTCCACTACAGGCCTGATCAGTATTCATTTTAGGCAACAGACCTGCAGAAAACTTCTCCATGACCGCAGTTGCATCCGGAATAGAATTGCGATCGGCCCAGTACACATCAATGCCCGCTTCAGCGAATCCTTGCATCGGCCTCGCACCTATTCCACCCACAACAATGGCATGCACTCCGGCATCAGCCAGAGTTTGCACCGGCACCATACAGCCCCCGGCACCATGATCAGGTACTGGTAAGGTTTCCACTGAAGTAACTTTCTTCTCTGAGTCCACTTCCACCAGTGTAAAAACATCGCAATGTCCAAAATGGTCAGAACGGGTGGCTTCCATGCCACCGGGATTATTGGTTGGTATTGCTATACGCATAATAAATATCTCCTAAATTGTTTTTTTCTCGAGTGCTCCGAAAAATGTATTGGTCAGCTTCACGTACCAGGCAGCCGACTGAACCTGAATAATATATGAAACAGCAATCACCAGTGCTGCATCAGCTCCCTTCTCACCAAAGGCATTAATGGCAATTGCCAGTGCAATGGAGAGGTTACGCATAACGGTGCCATAGACAAGAGCAATGGCATCGCCCCGCTCAAAAAACAACTTCCCGATAATGGTTCCAAGAGCATAGTTTATGAAATAGATGATTAAAAGTGGTTTTAATATCATCCACAGTACCATCGGATCCTGAGACAGTTTGTCAGCCTTCAGGGCAATGGCGACAAAAACAATGCCAAGCACGCCAATGGTGGAAAGCGAAGGGAAACGTGGTGCCCAGGTCTTTTTAAATTCTTTTTGTCCATATTTTTTTATAAAATATGCACGGGTAAAATAGCCAAGTAGCATCGGGATAAAGACAATATACACAATCTGTTTGACCACCAGTATACTATCCATATCCACCTTGGCTCCCAAAAGAAACATGACATACACAGGGGTGAGCAGGGAACCGAGAGTCAGGCCAATAACAGTCATGTTAATTGCTGCTCCCATATTCCCTTTGGCAAACCCGGTCCATGAGATAGTCATCCCGCTGGTGGGCAACAAAGCAGCAAGCAAAAGCCCAAGAGCCATATAATGGCTATCAGGGAAAAACCAGAGCCCTAACCCATAGGCAAGAAATGGAACAACCAAAAAATTGATAGATTGGGTTAAAAGCTGCAATTTGACATTCTTTATCCCATCTTTCAGATGTTTAATATTCAGAGTGACCATCATGGGATACACCATGAGAAAGGTCAATGGAACTATCAAAACTTTCATCTGTATGACGGTCTCGGCAGATACAATTTTACCGAAGACAAAACCCAGCAGGATCATGACCGGGATCGCATAGACAAGTTTTTTATTAATTGAAATCAAAAAGTTCCACATTGCTATCTGGCCTCATCAATCATGGAACGAATCTTGGAAAAAGTCTGGCCCAGTGATTCCGGAAACTTTGAATCGTCAGGAACCATTTCAGTAATAGCATCGGCGCTGTAACTCATATAACGAATCTGGGTTTTCCCGTCTTTAGAAAAAACCATTACAAATTTGGGCATAAGGATGGCCCTTTCAGGGTTTGCGGTCAGACTTTTGTCGGCCTTGGTGGGTTTGCAAACCTGCATCATATGCAGATCAAAGTCATCCGGCACTTCTCCCCCATGCTCATGGAACGTTGTCTTCATATCCATTGTGTTACTGTTGTTGACAACAAAATCATACTTTTTCACTATCTCACTGAAATCAGATGCAAACTGAGCAACACTTTTTTCGCTTTGGGCAATATAGAGATCGTCATTGCGATTCATACTCTCCTCCTTGATAAAATGTACAATGTATATATTTTCTCCACTACCCTCCATGGGCAGCAGGATTTAATCTTCCCTGCAAAAGAGACGTTAATAACATATGCACATGTTAGTGTTGTCACCTGCTCCTGTCAAGAGAAACCCGTTTGTATGATTTAGGTTACATAAATATCCTATTCAGAGTATTCTATTAACAGTGTTTTTTACGATATGACAACTTCACCACCGGGGGCACAGACACCACAGAGCTCTACCTATTGTAAAAAAAGGTTCTCTCTGCACTCTCTCCTCCGTGGTTTTACATTTTTTATAGACTATGATGCGTCATCCAATCTTCCTCTTTTTTCTTCTTTTTACTCTGTTGCTCTGCACTGTAAACAGTACATTCGCCGACTCCGGGCAGGATGTACTGTTTAAAGATATCACCATTACCACCTCCAACACCCATCTCCTTCTTTTCGGCGTTGTTAAAAACGAGAAGAGTAAAGAACTGGAACAGGCTCTGCACAGTGGTATTCCCATGCATTTTACATTCCTCATCGAACTTTACCGAAAAAGGAACAACTGGCCTGACGAGGAATTGGCCGCCATGGATTTTTCCCACACACTCAAATATGACACCCTGAAAGAACGCTATCAGTTGAAAATCGGGGAACAAAACAACAGGAAAACTTCTTATGAAACCCTTACTGAGGCCATGCAGGTAATGAATGAGATAAATGGCCTCAAAGTTATTGAACTTACAGAACTTCAGCCTGACAGTTCCTACGAACTGCGAATGAAGGCAGAGTTATATGAAAAGACCCTGCCCATGAACCTCCATTACGTTATTCCTTTTATCTCCCTGTGGGATTTGGAAACGGACTGGCATACCATCGAGTTCACTTATTAGGAGGATGTCCGAGAATGCACTTTTCCCGCAACTCTTCGTTATTTGGAAAATTTTATCCTCGGAATAGTAAGTATATGCCTGTGGTAAAATTTTCCAAATGTTTCAATTTGAGAAAAAATTGCTGTTCTCGGACAGCCTCCTAGACAACTCTTTTCAAGCATCCATGGACAACAAAGATACCCGGGATATCGTAAAGCAGAAGTTACAACAGCCTGGCAGGCAACAGCTCAGTAGCAGGCAACGGCTGCAAAAAAAGCGTCTTATCAGGCAGATCATCCTTATCTGTCTCTGCCTCATCCCTCTTTTTGTCTGGCTGGAAAGCTCACTGGTCAATGTTGACATTACCCTGCCAGTTTCCAGCGATATCCTGATCTTTGGGGTAATCAACCTCAATGTCATCCTGGTTCTTATCATGCTCTTCCTGGTCCTTCGGAACCTGGCAGAACTGTTTTTCGAAAGCAAGAAGAATGTTCTGGGCTCCAAACTGAAGAGCAAACTGGTCATCTCTTTTATTTCACTCTCCCTTATCCCCACCATCCTCCTCTTCTTTGTCTCGCTACAGTTTGTCTCCACCAGCATGGATTACTGGTTCAATTCCAATATCGAAACGTCACTGCAAAACTCATTGGATCTGGCCAAATCTTACCTCCAGGAAACAAAAGACGAAGTGAATGTCCTTGGAGAAGCCGTAGAAAAAAGAATCCTTCTCCCACCGGACATAAATCATGACAATAATGTTTTGGAAAAGAGACTGGCCACCGCTCTCAAATTATACGACACCAGAAATGCTCTCAGTCTTAGCCTTATCAGTGAGCAGCGCAACAAGGTCTTTACGACATCCTCCCCCCTGCTTTCCAGCCAGAAGATGCCACTCATCTCCCTGACAACACTGGACTCCGTTAAGCAAAATCAAGCGCCCGAGACTATCATTCAAGAATCTAACAGTGGAGATCTTGTCCGCAGGGTCAACATTCTTCAGTCGGAGTGGGTGCCCACAGAAGAGCTCTTTCTGGTCACCACCCTGCTCATTAAAAAAGAACAACTGGAACGGCTAAACTTCATCTCCAAAGGGATAGAGGACTACAATCAGTTGAAATACCTGAAAAAGCCCTTCAAGTTCTGGTTGCTCATTATCCTCCTCATTGTCACCCTGCTCATTATTTTTTCTGCCATCTGGTTTGGACTCTACATTGCAAAAAGCATTACCGGCCCCCTGGATACCATGGCTCAGGCCACCCGGCGTGTCGCTGAAGGCGACCTCAGTTTTGTCCTGGAAAAAGAATCCAACGACGAAATGGGACTGCTGGTGGACTCATTTAACACCATGACTGCAAACCTCAGTTCCAGTAATGCCAAACTTGCTGACGCCCTCCATGCCCTGCAGAAAAGTTCCAGGGATGCAGAAGAGAGAAGACGATACACAGAAATTATTCTGCAGAATGTAGAGGCCGGGGTCATCTCCATTGACGATAGCGGCACGATCACCACCATCAACCGCTTTGCCGAAAAACTCCTGAACATCAATAAGGATTTCTTCGTTAACCGGAAATACTCGGAGGTCCTGTTCCATGAGCATACTGGTATCATAGATAATTTTATCAGCGAACTGAACATCACCGGAAAGAACTCTGTCCGCCGGCACCTGAAGCTCTCCGTCCTAAGGGAAAATTTTTCCCTCCTCGTAACGTTCACCCGCCTTGAAAACGAAAACGGAGAGTCTCTTGGTTTTGTTCTGGTCTTTGCCAACCTGACAGAACTGGAGAAGATGCAGCGTATGGCCGCATGGCGTGAAGTTGCACGGCGGATTGCCCACGAAATTAAAAATCCCCTCACTCCTATCCAGCTTTCCGCCCAGCGTCTGCGCAGACGCTATCCAGATATCCTAAAAGAGCAAAATTCTATTTTTGACCAGTGCACCAGCACCATTATCAAGCAGGTTGATGCACTTAAACAACTGGTCAGCGAATTCTCTCAGTTTGCCAGGATGCCCAAAATCAACCAGGCATCTGCCGATATCGTCCAGATGCTTGATGAAACCCTTTTCCTCTACAAACAGGCACATCCACAAATCACCTTCACAGTTGTAAAAAAGGATAGCATCCCAATTTTCAGCTTTGACATTGAGCAGATAAAACGCTGCGTTATCAACCTTCTTGACAATGCAGTTGCAGTTTTACCTGATGGCGGTACAATAGATCTCATCCTTTCCCTTGATGAAGATGGGGAAAGTATTTACTTACAGGTATGTGATTCCGGGCCGGGTATTAATGAAGAGAATAAACTCCGCCTCTTCGAACCCTACTTCTCCACCAAGAAAACAGGTACCGGACTTGGTCTGGCCATTGTGTCGACCATCATCGCCGACCATAACGGCTACATTCGGGTGCAGGACAACAGCCCACACGGCTCTATATTCACCATTGAACTTCCCCTGCTCGCTAAAAGGCGGGCTGAAGGTTAACGACCGAAGAGCAGATAGCGACTAATCACTATTCATGGCTAAAACGATTCTCATAATAGATGATGAACAATCCATCCGGGAAACCCTTTCGGGAATTCTTGAGGATGAAGGTTTCACTCCCATCTGCACCTCCAGTGCCGAAGAAGGGCTCACGATTCTTGAAGAAAAGAACATTGATCTGATTCTTCTCGACATCTGGCTTGGCGACAACATGGATGGCTTGACTGCCCTTGAAAAAATCAAGGACGTATACTCCTTGCCAGTTATCATGATCTCCGGCCATGGAAATATTGAGACGGCTGTCAAAGCCACTCGAAAAGGTGCCTTTGATTTTGTTGAAAAACCGCTTTCCTATGATAAAATTATTCTTGCCATCTCCAACGGTCTACGCTTTGCCCAACTGGAAAAAGAAAATGTAATTCTTCGCGCCAAAACAAAAAAGGCCGTTCATATTACCGGCAACTCAAAGGTCATTCAAGACCTCAGGGCTCAGATCGAACTGGTTGCTCCCACAGATGCCTGGGTATTGATCCGTGGTGAGCATGGGACAGGAAAAGAACTGATTGCCCAATCCATCCACCACCATTCGCTGGTGGCTGACCGCCCCATGATCGAGGTGAACTGTGCAGCAATCCCTGAAGAACTTATCGAATCTGAACTTTTCGGGCATGAGAAGGGCTCTTTCACCGGGGCACACAGTTCAAAACGGGGTAAATTTGATCAGGCAGACGGCGGTATCCTGTTTTTAGATGAAATTGGCGACATGAGCCTGAAGACCCAGGCCAAGATCCTCCGTATTCTCCAGGAACAGAAGTTTGAACGGGTGGGTGGTCAAAAGACTATTTCAGTTGATGTCCGGGTTCTGGCTGCCACCAACAAAAACCTGGAAGAAGAGATCGAAAAGGGAAACTTTCGGGCCGACCTTTTCTGGCGTCTTAATGTGGTCCCTATCCATTCACCAAGCCTTTCTGAACGTATGGACGATATTCCACTCCTGGTCACGGCTCTTATGAAAGATCTGTCCGACAGAGGGTTGAAGGAAAAAGAATTTTCAAGGAGCGCTCTGGATCGTATGTGCCATCACTCCTGGCCGGGGAATGTTCGGGAACTCAAAAACTTTGTCGAACGGATAGCTATCATGTGTCCTGAAGAAATCATCGGCGAGCAGGACATCGCACTCTTTCTGGGCCAGGCAGAAGGTACCGCCGCTCCAGTAGGACTTGAAGATGCCATGCTTCCATACCAGATGCCCAATTTTAAAGATGCAAAAAAACGTTTTGAACAGGAGTATTTACGCGTGAAACTCTCTGAGAATGAGGGTAACATTTCACAAACAGCCGAACAGGTTGGCATGGAACGCAGCCATCTGCACAAAAAACTGAAATCACTGCAAATCACAAACTAGGAGTAAGTCAATGGTCTTCCCAGAATATCGCCCCCGTCGTCTTCGCAAAAACGAAACTCTCCGCGCCTTGATTCGAGAAACCCACCTCTCACCGTCACAACTTATCTATCCCGTTTTTATCGCGGCCGGAAAGAAGAAAAAAGAGGAGATCCCCTCCATGCCGGGTGTCTTTCGACTGAGCGTTGATAATCTCGCAAAAGAGGCGAAAGAATGTATGGAGTTAGGCGTCAATTCCATGATCCTGTTCGGTATCCCGGAAGAAAAAGATGCCATGGGAACTGGAGCGCACGCGAAAGACGGTATCATTCAACGTGGAATCCGGGAATTGAAAAACAAGGCGCCCGATCTCAACATTATCACCGACGTCTGCCTCTGTGAATACACGGACCATGGACACTGCGGATGTCTGATCGGTGACACAGTGGACAATGACAGCACCCTTGAGATTCTTTCCAAAATCGCCCTCTCCCACGCTGAAGCAGGCGCTGACATGGTTGCACCTTCAGACATGATGGACGGTCGGGTAGCTGAAATCCGTGGCATTCTTGATGAAAACAACTTTGACATGGTCCCCATCATGTCCTACGCCGTCAAATACGCCTCAGCCTTTTACGGACCATTCCGTGATGCCGCAAACTGTTCCCCTCAGTTCGGTGACCGTAAGAGCTACCAGATGGATCCGGCAAATTCGCGAGAGGCATTACGCGAAGCCACACTGGATGTTGATGAGGGTGCAGACATCCTCATGGTGAAACCCGCTGTTGCCTATCTTGATATTATCAGCCGGCTGAAAGATGAGTTTGATCTTCCTGTTGCCGCCTACCATGTAAGTGGCGAGTATGCCATGATCAAAGCAGCTGCCGAGAAAGGATGGATTGACGGTGACAAAGTTATGGCTGAGACCCTGCTCTCCATAAAACGGGCAGGTGCCGATATTATCCTGACTTACTTTGCTAAGGATATGGCGAGACTGTTACAGTAGATGGCGTCGCAATAACTCCTTATCTACTTCGTTGCTGCAAATTTTTTATCACTGCAACGTACCGAATAACTACGCTGGCTGCAACGATAGAGAATTCGCGCGCCTCGCATATAACGTTTTTTACTTAGCCATCAATACTTTTTACTTTTCACCCTAACAGGACACAAATACGAGATCTTCACAATATGAACATAAAAGAACTGCGCAAGACCATGATGATGGCCAAAAAGACGGATCCTGAAAAATCGACAGTCCTGGCCATGCTCCTCGACGCTACTCAAAAACTGGCAAAGGCAGATGGGAACCGTGCGCCTGACGAAAAAGACCTGCTGGCTGCAGCAAAAAGAGAGCTGAAGATGGCCAACCAGTCACTGGAGGCAGGAATTGACATAGGGAACACCATCAAGATTCTGGAAGTGTTTCTCCCCAAAACCAAAAGCGCTGAAGAAACAAAAAATATTGTCGAGACACTGGTTGCAAGCCTGCCGGAAAAAAACCCGAAACTCATGGGCCAGGTCATGGGAAGCCTCAAAAAACAATATGGCGAAGAACTTGATATGGGCATCGCTTCTCAGATGGTAAAGAATGCCTTGAGCTGAAAGCAGGTTATATTTGAGCTATCACGCCTAACCTGTCCACTTTTCTTTCAAGGGTGTCGATCTGGATTTTCGATCCGTTCGTTACAACAAAAGACGTTGGTGGAAGGTACAGGGATTAGCCTGTTCATGGTGACCTTGTTTGACTTTCGCTCCTCCAGAGAACACTTCAAAGCAGCCTGCGATGAATACAAAGTGGAAAGTCATTACATCAGTTTCATCATTGCCAGTGGGTTTTCTAAGAGTAATGATGTTAAAGTATCTCTCTCACTGTGAGCTTGTGGGTTTATTAAAAAACCGTATTCGATGGATCAACTTTGTGGAGCGGTCCATGAAACGTTAACCGACTGCTCGTAACGCATTCCCTGCTCCACCAAAATCACTCCGAATCAAATGGTATTGGTACGACACCAAGTCCCAAGATGTTGCCGGCAACGTGGCCGTGGCCGTGCCTCTTACTTCACTGTTGTCTTATTGGCATAGAGCGATTACCATATGCGAAAAACGTGCTTATTTTTTGGCCCTATGGCCCACCACTCACTTCTGGAAACCCTCAAATATGCCTCAATCTGACCAGACGTCCAATACAAACTGGACTCTTCTTTTCCTCTGCTGGCTCTTAGTCTGCGTTTCGACCTCAATAAGTTTATTTTTCAGTTATGTGATGGAGTTTGCCCCCTGTGTGTTATGCTGGTATCAGAGAATCTGCCTCTTTCCCTTAGTAATAATTCTAGCTGTAGGCCTGTTTCCGATTGATAAAAGTGTTGTAAAATATGCTCTTCCGTTAGCAGTTGCAGGATGGCTGACGGCATTGTATCATACCCTCCTGTATTCTGGAATTATCCCGGAGTCCATACAACCATGCAGCCGGGGGGTTTCATGTACGGAAAAACACATCGATCTGTTTGGGTTCATAACAATACCCATGCTGTCTTTACTCTGTTTTTCAACAGTAATCATCTTGTTACTTATCTTTAAAAAGAGGATATCTAAATGAAATATGTACTCATGGCTGTCGCAAGTCTTGCCGTAATCTTTGGATTTTTATTCGCCAGTAACTACTACCAAGACCAACAGGCGGAAAAAATGAGTTTTTTGGCCAAAGATAACATTTCAATTTTTATACGGGATCATTCACGAACTCTTGGCAGCGAAGATGCAAAAGTCTATATTATTGAGTTTATGGACCCAGCCTGTGAGACCTGTGCAGCATTCGCCCCTTTCATAAAACAGATGATGGACGCCAATCCAGGAAAAATTAAACTGGTCCTTCGCTATGCACCTCTTCACGATGGTGCCGAGGGGTTCGTCAGGATACTTGAGGCCGCCGGAATGCAGGGGAAATATTGGGAAACCCTGGATCTCATGTTTAAAACCCAACCCGTCTGGGCCAGTCACAACAACTATCAGCCTGAAAAACTCTGGCAATTTCTTCCCCAGGTGGGCCTTGATATACAGAGGATCAAAAAAGACATGAATGATCCTGCAATCATAAAAATTGTTGACCGGGATATCGCCGACTCAAAAGTCCTGCAGGTAACTAAGACCCCAGGATATTTTGTTAACGGAAAGCCGCTCCAGAACTTTGGTTATCAACAGCTGGCAGAATTGGTTCAATCGGAGCTTGCTATTCAATACCCCAAATAAGCGGGTTGTTTGCCCATCAAAACTGGTACTACTTATGAGAACAACATCTTTATTCATTCTGGTTTGTTGTATTTCTTTCTTTATCGCCAGCTGTGGAGAAATACCAACAGTTGCTGAAGTGGGTAAGCCGGCTCCCGACTTTACCCTTGTTGATACTAAAGGAAAAACCTGGACCCTCTCCCAATTAAAAGGTCAGGTGGTATTTGTTAATTTTTGGGCAACCTGGTGCCCTCCCTGCCGCGAGGAGATGCCCTCAATGCAGAGAGTTCATACCTACCTGCCTAAAGATACGTTTAAAATGCTCTCCATACTCAACAATGACAACCCTGCACTGGCAGACGATTTCTGTAAAAAACTCGGGGTCACCATACCAATCCTGAATGACCCAAATGGTATTATTGGGAAGGCATATGGATTAACCGGTGTCCCTGAGACATTTATCATTGACAAACAGGGCATACTCAGGGAAAAATTCATTGGTCCTGCGCAGTGGGACGCCCCTGGCTATATACAAATGCTGATGAATTACATCAACAAATGACACCCAAGAAAAAAAAATCCAGGACCCAAAAAATTCGCATAGCTCCATTTGTGGCAATATTTATTTTCCTTGTATGTGGCGCTATTGGAATCAGTTTGGGTGAACCCTCACGGGTCCTTGAGCAGGCACGGCAGGTATGCCTTTCCTGTATCGGTATCGGTTAACAGATGGACCTTGTACGTAAATGGGTCCAGGCCCTGTTTTTCCTTGTCACGAATGGCTATTGGAATTTTCCGCTTACAAGAGGGATATACCAGGGGCCCCTCAAAGTAATCTGTTCACCAGGACTTAACTGTTACTCCTGCCCTGCTGCGACAAGCTATTGCCCTCTCGGTGCCCTGCAGCAACTCCTTGGAGGAATTCGACTGGCTATTGAAAACGGCCAATTCTATGTCGGCTTCTATGTCATTGGCGCCATGGGTGCAATCGGCAGTTTTGTTGGCAGAATGGTTTGCGGCTGGGCCTGTCCCTTTGGACTTTTTCAGGAACTGCTCCATAAGATACCATCTCCTAAATTTGGAATCTGGCGCCCGCTGCGTTACATGAAATATTTGATCCTGCTTTTCATGGTCATCCTGCTTCCCCTCTTTGCAGTGGATGCATTTGGCCTTGGAAGCCCTTGGTTCTGTAAATATTTGTGTCCGGCTGGTACCCTGGAGGCTGGGTTCCCAATGCTTATTCTACAGCCCAGCCTACGGGCAAACCTCGGCCTGCTTTTCTACAACAAGGTTTTCTTCCTCGTTTTCTTTCTAGCCTGGGCGGTCTTAGCCAGCCGGCCTTTTTGTCGAACAGCCTGCCCTCTCGGAGCTTTTTATGCCCTGTTCAGTAAAATAAAACTGGTCAAGTTGCGCCTTGACCCTGAGAAATGCACCCACTGTAAGGCCTGCCATTCAGTCTGCCCCATGGGTGTACACTTTAATGAATCACCGGAGGACATGGAATGCATCTCCTGCCTCGCCTGCAGCAAGGCGTGCAATTTCAATGCGATCACTCTTGAAATAGGAGGAGTAGCGGTCACAAATCAGCGCCCTTGCCGGCCGGAGAAAGCTTTTCCACAACACCAATGATGAGCTGGACAAAAAATAGTAGATATTTTTGTTGTTTAAAAAAAGATCAGGATATGCGTGATTTCATCCAGGGGATTTCTTCAGAGCAAAAAAAAACAAATTGAGGGAGACGTTGATAGGGGCATTCAGGAAATGATATTCCTCTGCTCTTTCAGGAATTCCTGGATACCCGATAACGCTTGTCCCAGTATGTTTTAAGCAGGGAGCACTCGGGTATGACGGACGAACCCAAAACGGCACATTAAGGTTTACGCTGTACTAGGAGGCTGTCCGAGAATAGCATTTTTTCTCAGATTGAGGCATTTGGAAAATTTTACCACAGGCATATACTTACTATTCCGAGGATAACATTTTCCAAATAACGAAGCGTTGCGGAAAAAGTGCATTCTCGGACATCCTCCTAGTCCTCCCCCATATCCTGCCCTCCCCCCTGTTCGTCTACCCATTGCACCCCTTCCATGATCAAACTCATGAAACCACCAAAAGGTGGCTGGTCTAAGAGTTGCGGAGGAATACCTTTGGTGTAGGTAAAGTGACCACTCTCCCTACCCATTAAAGTAAAGAGGGCTTCTTTATCCACAAGTTTCTTGTAGCGTGCGTGTACAATCTCCCCTTCATTGAAGAAGATATTGCCTTTGCCGTCATCCATGATCAAATCGATAGTTCCCGTTTTCTGACTGGAATTGATGAGCTGACAGAGTTCAACAATATTGACATCGCCCAGTTCACCCGACATACCTGAGGTAATACTGCCTGATCGAAGGGCCATGGCCTGTGCCCGGTTTACCAGCACCTTTAGAAGGAAAAGTTGTAATACCGGGTATTTTTTTAGAACAAACTTAAAATTCTTGTTACTGAGGAGAGCCACTTCTGTTTCTTCCATAGAGTGGATGGAACAGGATACAGGCTCTCCGGAAAGCAAGCTCATCTCCCCAAAAATTTCTCCAGTACCCATCTCAGCGATATTCTGACCATCATCGGCAACAACCGCTATCTTTCCGCTGAGCATGAAAAAAAGATGGGTTCCCGGCTCTCCCTTCTTGAGGATCACCTTTCTTGGGGGGTATGTCTTTAACTCAAGAAGTGCTGTGAGATCACTCAAGGCATCATCATCAAGGGATTCAAAGAGGTTAAAATCACGAAGCCTGCCAAAAAACCGGTCAAGATGCTGCCGCCTTCTCCGTTCTTCAGTCTCAGACAGGAGTTTCATCTGTACGGTGGTAAACCCCTTTTCTTTTTTATACTCAAAACTGATTCTCCCCTGGTGGCAGCCGCCACATTGAAAACGGTTTTTCTTCGTTCCAAGGGGAGAAAATCGTTGGAAACTCTGTTTTTGACTCGTTAATTCAATCAGTTTTTCCACCAATATCATACAGGCTGGTTTTGCCTGGGGAGTTTCAATACAGTAGTTTGCAACCTTCAACTCTTCACCGATATTATAGAGAGGACAAGATCGTTCTTCAGTAACGATGAAGATTGCATCTGCAATATTTCTATTCTGTACCACAGTATTTCCCGGTCAATTGGTTAGTAAAAACAAGACTTATGTTCAGGCAGTTGAAAAAAAAACAAATCGAGACGATTATCACGACTATATCTCAAACAGGAGGAAGAAACAAAAGAAAAGGGCACACTCCTTTCATTTATAACATCAAAATTTCAAATGGTTGAGACCAGTTAGCAGCACCCAATATTCACTTTTTTATGGTAACACCTTCCTGCCAGCAAACCATCTGCTGACGCAAGGCAACATTATTCAGCCAGACAAGGCTCACACAGAGAGCTCCTGCGGCATCGGCAACCAGGTCAAGTCCGCTGACAAAGCGGAGTGCAATGAAGGACTGGTGAAACTCGTCGCTCAAGCCATAAAGGAGGCAGAAGACTACGGTAATACCAGCAGTACGGCCGGGATTTTTCAGCCCCTTTTTGCCATGATACCAGAATACGGAGAGTGCCAGAGTTCCATAAGCCAGGAAGTGGGCCAGTTTATCAGCCCCGGGAAACATAAAGAAGTTAAGGCTATCACCGCTTTGGTGGGAGAGAAAAAAAATAGTCCCCATAACCAAGGTCATGGGGACTATTCGTAAGAAAATATTCACGACAAAAAACTATCAGGAAGACTACTCCTGGTCAGCAGTGTCCACATGGACCCTGCTCAACACATCACTTGTAAATCTTTTTTTAATCCGCTTGATAGAGGCACTGACCTCTTTGGCAGGATAGTTTGCCATTACACTCTTTGACTGATCACTGTAGGCGATCAGTTCAAATTCCTTATTGCTCAGGTCAAAAGTGTGACTCCAGTTAATCTCGATGGTCTCAGGATTCTCGTCAATGGGAACCTCAAGCGCTTCACCACCGATTGCCAACTGTACCGCATCAGATTGTGTTATCTCGAGGAGCCAGGCATCGCCGCCTGCTGTTGCAAAAAGGATAAAGACACCAAGCTCTTTGATCTTCTGTTTTTTCTCCACTGCCGCCTGGACAATGGCTTCAATCTCACTGTTCAATGAAATCTTCAGTGCCGCTTCCGGATTTGCGGGTGTGGGAGCAATTCCAGCCTGTGCCTTTGCCAGACAGCAGTGTTTGAATTTTTTTCCACTACCGCAAGGGCATTGCTCATTTCTTCCTATTTTTCCCATAAGATTGTAACCTATATCTCTCGTTTATATTTATACAGGATTGCCGTTTATTGATGGTTTCGTATTTACTACACCCTGCCTTTAGGGTGCAATCTATATTTTACCATTTTTTTTATAAAGGGCTACCAGTGTTCCACCTGTTTGTGAAGAGATGAGGTGGTGTGAGCATTACGGGATTAGCTGCACTTGCTGTACCCACAATCATGGCATGTTTCACAACCTTCTTCAAAGATAAGGTTGCCGGCACACTCAGGACAGGTGGATTCAAACCCATGCTGTGTTCCAGCCATAAAAGATTTAAACAACTTACTCAACTGAGCGGGGAGGTCAAGCATATGCCCACTGGACCGATCAAGTTGTTTGATAATTTCAGAAGCCGGGATATTAAAACGCAGGGCAAGAGACACCAGGCGACAGGTGGTGGTCCACATGGTGGATTTATCTTTAAGATCCACCCGGTTATCAAAAGGAAATTTTGCAAATACCTCCATGGGCTGTTCATTCTCATCAAAACAGACAATAATATAGACCGATTTCTGATACTGATCTTTCACCCGATAACGTTTGGCACTCAGGGTATCCGGCAGCTTCTTTTTTATTCCGGTACTGGAGACAAGGGCAGTCTGCTGTTCCTTGTCGCTCTCTCTGGTGTTTAATACCTGTGAATCCCTGGAGCCGTCACGATAGACGGTAAGCCCCTTGCAGCCAAGCCTGTGCCCCATGAGGTAGGATAGTTCAACTTCTTCACGGCTGGCACTGTTGGGGAGGTTGATAGTCTTGGAAATGGAGGAATCCACACCATTTTGCTGAAGGATCCCCTGCATCATGATATGATCTTCCGGTTTCACGTCCTGGGCAGTACGAAATACCTCCTGCCATTTCTCCGGTATCTCCTCATGACCGATAACTGTTCCACTGTCTGCCACCTTGGTCATCAATTCCTCGGAAAAGAATCCTTCTCTTCTGGCAACCTGTTCAAAATGCTTATTGACCATGATGAGCCGATCACCGTCCATCACGTTTTTAATCATGACAATGGAAAAATACGGCTCACAGCCTGAGGCACAATCAGCAATCATGGATACCGTTCCGGTGGGCTGGATAGATGTGAGTGCCGCATTTCGTCGAGCAGGGTATTTATTCACCTTAGAGTCATAGGCTGGAAAAACACCTTTTTCCTCTGCCAGTTCACAGGAACGTTCTTCCGCTTTAGCACGTACAAAGCTCATCACCTCAGCCGCCTGTTTCCTCCCTTCTTCACTGCCGTAAGGAAGTTCAAGCTGGATAAGCATATCGTGGAGCCCCATGATACCCAGACCAATTTTCCTGGTCTTAAGGGTCACCTCCTCAATTTCGGGAATTGGAAAACGGTTACAGTCAATAACATTATCCAGGAAAGAGGCCGCTCTCCTGACGACCTCCTCCATCCGTTTGTAATCAACTTTGCCGTCTTTAACAAAATTGGCAAGGTTTAAAGAGCCAAGATTGCAGCTTTCATAAGGGAGAAGCCACTGCTCTCCACAGGGATTGGTGGCCTCAAAATCACCGAGCTGCGGAGTCATATTATCTCTGTTTGCAGCATCAATAAAAAGGACCCCCGGCTCTCCATTATGCCAGGCGAGGTCAATTATTTTTTCAAAAACAGCGCGAGCATTAAGAATTCCCGCCTCTTCTCCCGTAGAAGGCTCAACCAGCGAGTATTCTTTTCCCGCTTCAACTGCCTCCATAAAGGCATCGGTGATGGCCACACTGAAATTAAAATTATTAAAACTGTCCTGATTCTCCTTGGCACTGATAAAATCCATAATATCGGGATGATCAATACGAAGCACTCCCATATTGGCACCACGCCGTTTCCCTCCCTGCTTGATAGTTTCCGTGGCGGCGTCAAAGACCGCTGCAAAAGAAAGCGGGCCGGAAGCTACCCCTTGGGTGGAGCGCACCGATGCGTTTTTGGAGCGGAGCCTGGAAAAAGAATAGCCGGTGCCGCCTCCTGTCTTATGGACAAGGGCGCCATTACGAATGGCTGTAAAAATTCCATCCATGGAATCTTCAATGGGGAGAACAAAACAGGCCGACAACTGCCCAAGGTCAGTCCCTGCATTCATCAAACAGGGAGAGTTGGGCAGAAAATCCAGGTGATACATCATCCGGAAAAAGGATTCCCGTAACGCCTCAAACTGATCACTGTCCTTATCCACCTCAGCCACAGCATTGCTCACCCGGCGGCAGAGAGTTTCCCAGGTTTCGACAGGTTCACCAGTGGAGTCTTTTAGATAGTAACGTCTGGCAAGGACTGTTTCAGCGGTCTTGGTCAATACCTGTTTGGTTAAATCGGGGGTCATGGTATCCTCAATGGATGGAGTTTGGATGGGTGACAGGAGCGGCTGACAATCTACAAATAAACGATTTTGACACTCATATTCTTAAATATGCTTATACACTATCCGAATGGTGCAAGACAAGGACAATCTACAACATATAGTACAAAAAACCCAAAAAAAGACCTTTAGAAAAACCTTTAACACTAGGAAAGTACGTTTTATACTCTTTCTTTCAGGCAGAGCTAAGATTAATTCTTGACGATCCCGATGATTGTGAACATGGTGTAATACATTATTTGACATTCAATATGGAAATCACGTGAGGAGTTGAAGCCCCAATGAAACAAGCACTGAAACAACGTCTGGAAGAACACCTGATTACAGAAAAGCCCTACTACCTTGCCTCCGGAAAAGAAGTGGATATTGCCCTGGCTGCCCACAAAAACAAACTGCCCCTCCTCTTGAAAGGTCCAACCGGCTGCGGCAAGACCCGTTTCATGCAGTTTCTAGCCTGGAAACTGCAACGTCCTCTCATTACTGTCTCCTGCCATGATGACCTCTCCACCAGCGACCTTGTGGGGCGCTACCTGATCCGGTCCGGAGAAGCTGTCTGGGCAGACGGTCCATTAACCCTGGCAGTCCGTGCCGGTGCCATCTGTTACCTTGATGAGATTGTTGAAGCGAGAAAAGATACCACCGTCGTTATTCACCCACTGGCCGATGATCGACGGGAGTTGCCGGTAGAAAAACTGGGTGAGTTACTGTCTGCGCCACCTGAATTCATGATCAGTGTATCCTACAATCCCGGTTACCAGAGTGTGCTGAAGGACCTCAAACCTTCCACCAGGCAGCGTTTTGTCGCCATCTCCTTTGACTACCCAGATCCTGAGAGGGAGGTTGAGATCGTCTGTCGGGAGGGAGGGGTAGACCAGGGACTCTCACACTCCCTGGTAAAGCTTGCAACCATGACCAGAAGTCTGAAGGATTCCGGACTTCCAGAAGGGGCTTCCACCCGCCTCCTCATCCAGACAAGCCAACTGGTAAAGGATGGCATCGACATCCATGTCGCCTGCAGAGCCGCTCTCGTCGAACCACTCAGTGACGACCCGGAAATGCTGGCCGCCCTGAATGAGATGGTAAGCTCCATCTTCTGAAGACTTCATAAAGAAATACAATATGAAACTGGCACGCCTCACCGAACGTTTTTACGATCTCGTCGCCCCGGACATCCCCAATGAATGGGATGTTGAGGAGGTGATGGAACCCTTTATTGATGAAAACGATTTGATCTGTGAAGCGATCCTTGGCCACATTCCGGTTATCTGGCCTGTTTCCCACTCCCTCTGTTATGATTTCCTGCGCCTGCTTCCAAACACACTCCTGCATCTCAGCCTGGAGCAGGTTCCACGCTGGATCGGGGTAACTCTGGATCTCTACGAGACTGATGGACTGCGTGCTGCCCAACGCTTCATGCAGAATGACCTGAAAAAATACCTTTCACAACTGGCAGGGAGGGGCGGTCTGAGTTTTTCTTCAGTAGAGAAACAGCTGCTTCCCTATATTTGTGGTATAGCCAGGGATACCCTCCAAATTGCTCCTGCGCGACAAAGTTATACCGACACCACATCTATTTTTGTTCCAGAAGAACTCAATCAATTTAGCAACAATGATGACAACTTTCTCCTCTACAAACTGATTCTTACATTTCAATGGGGATTTATTGCATGCGGCAGTTTGTTAAACAAGCCACCTGGCGAATTTTCCAATCTCCCCTCCGAAGAGACTAAACACAGTCTCTGGCTCCGCACTTTTTTTGACAGTTTTAAAGAACCACTCCTTGCCCGTGACATTTATCACACCCTTGAATCCATACGGGTGCGGATCTTTCTCGACAATGAA
This sequence comes from Desulfocapsa sp., assembly GCA_021737265.1. GTDB lineage: Bacteria > Desulfobacterota > Desulfobulbia > Desulfobulbales > Desulfocapsaceae > Desulfocapsa. The sequence continues at coordinate 6,352 of JAIPEF010000019.1, read as the reverse complement.
CTTCCTGGACTGATGCGGGCTGCAGGAGCACAGATTTTCCATTCTTTCCTCCCTTGCTCTGAACAGCATCAGCCTGAAAAAACTCTCCGCTCCATGCAGCAGGCGTTGACAGCAGATAAAATAGAGATTCACCCACTTTTGGCTCAACATCTTACAGAAAAGGAAAGTCACACCTATTGTCAAGGTCATGCCTCGGCTGAGGATTCCGTAAGGATCACTTCAAGACTCTACTCTACGCTCCAGAGAAAAAAGCAGGAATATACTCCCCTTTCTCCTCTGCCTTTCCAGGGAGTTTTCAAACTCCGTGCCGTGGAAACGGCCAGAAAGATACAGGAACAGAAGATGGGCGAACAGTTTGCGGATATGATGGCCGCCCATCTTCTCAGTCTTTCAAAAAAAGAACTGGCTGACGTTCTCAAACAGGACCAAAGAGACAGCGGTAACACAGGGCTTGCCGAATCAGATATCAGCATGATCATGGATAGCGAATTTGCCAGCACTGCCAATCGGGAACCAGAGGCCCCCCTGCTCATCACCATTAACAACGAAGAGCTTCAGCTCCCTCCAGAACTGGAAGACTTTACGAAGAACTTCCTGGATGAATTTGGTCACCTTCCAGCACGCTTTCTTTCCAGCGCTGCCGGTAAGGCAGGACAGACCATGCTTGAGCAAGATATTGCCGGAAAAAATGAGGATGACCAACCGGGCACAGAGGCCCTACTCTATAATGAGTGGGATTACCGGAGACAAGGATATCGAAAAAACTGGTGTTCCCTGCACTTCAAAACGTTGAAGCCTGTTCATTCAGGATTCATCAGGAACACCCTGGAAAAATACCATGGCCTCACTATTCGGCTGCGTCATCAGTTTGAAATGATGCGCAGCCAGGAACGTTTCGTAAAACGTCAACGAGAAGGTGATGACATTGACTTCGACGCTCTGGTGGAAGCTATTTCCGACTCAAAAGCCGGTCTTGCATCCTCAGACCGTCTGTTCATTCGTCTCAAACGGGATGAAAGGGATATTGCTGTTCTTTTTCTGGTGGATATGTCCAACTCCACTGCCGGCTGGGTCAACACTGCCCTAAAAGAATCCCTTATACTCATGACAGAGGCCATGGAAGTACTCGGTGACCGCTACGGTATCTATGGCTTTTCAGGTATGCGCCGCTCCCGCTGTGAACTGTTCCATGTCAAACATCTGTCAGAACCCTACGGGGAACAGGTCAAGGAGCGAATCAGCTCCATCGCCCCCAGTGAATACACCCGAATGGGGCCTCCCATCCGCCACGCCACCAGCATTCTTCGGGAAGTTGACGCCAAGGTCCGTCTTATCATCACCCTCACTGATGGCAAGCCGGAGGATTACGATGACTACAAAGGTAAATATGCAATCGAGGATACTCGCCATGCCTTACTTGAGGCAAAGGCTGCAGACATTCATCCTTTCTGTATCACAATTGATCATCAGGCCCGGGATTATATGAAACACATGTATGGCCCTGCCAATTTCATCTTTATTGATAATGTTCGCAAACTCCCCCTGCGAATACCTGAGATTTATCGGGTTTTGACCAGTTAGTGTCTGTCCATAAATACCATTTATGCTGATAAGGTGGTTAGCTAGATTGCTGATCTAGCTCTGCCTATTACCCATAACTACTGCCTTACAAAAACCCCGCAGGGTTCAATAACACTGTCCCCTCAGGACAGGTGATGAGGTGGATTCAAGACCGGTGGCTCACGCACACCGGCTATAATACCTGCCCCCTTCGGGGCCTCCGACACACATACCTACGGATGAGCAACTTATGGGTAAAAAGCAGATCTACTTTTAGCGTTTAGCTAAGAAACACACAAATGTGGCATGTTAGGCTAATAGCTGGCCGTTAATAGCTAATGGCTCTGTCCTTAACAGCTCTTTTGGCACTAAATCACTGCTGACTGCGTTCGTGGGCCAGTTGCTCCGGACTCATGGCCCAGAAGGGAGTACCATCCTTTGTCAACCGAACCTTAAATTCATAAAAATCACCTTTTTTGACCTTGGAAGCCAGAAAAACATCCTCCCCGTCAATTTCTGCCCAACTTCCCTTCACCTTAACCTTATCACCACGCTTGATTCCGGTTTCCTTTGCCGATGCAAACCAGACTGGACAAAGATGAACCGTAATTTCATCACCTCCCTCATCAAGTACCAGAACTGTTGCTTTCGACATCCCAGGGAGAGGCTGTACTGTTGTAAACTTCACAACTGTTCCTTTGAGTTTGTCTAACTCTTTAGGGGAATACAACTTATTGTATTCATCATCCACCCCCCAGCCCTGCATCTCTTTTTCTGGCCCGGCATAAAGAGGCGAAAAAGTAAAAGACAAGAGACAAGAAACAACAGATAAGAACGTTAAAGAGCGTTTGAGTAATGTTTGCATAAGGTTACCACCATAATTGTATTTAACTTGTATCACTGCGGACTTACCGCCTGTCTGTCTGTCTGTCTGTCTGTCTGTCTGGCTGGATTTTACTATAAGGAACAATAGGATTCATGGCAAGTAACACATCTCTCGAACCGTATCTTTTTCTAACCCAGGCAGACAGGAAACAATCCGGGGTTCTTCACCATAGTCTCATTATGAATGAGAAGATTCTCCAACTCCAATCATAGTACTACGACCAAGTCGAATTTTCAAAGGTTTCTCCGCCCTCATTTTTCATATGAAACAGTTCAGGAACACGGCCAGCACATCCCTGCTCTGCCGGCAGCCATTCTTTTACCAAAACCAGAGGTAAATAAATTCAAATGGGATATTTCCCGGCAGTTAGTCTTTATATTCCACTCAATCCACAGAAAATCTAGGCAAAACAAAATTATTATGGCATCATTGTCTTCGCTAACCTTTTCTATGTAATTACTTTCAAATGACCTATGGCTATCAGCAAACCAAACATTAACAAAAAGAAGTTTCACTACAAGCAAGCTAACTTAACGCTTGCGGAATATGACTTTCTCCTTTCCCATAATCCAAACGCCATTATCATTACTGATTGCGAAGGGCATATCGAATATGTAAATGCCGTTTTCACCTCTTCCACCGGTTACACAGAAGAAGATGTCTTCTGCCGCCACTACAAAGAGCTGAATCTCTACCAAAGCCCAGGCATTCCCGAAGAAAATTGGCAGGCAGTGCTGGATGGTGGCGTATGGGAGGGTGAAGTCGTCAGCATTAAAAAGAACGGGGAGAAAATCAATGAAGAGATATTTCTGATGCCCATTCTTAAAACAAAAGATGAAGCGTATGCCGTTGCCTTCATCAACCGTGATATCAGTGCAAGGAAAAAAATTGAGCATGAGCTGTTAGACTTAACCAATACTCTGGAACAGCGCGTGCTAGACCGTACCTCCCAACTCAACAAGACCAACATCCAACTGCTCAACACCTTGGATCATTTGCAAAAAACCCAGGACCAGTTGATTGAATCAGAAAAAATGGCTTCCCTGGGAAATCTTGTGGGTGGTATCGCCCATGAAATCAACACCCCTATTGGTATCGCCTATACAGCATCAACTCACCTGGAAAAAGACACTCGAACACTGAAGCCCCTCTATCAACAGGGAAAAATGACAAGAACCGACCTTGAGGAGTATCTGACGACGGCGTTGGAAGCAACATCACTGCTCAATTCCAACCTCAACAGGGCAAGTGACCTCATTCGCAGTTTCAAACAGGTGGCCATTGATCAATCTGTCGAAGTGAAAAGAAGGTTCCACCTCCATAAGTATCTGGAAGAGGTTCTGCTCAGCCTTAGACCCATGCTGAAAAAAACACTAATCAAGACTCGCATTAAATGTCCTCGCAAACTAAGATTAAACAGTTATCCTGGAGCATTCTCCCAGATTATCACCAACCTTATCTCAAACTCCGTGACCCATGCTTATGCGGAAGGAGACCAAGGCTATATTGATATTGAGGCCAGCCAAAAAGGCAATAACCTGATTTTAACATTCCAGGATGACGGTGCGGGAATGGATAATCACACCATTGAACATGTATTCACCCCATTTTTTACAACCAACCGGGAAAATGGAGGCAGCGGCCTGGGCCTACACATCGTCTATAATCTGGTAACGCAAAAACTCAATGGCACGATCTACTGCACCAGTCAGCCAGGGGAAGGGACAACTTTTAACATGCAGATTCCCCTGCCACATCATTGATATTGCAAGGCTGCCACTCAGTCCTTTCATGTAACTATTGAGGAGTACAAAATTCTTCTACCTGAACGGGAATGCATAGCGTGCCATCCGGGAATGGGAAAATTGGCGGAACCCTGGTTCAACAGAACAGCAATAGGAATCAATTCCATTTTGTTTGTATTTTCAGGAGTTTCCCCCATTCTCACCTTGCAAAATCTCACGTAACAGACTACAAGGCGTAATGTTGCAAGATATAATGTGATAGGATCGTTCCAACCGTCAAAGTGTGGGAATTTTTTTTTGATCTGTTACTTTGTCGGCTTTTACAACCACTCCCTGGCATACAAACTGGTTAACAACCAATTAAGTCAACAGTATCGACTTCAACCATTCAAATTAATAACGTTAAGGTATATCGCTACCGAAAAATATGGCTCTCACAAACAACGATCTCATTTTCAATGATGAGCATCCAGAAACATCAGATAGCAAGGGACTGTCACCTTTACCTCTGGGAAACTGGAAAATTCTTGTCGTAGATGATGACAAAGAAGTTCATGCAATAACAGCTCTGGTTCTGAAAAAGTTTCTTTTTGATAACCGGCGACTTGATTTCTTCCACGCCTACAATGCCAAAGAAGCCAGAAGTATCCTGAGAAAAAACCCGGATATCGCCGTCATTCTGTTAGATGTGGTCATGGAGACCAAGAATGCCGGGTTATTGCTGGTCGATTTTATTCGCAACGATCTGAAAAATCGTTTTGTAAGAATTATCCTCAGAACAGGGCAACCAGGAGAAGCACCGGAAGAACAAATAATCATTAAATATGACATCAATGATTATAAAGAAAAGACCGAACTCTCATCACAGAAACTGGTCACGGTAATGCTTTCATCATTAAGGACCTACCGTGACATCCAGACCATTGAGGCCAGTCGTCGTGGTCTGCAGCGAATCATCGAGGCATCATCTTCTTTATTTGAGCAGCGATCACTTAAACAACTCGCTTCGGGGGTACTGACCCAGTTGGTCTCAATTCTCCACATACACCCGGATGCCCTGGTCTGCGAGACATCCGGATGTGCCTTGGCTGATGATAGCCAGGGCATTTTTGAGATGCTGGCAACCACCGGCCGTTATGATGATCTCATTGATGCCGGCTCTCTGGAACAATTGCCTGAAGCGATAAGAGCTGATATATGTGATGCCAATGATCAAGGCAAATGTCTCATCTTCGATGATCGATATGTTGGCTACTTCCCCAGTGACAGCGGCAGGAAGCTCTTTATCTTCTGTGAAGGGCTGGGCTGGATGGATGAACTCAATCGCGCATTAATAGAAATTTTTTGTTCCAATGTCCACATAGCCTTTGAAAACATTGATCTTAACAATGAAATAGAGGCAAGCCAGAAGGAGATGATCTTTACCCTGGGTGAGGTGGCCGAGGCCCGATCCCAGGAGACGGGCTGGCATGTTAAAAGGGTGTCCGAATATGCCAGACTGCTGGGTGAAAAATGCGGCCTGCCCCCTAAACAGGTTGAGATCCTCCGCATGGCTGCACCCATGCATGACGTGGGCAAGGTAGCCATCCCCGATGCCATCCTTCACCGCCCGGGATTGCTAAACGATGCTGACTTTCAGATTATGAAGTCCCATGCAACCATTGGCCAGACCATGCTCGGTTCGTCCAACAGGCCAATCATGCAGGCAGCAGCTATTATCTCAAGGCAGCACCATGAAAAATATGATGGTACCGGCTACCCTGACGGCCTGAAAGGAGAGGATATCGACATCTTTGCCCGGATCACCGCAATCGCCGATGTTTTTGATGCCTTGGCCAGTGACCGTGTCTATCGCAAGGCCTGCCCCATGCCGAAAGTCATCGACTACTTCAAGGAACAGCGTGGTAAGCACTTTGACCCAACGTTACTCGACCTCTTCCTGGAAAACCTCGCTGCCTTTCAAAAAATCCGAAATAGATTCAGCGAGGCTGCGATGGTACCTGAATGATGAGTAAAGTGAGCTTTGATGGTGTCGTAAAAACTCTTCATCTACTTCGTTGTTGCAAATTTCACTATCATTACGACGTACTCTAGTACGCCGAAATAATAGCAAAATTCACACGCCTCGAATATGAAGCTTTTTACTTAACCATCTGCAATT
>JAIPEF010000018.1 GCA_021737265.1 Desulfocapsa sp. | reverse complement strand
AAAAAATGATCCGCCACCAGGACACCAGACCCTATGGCATGGCTACCATGAATTTCAATATATGTGCCTGGGTTTTGCGTTGCTGGATGAAGAAACTAAGCCATTTGGTGACACTTATGGGTAATAGGCAGTCCTAGGATGGCTAAGTATTTATGCCCGGTAGTTAGGGGGAAAAGCTCCATATGCACCCCAAGAGTACTTCCTACGGGCGCGAGGCGCGTATTTTTTATTTAATTTCGGCGTACTAAGGTACGTCGAAATTAAATAAAAAATGCAGCAACGAAGCAGATGAAGAGTTTTCACCCTCAACGTCGGGTATAAATACGACGCCATCACACCTGACTTTCCATACATTCATCAAAGAAGCTGTACTTGCTCACTGAATATTCGGGCAAAACAGGGTCTGCATGGTCTGCATCATTTCGATGATCCGCGGATCATCGATCCGATTATAGATGAAATTTGCGTCTTTACGGTAGTCGATGATCCCCTGGCTGCGGAGGATGTTCAGATGCTGGGAAACGTTGGCATTGGTGGTTTTGACCTCTTCTCTGATATCGCCCACTGACATTTCCTTGTCCTGCAGGAGACAGAGAATTTTCAGACGGATTGGGTGGGACATGGATTTCAGGAGTTTGGACATGGCATCTATTTGTTCATTTTCCATGGTGGAACCTCAAGTAAGACTGAATTAATTTGCTGGGAGTTTCATTCTGTCACTCTTTGGAAAGAGAAACAGATAGAGCAGGCCTGAGAGCGCTGCCATGCAGAGATACATATACATATCCGGAACAATCCTGTTTTCCGGACGAAAAAGGGCAAGAATTGAAAGCAGGGGCAGGACCTGGTAGGCTAGCCGATGGCTGAGCAGCAGTTCCCGTATGATATAGATATGAATAATTGGACCAATAAAGCCTAGTATTAAAGATACATTCGAGTTTTCATGGAGGTATATAAAAAGGAGTTGCTTGATGGTCAGCAGTGCCAGAAGAACAACGAGAAACAGGGTAATGGGGAAAGTTTTTTTTCTGCGATCCCCAAGGGGAAGATTGTTGAGCAAATGTGTCAGTTCATGCCTGTTTGACTCTGTGGCAAGGGTTTTATGAACCTTCTCTTTGCTCTGATTTTTCTGGAGCAGTGTTTTTATTTCTTTTTCCAGGGGGTTTCGCATTTCAAAAATGATATTGCTTTTTTTTTGGGAAAATGTTCATGGAATATTTCTAATAAGTTGGAGCGATCGCTTATCATTACTGGTTTTTATGAAGAAAGAAAAGGGAAATATGAAATTCTAATATAAGTAAATTTGATGTGTCGATCAAAACTTTTTGATTTGACAGGAGCCGGGTAAAAGAGACTATTATGATATCTTTTTAGACAATGGTGTATTGTCTCGTGTAATAGAAGGATACACCTCTGAACTGTCGGATGGCAATACGTTCTCAGTGGCATTGATAACGGCTCTCTGGTGATCATAGAAAACCCCATTACGAATGGAGAAAAACAAATGAGTTCAAGCGACGATAAAATCACAAGCCTGTTAAGTGAAGGACGAACCTTCGAGCCGCCCACCGAAGGTAGAGTTACTGCTGCCATTGGAAGTCTTGATGACTATAAAGCGATTTATAAAAGATCCATGGATGATCCCGAAGGATACTGGGCAGAACGTGCTGAAGAGCTGGTGACCTGGGACAAGAAATGGGACACCGTGCTTGAGGCTGATTTTGACAAACCTGAATTTAGCTGGTTCAAAGGCGGAAAGATGAACGTATCGTATAACTGTCTTGATCGTCATCTTGAAAACGGCCGCCGCAATAAGGCTGCCCTTATCTGGCAGGGTGAGCCCGAGGAAGATGTGAAGGTTTACACCTATCAGATGCTGCACACTGAAGTATGTCGTTTTGCCAATGTCCTGAAAAAGAAGGGTGTGAAAAAAGGTGATCGGGTGGCCATCTACCTGCCCATGATCCCTGAACTGTCCATTGCTCTCCTTGCCTGTACCCGCATTGGTGCCATACATTCCGTAGTCTTTGCCGGATTTTCTTCGGTTGCCCTCCAGAGTCGTATTCAGGATTGCGAGGCCAAGGTTCTGGTCACTGCCGATGCTGTCATTCGCGCAGGAAAGACCATTCCCCTGAAACCAAATGCCGATGAGGCCTTGAACGAATGTGATACCATCGAAAACTGTATCGTTGTCAAACGAGGTGGAAACGATGTCTCCATGACCGATGGTCGCGACAGCTGGTGGCATGATGAAGTAACAGCCGAGGATATTGCCTCAACCTGTGAGCCTGAGTCCATGGATGCTGAGGATATTCTTTTTATTCTCTATACCTCCGGTTCCACCGGCAAGCCCAAGGGTGTTGTCCATACCACTGCCGGCTATCTTATCTATGCCATGCACACCTGTCAGTATGTCTTTGATCTGAAAGACGATGATATCTACTGGTGTACCGCTGATATCGGCTGGGTTACCGGACATTCCTATATTCTTTATGGTCCCCTTGGGCTTGGCGCTACTTCCGTTATGTTTGAAGGCGTTCCAACCTACCCCGGACCGGATCGTTTCTGGAAGATCGTTGAGAAATTTCAGGTCAATACTTTCTACACTGCACCCACCGTTATTCGTGCCCTGATGCGTGATGGTGATGGACCGACCCAGCGCTATGATCTCTCCAGTCTTCGTATCCTCGGTTCCGTTGGTGAGCCCATCAATCCTGAGGCCTGGATGTGGTACCATGTCAATATTGGTAAAGAGAAGCTCCCCATCGTTGACACCTGGTGGCAGACTGAGACCGGTGGAATCATGATTTCACCACTTCCCTATGCCACACCTACAAAACCCGGTTCAGCAAGCCTGCCGCTTCCAGGAATTGATGTTGCAATTTATAATGAAGAAGGCCAGGAGGCCGGTACCAATGAGGGAGGCCATCTTGTCATTCGTAAACCATGGCCCGGAATGCTGCGTGGTGTGTTTGGTGATCCTACACGGTACAAGAAAGCCTATTTCAGTCGTTACGAAAACACCTATGACCCTGAAGACGGTGCCCGCAAAGATGATGACGGCTATTACTGGGTCATGGGACGTCTTGATGACGTTGTCAATGTTTCCGGTCATAGGCTGGGAACCGCAGAGATCGAATCAGCGCTTGTCTCTCACCCACAGATTGCAGAGGCTGCAGTTGTTGGTATGCCGCACCCGATTAAAGGTCAGGCCATCTATGCCTTTGTTACCCCGAATACCGGTGTTGAGCAGACCCCTGAGCTGCTGGCTGAGTTGCGGACTCATGTCCGTAAAGAGATTGGACCCATCGCCACTCCTGATGCCATTCAGTATGCACCCGGTCTGCCAAAGACTCGAAGCGGTAAAATCATGCGTCGAGTGTTGAGGAAGATTGCGGCCAATGACTTTGAGGATTTTGGTGATACCTCAACCCTTGCCGATCCTGCAGTTGTCGATGATCTGATCAATGGCAAGAAAGCACTGGATCAGAAATAAGGTTCTTTTGTGATGATGAACATCGCCCGAAAGAAGCATTTATATTTATTTGCAGGGCTGTAGGCCGTCTGCCAAAAGCGGGATTTTCTCTTTTGGAGAGAATCCCGCTTTGTTGTTTATGAGTACAACATCCTGAAAAAAGCGAAGAAAATAAATGGTCAAAAGTGCCGATGTCCACGAAGTAGCCCCAGAAATGGCGGTTGCCTTTTTCAAGAATATCCTGCCGTTCAATAGTCTAGATGATGGTACTCTGAACAGACTCGCACGCCACTGCCGTGTCGATTTTTATCCGAAAGGGACACGTCTTCTGACTGCCGGCGAGACTGACATTACTCACCTCTACCTGATTCAGCGTGGTGGGGTGAAGGCCTTTATCGAGGATGATCAGGGGAAGGTGACGCTTAAGGATTTTCGTGGAGAAGGAGCCTATATCGGAGCCCTGGGGATCATTCGTGGGACTCCGGCAAACCTGAACATCGAAACAGTGGAAGATACCTTCTGTTTTCTGCTGCCCCGTGCCATTTTCCTCAATCTTATGGAGCAGGAGCCCGCCTTTGCCCAGTATTACCTGAAGAGTTTTTCCGAAAAGATTGTCAAAACCGCCTACAATGAGCTTCGCCATCATAAGCTGTCCAAGCGCAGCGGTGACGATCTCTATCTCTTTTCCGTACGAGTTGGTGATCTGGTCAAGACCCTGCGCAAGGTGTCAAGTGCTGTTTCCATTCAGGCTGCGGCAGCCCATATGGCCGAATTCCGGGTGGGAAGTGTCTTGGTTCATGATCATGAGGATGAAGAGAATATTGTCGGTATTATCACTGACCGGGACCTTCGCCTCAAGGTGGTGGCAGCAGGCTTGGATTACAACCTGCCGGTGAAAGAGATCATGACAGGGCCTGTGAAGACGGTCCTGTCTCAGTCACTCTGTTTTGATGTTCTTCTGGAAATGATGTCCAGCTCCATCCACCATCTGGCAGTCGAACGTGGCGGTCGTGTTATTGGAGTGGTGACATCTCATGACATTATGCTGCTCCAGGGACATTCTCCCTACTACCTGTTCAAAGAAATTCGTGGACAGCAGAAGATCAGCGGGTTATATGCCCTGGCGCAGAAGATTCCAGAGGTGATACGCGGCCTGATCAAGGAAGGAGCCAAAGCTGGAAATATTACGCAGATGATCGCCATCTTAAACGATCATATACTGGAGCGCATGCTCACCCTGCTGGAAGATGAGCTTGGTCCGCCACCGGTCCCCTATTGCTGGCTGCTCTTGGGCAGTGAGGGAAGACGCGAGCAGACCTTTAAGACAGATCAGGACAATGCCATTCTCTATGCTGACCCTGCTACTGATGAGGAAAAGGATATCGCGGAAACCTATTTTAAGGCGTTTGCAGCAAGAGCCATTGGGCATCTGGTGAAATGCGGGTATCCACTCTGTCCCGGTGAAATTATGGCAACGAATCCAAAATGGTGCCAGCCCCTTTCTGTCTGGAAGAATTATTTTAGCACCTGGATCAATACTCCGGATCCCGAAGAACTCCTCCATGCGACAATCTTTTTTGATTTTCGTTCCGGTTTTGGTGATCGTGCTCTGGCCAAGAAACTACGTAAACATCTCAACAGGGAAGCGCGAAAGCAGGATATCTTTCTCTTTCATCTGGCTCGTCAGTGCATGTCCACCCGTATCCCACTCTCATTTTTTAAGAATTTTATTGTGGACAAAGACGGTGAGCATAAAAACCAGCTTGATATGAAACGCCGGGGCCTGACACCCTTTGTGAATTTTGCGAGGGTACTTGCTCTCAAACATGGAATCAGTGAGACCAACACCCTTGCCAGGTTGAAAGCGCTCTTTGATGTGGATTTTATCAAGCACGAGCTCTGGGCCTCAACCAATGCAGCCTATGAATTACTGATGCAGCAGCGTCTCATTCATCAGCTAAGGCAGATTGAGGAGGGGATTTTACCCGATAATCATATTAATCCAGAGCAAGTCTCTGACCTTGAAAGGCGGATGCTGAAAGACGCCTTTGCGGTTATCGAACGACTTTACTCCGTGCTTGATAAAATGTATCCCACAGCCTGATTATGTTTGATCTGTTGAAGCAAAAGAGTTGGTTCGGACGTCCTGATCCCTTACTTCAGGAGAACAAAGAATTTTTTTTAGACTTTGACCAGGGCAGACCACTCGCAGAATACAGTTTTGTGGTATGCGATACGGAACTCACCGGCCTGAATAAAAAAAAAGATGAACTGATTTCCATTGGTGCAGTTCGGATTACGGATCTTCAGATTGACCTGTCATCCATGTTCCACCATTTTGTGCGTCCGGAAAGCATGGCTCATACGCAGGCAACTCTGGTGCATCGCATCACTCCGGAACAGCTTGAAAATGCTCGGTCTGCCGAAGAGGTGGTACCCAAGTTTGTAGAGTATATTCATGGGAGTCTCCTGGTCGGGCACCACCTTCTCCTTGATATGCATTTTCTGAATAAGGCTACCAGAAAAATTATGGGTGGGGTACTTTCCAACCCCGGCATAGATACCATGCGTATGGCGCAAGGTTATAAGCGGGTACAGCTTGGCCATTATCATGAACACAACCCGAGGGAGACCAGTTATAGCCTTGATGATCTGGCTCAGGAGTATAATCTTCCTGTATTTAAACCCCATGATGCCCTGGAGGATGCCCTGCAGACGGCGTATCTTTTTCTGTATCTAATAAAGAAATTTCGCAAGGGCGGTCTTGTTACATTAAAAGATATTTTCCAGTCAGGGAGGGTTGGAAGCCTCCGATATTAAACGGAAAAGGTCGAAGAGTAGTGGTGGCGTTATCTTTTGCGTGTGTGCTATGTAAGAAAATGCCTTAAAACCATTGTCGGTCAGGCGTTGACACTGATTGCAGGGCTATGTTATAAGGTGTCGTTTTGTGAAGAGAAGCAGCATTAAAATTTCAATGAGGAGGAGAGTTATGAATGATGCTCAGAAGTATTGGCAGGCAAATATCCGGCTCGTTATCGGATGTCTTGTCGTCTGGTTTGCGGTTTCGTTCGGTGCTGGCATTTTGTTTGTACACCAGCTGAACGCTATCACTATTTTAGGTGGTTATCCTCTTGGCTTTTGGTTTGCCCAGCAAGGGTCTATCTACACCTTCGTGGTTCTGATCTTTTTCTACGCTTGGCGTATGAATCAGCTTGACCGTAAATTTAACGTCGACGAAGTCTGAGGGAGATCCGGGAATGACTACTTTACAAATGTGGACCTATGCTGTTGTTGGAGGGACTTTTGCCCTCTATATTTTTATTGCCATCAAGGCCCGTGCTTCCACCACCGGTGAGTTCTATGTCGCCGGTAAAGGTGTCCATCCGGTCTTGAATGGTATGGCCACAGGCGCTGACTGGATGTCTGCTGCCTCGTTTATCTCTATGGCAGGTCTGATTGCCTTCTCGGGCTATGATGCCTCTGTTTATCTCATGGGTTGGACTGGTGGTTATTGTCTGCTTGCCATGCTTCTTGCACCCTATCTCAGAAAGTATGGGAAATTCACTGTGCCGGAATTCATTGGTGACAGGTTCTACTCCCAGACTGCGCGTGTTGTGGCTGTTATCTGTCTGATTACCGCCTCTTTGACCTATGTTATTGGTCAGATGAAGGGTATTGGTGTTGCCTTTTCCCGTTTCCTGGAGATTCCCTTTCAGTATGGTCTCTTTCTTGGTATGGGGATCGTCTTTATCTATGCCGTTCTTGGTGGAATGAAAGGAGTTACCTACACTCAGATTGCCCAGTACTGTGTGTTGATTTTTGCCTACACCGTACCGGCTATCTTTATATCCCTCACCCTCACCGGAACTCCCATTCCCCAGCTAGGTCTTGGTTCAGCCATGGCTGACGGATCTGGCGTGTTCCTTCTTGACAAACTCGATAAGACCCTGGTAGATCTTGGCTTTTCAGCCTACACGACCCAGAAGGGGAGTACGCTGGACATGTTCCTCCTTACCATGTCGCTGATGATCGGTACTGCAGGCCTTCCCCATGTTATCACCAGGTTCTTTACCGTACCCAAGGTTCGTGATGCACGCTCCTCTGCCGGTTGGGCATTGGTTTTCATCGCGATCCTGTACACCACTGCTCCGGCTGTTGGTGCCATGGCACGCCTGAATCTGATAGATACAATTCAGGCCGATTCCATAGCCCCTGATACTTCTCAGAACCTGAGAATTGATGCGCTTCCCACCTGGTTTACCAACTGGGAAAAAACCGGTCTCTTGAAATATGAAGACAAGAACGGTGACGGACGTATTCAGTATGTTGGAGATCCAGCCAAAAATGAGATGGTCAAAGTTGATCGTGACATTATGGTTCTTGCCAACCCTGAGATTGCAAATCTACCTAACTGGGTAATTGCTCTTGTTGCTGCCGGTGGTATCGCTGCGGCGCTCTCCACTGCTGCAGGACTTTTGCTGGCGATCTCTTCTGCGATTTCTCATGATATCGTCAAGGGCATTATTGCCAAAGACATTGATGATAAAACCGAGTTGATGGCTGGCCGTATTGCCATGGCCGGTGCCATTGTTGTGGCAGGCTATCTTGGTCTCCATCCTCCGGGATTTGCGGCCCAGGTTGTTGCCCTCGCCTTTGGCCTGGCAGCATCTTCTATCTTCCCGGCTCTCATGATGGGTATCTTTGTCAAGCGTATGAATAACAGCGGGGCGGTATGTGGTATGCTTGCTGGTCTTGGAACCACTCTGGTGTATATCTTCTGGTTCAAGGGCTGGTTCTTTGTCCCCGGAACCGCCATGGCTCCGGATAACGCTGCAAACTGGTTCATGGGGATTTCCCCAGGCTCCTTTGGTGCCGTTGGTGCGCTGATCAATTTTGCTGTTGCTCTTGCCGTGTCCAGTGTGACTAAAGCACCGCCCGAGCATATCCAGCATCTTGTTGAGGACATTCGTGTTCCTATGGGATCCGGTAGTGCTGTGGATCATTAAGCCGTAACGTGTAACATCTCTGTCCTTTGGCAGAAAAAACGCATCCGTAATGCTTTACGGATGCGTTTTTTTGTTTTAAGGAGTGGAGAACTGTACTGAACATTCAACTTTGGACATCGAACGAAATGACAGACACATTACTGAAACCTGAAAATTGCTATCTCCATATTATTGATCCCCAGGAACGCTTGATGAAGGAGATCCACAACCCAGATAAGGTCGTGATCACCATTAAGAAGATGGTGGACTGTGCCAAAATTATCGGGATTCCCATTGTGGCCAATACCCAATACAAGAAAGGGCTGGGAGATTATGTCCCAGAACTTGAGGAGTTGATGGCTGCTATCCCCCGCCCTGATAAAACAGAATTTAATGCTCTGGCCAATGTGAAGACCCGGGAGTTGCTGCAGGAGTTCCCTGCAACTGTGACCACTGCTATTCTTGTTGGTGTTGAGACCCATATCTGTATATATCAAACGGCCATGGGATTGCTGGAGATGGGGCTTAATCCATGGGTTGTTGCTGATGGTGTCTCATCACGAACAGAGACAAATTACAACCTGGGTCTGGATCGGTTACGGGATGTTGGGGCGGCGGTCGGGCCTGCTGAAATGATTATCTATGAGTTGCTTGCCAGGGCGGGAACCGCTGAGTTTAAAGCGGCACTTCCCCATCTTTTATAAAATTTTAAGAAAACATTAAAGAAAGTTGTCATCATGAAAGGAAAAGAGATTCGCAACCGTTTTATTGAGTATTTTGAAAAACACGATCACACCCAGGTGGAGAGCTCTTCTCTGGTACCCCGTGATGATCCCACTCTCCTCTTTGTCAATGCCGGTATGGTGCAGTTTAAAACGGTGTTCATGGGTGAGGATAAGCGGGACTATGATCGTGCGGTGACCTGTCAGCGCTGTGTTCGAGCCGGTGGCAAACATAACGACCTCGAGAATGTGGGTTATACTGCAAGGCACCATACTTTTTTTGAGATGCTTGGTAACTTCTCCTTTGGTGACTACTTCAAGGAAGATGCTATAAAATTTTCCTGGGAATTCCTGGTGAAGGAATTAAAAATTCCGGCCGACCAACTCTGGGTTTCTGTTTTTGAAGAGGATGACGAGGCTTTTGAACTCTGGGAAAAAGTAGAAGAGCTTCCCAAGGGGCGTATTGTGCGGCTTGATGAAAAAGACAACTTTTGGGCCATGGGTGATACCGGACCCTGCGGCCCATGTTCCGAGATTCATATCGATCAGGGACCTGAGGCCGGCTGTGACCGTTCGGATTGTGCTGTTGGCTGCGACTGTGATCGTTTTCTTGAACTCTGGAACCTGGTCTTTATGCAGTTTAACCGTTCCGAAGATGGGACAATGACTCCGCTTCCAAAGCCGAGCATTGATACGGGTATGGGGCTGGAAAGGGTGGCTGCAGTACTCCAGGGAAAACTGAATAACTATGACACAGACCTTTTTCAACCGGTGATTGTAAAGCTGGAAGAGCTTTCCGGAAAAAAATATCTGGATAATGAGGCTGATACCACCGCCATGCGGGTCATTGCAGATCATGCTCGGGCCACTACTTTTCTTGTTGCCGATGGTGTGTTGCCGTCAAATGAAGGGCGTGGGTATGTTCTGCGCCGGGTCATGCGTCGGGCCATCCGCTATGGTCGAAGCCTTGGCCTGGTAAAGCCATTTATGGATGCGGTGACGGCTGTGGTGATCAGTACTATGGAAGATGCTTATACACACCTTGAAGGCTGTTCTGAGCTTCTCACAAAAGTGGTCAATAATGAAGAACTGCGTTTCGGTGAAACTCTGGAGCATGGTTTGGCAATGCTTGATGAGGAGATCGAACGTCTCGGAAAGGCTGGAGAGAAGATGATTCAAGGTGAATTCATTTTTAGGCTTTATGATACCTTTGGCTTCCCAGTGGACATCGTTCGTGATATTTCCATTGAGCGTGGTCTTGATTTCGATGCTATCGGCTTTGAGGAGGCTATGGAGAAACAGCGCTCCCAGTCACGTGCCTCCCGGAAGGGTGATAAGGTCAAACTGCTTGGTAAGGGTGTAAAGGCACTGATTGAAAGGGGTGGGAAAAGCGAATTTGTCGGTTATGACAGGCTGGATTCAGATGCTGTGGTTTACGGTCTTCTTGATAAGGACGGAA
This sequence comes from Desulfocapsa sp., assembly GCA_021737265.1. Classification (GTDB taxonomy): domain Bacteria; phylum Desulfobacterota; class Desulfobulbia; order Desulfobulbales; family Desulfocapsaceae; genus Desulfocapsa. Next base: position 24,036 of record JAIPEF010000018.1, on the reverse strand, counting down.
ACGTGACCAATCAGTTGGGTGCTGGAGAAAAAGGACAGCTCTTCGTAGACCGCACTCCCTTTTATGCCGAGTCTGGTGGTCAGGCAGGGGACAGGGGAGAAGTGACCTGGGAAGGTGGAGCGGCAAAGATACAAGAAACCGTAAGTAAAGGTGAGGGAATTATCCTTCACGGTATTAAGGTGCAGGAAGGAACGTTACAGGGAGATATGCAGGTTCATCTCCAGGTCACCAGGAGTGAACGTGGTGATACAGCAGCAAATCATACTGCCACCCATCTTCTTCATGCGGCCCTGAAAGAGTTGCTTGGGGACCATATTAAACAGGCGGGTTCCCTGGTGACTTCCGAGCGGCTTCGATTTGACTTTACCCACTTTTCACCCCTCACCAGCAAAGAAAAAGAGGCGGTGGAGAAGCGGGTGAACCGAAAGATACGTGAGAATATCAGCACCGAAACAGCAGTGCTTGATCGTGATCAGGCCCTGGAGCAGGGAGCAACTGCGCTCTTCGGGGAGAAATATGGCGACAGTGTGCGGGTGGTGAGCCTGGGTGATTTTTCAAAGGAGTTGTGTGGAGGAACCCACGCCGCCGCCACCGGTGGGATTGGGTCTTTCCTAATCGTGAGTGAGAGTGGAATTGCTGCGGGAGTGCGAAGAATTGAGGCCCTGACAGGCCGCGCAGCCGAGGCGCGGATACGGAAACTGGGCAGGCGGGAACACGATATCTGTGAGTTGTTAAACGTCCAACCCGAAAATATTGTTGAGCGTCTCGAGAGCCTGGCAAGCATAAACAAGCGTCTCGAAAAACAGGTTGCCGAACTTTCAACCCAGCTTGCCTCATCAGACCTTGATGCCCTTCTTGCGGGAGCTAGGGAGGTCGAGGGTATTAAAGTGGTGGCGGCCGTTATTCCGTTGGCCAGTTCCAAAACACTTCGCGAGGTTGGAGATAAACTGCGCGATGATATGGGAAGTGGTGTGGCAGTCCTTGGTGGCGAAATTAATGGCAAGGCAGCCCTTCTGGCACTTGTCTCCAAAGATCTCACAAAAAAAATCAAGGCTGGTGATCTGATAAATAAGGTGGCTGTAATCGTAGGTGGAAAAGGCGGGGGAAGACCAGACATGGCGCAGGCTGGCGGTACTATGCCTGACAAAATGAACGAGGCAATAGCATCAGTTTATGAGCATGTGCAAACATTACTTACCTAAAAGGGTACCTTCTTCATAATTGCAGGGAATAGTGAAATAAATAGAACAGTCACCCCAAAAAAAGCCCTCATTTCACTCCCCAAAATTGTAGCTAAAACTATTTTATAAAAAAGTTGACAGCGCTATATATATGCGGTAAAACCGTCTTTCGTGTTGTGAATCACCATTCATTTTGGGCAGTTTTTTTTGAGTTATCTTAGCTAATCAGGAGCAGAGAAAATGGTTTCAATGGATATCACCCTGTTTCTTCAGATCGTGAATGCTTTCGTTCTGATGTTTCTTCTCAATGGAATCATCTACAAGCCGGTCCTGAAGATTCTGAAAGAAAGAGCAGCGAAGCTGCAGGGCATGCGTAATGATGTAACTAAGTACGAAGATAACGCCCGTAGACGCCAGGAAGAAGTTGATAAAAAGATGCATAAGGCCTCCGGACAGGCGAAGGCAGCTCTTGATAGTGCCCGTGCTGGAGCAAAGGCTGCCGGTGAGGAAAAGCTCGCCGCCATCAAAGCTGAAGCCGATGCTGAAAAAGATAAACAGCTGGCAGCTGTAAAAACGCAAGTGGAGGCCGCTCGAAAAGAGCTTGAGGCCGGACTTGACGGTTTTGCTTCTGCCATGGCAGGAAAAATTTTGGGAAGGAGTCTGTAAGGATGAGGGGAATGAAGCGAACATTCGGAAAAGGTGCACTGGTTGCGCTGATTCTGTGGTTTGCCCTGGCAGCTGGAAGTGTCTGGGCTTCTGACCACGGAGATCAAGCGGCAACAGGTGTGGGGATGCCCACTGCGGATCCACAGAAGTCCGCGGTAATGCACGGCGAAGAGAATGCCGCAGTGGTTGCAGATCACGCTGCAGAGGCAGCCGCCGTTCATGGTGACCCCCATGCGGCCGCCCCAGATGGCGGAGGTCATGCTGTTAAAAACAGCCTGTCACCTGAAAAACTGAAGGATCTGGGTTTCAGGGTGATGAACTTCATCGTCCTTCTTATTATCCTGGTGAAGTTTGGTGCCAAGCCAATTGCCAATGGGCTTGGAGCTCGTCGGACCCAGATTAGAGAAGAGATTGAAGATCTTGAGATTAAGAAAGTTGAGGCAGAGAGGGCGTATAAACAATTCTCTGACAAGCTTGAATCTGTAGAAAAAGATGTTGAGACCATCGTTGAGAAGGCGGTTGCTCAGGCAGAAGTTGAAAAGGCCAGAATTATTGCGGCCGCCGAGAAATCTGCAGAAGACATCAAGCGCTCTGCTGAAATGGTGATAGCCAATGAAATCACCGGGGCAAAGCGGAGTCTCAAGGTCAATGCTACTGAACAGGCGGCAGTTATGGCTGAGGAGTTAATCGTGCAAAATCTGACATCTGACGATCAGGTCAAGATTATCGAAGATTACTTAGACAAAGTAGGGGCCGTCCAGTGAAACAGACAATCTTAGCAAGACGATATGCCAAGGCACTGTTCGCAGTGTGTAAAGAAAATGGCAAATTTGATGAGTACAACGATGCTCTCCAGGGATTAAATGAAATTTTTGCCTCCGACAGCGGTCTGGCAGATTCATTAACTAACCCACTTTACCCGATGGATGTCCGGGAGAAAGTTATGGAAGGTGTTGTCGCCTCCATGGGTGTTGATAAAGTTATGGGTAATTTCCTTAACCTGCTGGTGGAGAAAAAGCGTGCTGGGGTCCTTCCTGAGATAGCGGAAGAATTCCAGATTATGGTTGACGAGGAAAAAAATGTCAGTCACGGTAGCGTGGTCTCGGCAATAGAATTGAGTGATGAATTGCAGGCCAACGTGCAGGCAACATTAGAAAAGCTTACTGGCAAGAAGGTGAAACTGACAACCAGCGTGGATCCTTCAATCATTGGCGGTATCATTGCCAAGGTTGGCGATCTGGAATTGGACGGAAGTATCAAAACACAACTTGCAAGTTTAAAAGATTCCATTAAGGGGAGAGAGTAGAAATGCAAATCAAAGCCGAAGAAATCAGTCAGATTATAAAAGATCAGATTGGTGAGTACGAAACCAGTATTGACCTTAACGAGACCGGTACCGTGATCTCCGTTGGTGATGGTATTGCCCGTGTTTACGGTGTCCAGAATTGTATGGCTATGGAACTCCTTGAGTTCCCCGGCGGTATCATGGGACTCGCTCTCAACCTTGAAGAAGACAACGTAGGTTGTGCCGTTCTTGGTTCTGTTACCGGAATTAAAGAGGGTGACCTTGTAAAACGTACCGGAAAGATTGCTGAGGTCCCGGTTGGACCTGAGATGGAAGGTCGAGTTGTTGACGGTATCGGTTTCCCCATCGATGGTCAGGGCGCTATTAATGCCAGTGCAAGTGCGAAAATTGAGGTTCTTGCTCCAGGTGTTATTGCCCGTAAAGGTGTCCATGAGCCCTGTTACACAGGTGCCAAAGCCGTTGATGCTATGACCCCGGTTGGTCGGGGGCAACGTGAGCTTGTAATTGGCGATCGCCAGATCGGTAAAACAGCACTTTGTGTTGATGCCATCATTGCCCAGAAAGATACTGATGTCCATTGTATCTACGTAGCTGTTGGTCAGAAAAAATCAACCGTTGCCCTCATTGTTGAAGCACTGAGAAAACATGGCGCCATGGAGTACACCACGGTTGTTGCTGCCTGTGCCTCCGATCCTGCTCCAATGCAGTACATCGCACCATTTGCCGGAACCTCCATGGGTGAGTATTTCCGCGACAACGGCCAGCATGCCCTCATCATCTATGATGATCTGTCAAAACAGGCCGTTGCCTATCGTGAACTCTCTCTGCTTCTTCGTCGACCACCTGGACGTGAGGCCTATCCTGGAGATATTTTCTTCAACCATTCCCGTCTCCTTGAGCGTTCTTCCAAGCTAAATGATGAGCTTGGTTCCGGTTCTCTGACTGCTTTGCCAATAATTGAGACCCAGGCTGGTGACGTTTCCGCTTTCATTCCTACAAACGTTATTTCCATTACCGATGGCCAGGTGTATCTTGAGCCTAACCTGTTCTTCTCCGGTGTTCGTCCAGCCATTAACGTTGGTCTGTCGGTATCCCGTGTTGGTGGTGCTGCTCAGGTAAAAGCCATGAAACAGGTCGCGGGTACCCTTCGTCTTGATCTGGCCCAGTATCGTGAGCTCGCTGCATTTGCTGCATTTGGATCAGATCTTGATGCCGCAACCCAGGCCCAGCTGACCCGTGGTGAGCGCTTGGTTGAAATCCTGAAACAGCCCCAGTTTGCACCGCTCTCCATGGAGAAACAGGTTACCATTCTCTATGCCGGTGCCAACGGATACCTCGACAGTCTGCCTGTTGATACCATGAGAGATTACGAGGATGAGATGTTCAACTATGTCGAGTCTAATGATCCCTCTATCTTTGCAGACCTTAAAGAACAGGAAGAATTCACTGACGCCATTAAAGACAAACTGAATAAAGCACTTGGTGCCTTCGGTGAAACTTTTAAGGCAACCAAGGGTCTCAAATAATAGAGGAGAACGCTTGATATGCCTAGTTTAAAAGACGTTAAAGATAAGATCGTTGGTGTCAAAAAGACAGCACAGATCACATCGGCCATGAACATGGTCGCCTCGGCGAAACTCCGCGGCGCTCAGGAGAAGATGGAGAATTTCCATCCCTATGCTGAGAAGTTCAATGAGGCCATGTCAAATCTATCAGGTGGCGGCAATACCGATCAGTTTCCCCTCATGGAAGTGAGGGAAGTAAAGAATGTTGAGCTGGTAGTTGTCACCTCTGACAGGGGACTTTGCGGTTCCTTTAATTCCAATATCATCAAACTCGCCGAGCAGAAAAGGCGTAAGTACGAAGCTGAAGGGAAGACCGTAAGCTTTGTCTGTGTTGGAAAGAAAGCAAATCAATCACTGAAAAAAACCGGTAAGGTACGCAATCAGTTCCTTGATATCATGTCTGATTTTCAGATGTTTAATGCCAGGGAAATAGCCCAGGATGTGGCACTGAATTTTACTAATGGTGGTGCTGACAAGGTAGAGGTAATCTACGGTCATTTTAAGTCAGTTGCCGTGCAAAGACCAGTTGCTCAGGACATGCTTCCAATTACTCCTCTTGAGAGTGAAGGGGAAGCCGAGAAGCGGATCAGTGGTGATTACATCTATGAGCCTTCAACCGAAGAGATCATGGATGTGATGCAGCCCTTGTATCTGAATGTAATCATTTACAATGCTATGCTCCAGGTTGGCGCATCCGAGCACGCCGCTCGAATGGCAGCCATGGATAATGCAACTAACGCATGTAAGGATATTGTTAGCGACCTTACCCTTGTTTATAATAAGGCAAGGCAGGCAGCAGTTACAGGCGAACTGATGGATATCGTCGGTGGCGCCGAGGCCCTGAAGGGATAATAACCATACGCAAATTTAATACTTTGAGGAGGGAGATATCCCGATGAGTGAACAAAACGTAGGAAAAATAACTAGAGTCGTGGGCCCCGTTGTCGATGTTGAATTCGAGGCCGGCAAACTGCCAAAAATTCTGGACGCACTGTTTGTTACCAATCCTGGAATTAATGATGATGTTGATAACCTGGTAATTGAAGTTGCTTTGCATCTTGGTGACAATGCAGTCCGCTGTATTGCTATGGACGCAACAGATGGTCTTGTTCGCGGCATGGAAGCACGTGACAGTGAACAGCCTATCACGATTCCTGTTGGCGAGCCTGCACTTGGCCGCATCATGAACGTTGTTGGGCGTGCCGTTGACGGACTAGGTGATATCGATTCCACCAAAACAATGCCAATTCACCGTTCAGCTCCTGATTTCACAGACCTTGATACTGAAGTTCGTGTTCTTGCAACAGGTATCAAAGTAATTGACCTTCTCGTTCCATTCCCAATGGGTGGCAAGATGGGACTGTTCGGTGGTGCCGGTTGTGGTAAAACCGTTATCATGATGGAGATGGTTAACAACATCGCCCTGCATCATGGTGGAATTTCCGTATTCTGTGGCGTTGGTGAGCGTACCCGTGAAGGAAATGACCTTTACAACGAAATGAAAGAGTCCGGCGTACTGCCAAAGGCCGCCCTGGTTTACGGTCAGATGACTGAACCCCCTGGAGCCCGTTCCCGTGTTGCTTTGACTGGTCTTACCGCTGCAGAGTACTTTCGTGATGAAGAGGGACAGGATGTTCTTTTCTTCGTAGATAATATCTTCCGTTTTACCCAGGCTGGTTCTGAGGTTTCCGCCCTTCTTGGTCGTATTCCTTCTGCTGTTGGTTATCAGCCGACACTTGCAACAGATCTTGGTGGACTTCAGGAGCGTATTACCTCAACCAATAAAGGTTCCATTACCGCTGTACAGTGTGTATACGTTCCTGCTGATGACTTGACGGATCCTGCCCCTGCAACCACATTTGCCCATCTTGACGGTACCGTCGTACTTTCCCGTCAGATTGCTGAGCTTGGTATCTACCCAGCTGTTGATCCCCTCGATTCAACCTCTCGTATTCTGGATCCCAACGTTGTTGGCCAGGAGCACTACGATGTTGCTCGTGGCGTTCAGATTTCTCTGCAGAAATACAAAGATCTTCAGGACATTATTGCTATTCTCGGTATGGATGAGCTTTCTGAGGAAGATCAGATCCTTGTTGGTCGTGCTCGTAAAATTCAACGCTTCCTTTCTCAGCCATTTACAGTTGCTGAGGTATTTACCGGTATGGCTGGTAAATTCGTATCGGTTGAAGATACCGTTTCAGGATTTAAAGAAATCCTTGAAGGTAAGCATGATGATATTTCTGAAAACTCAATGTACATGGTTGGATCCATTGCCGAAGCTCTTGAAAAAGAAAATAAAGCGAAAGCATAAGTTAATCAGAAAGCACAAGAGGATATACAATGGCACAACAAATACATTTAGAAGTAGTGACTCCTGCTGGAGCTGTGGTTAGCGAGGATGTCGATATCGTTAACGCACCCGGTTATGGTGGTGACTTTGGTGTGTTGGCCAATCATGCTCCATTCCTCTCCACCATTAAAATTGGACTCCTGACCTATGAGCAGGGAAAAGACCGGAAAAGCTTGATGATCAGCGGAGGCTTCTCCGAAGTTTCCAATAATAAGATCACTTTTCTCGTTGAAAGTGCTGAATTTGGTAGCGAGATTGATGTAACTAGAGCTATGAAGGCCAAAGAGCGGGCGGAAAAACGTCTGTCTCAGGCTACTGCGCATGATGATCATTTCAATCAGGTACGGGCAGAAGCTGCTCTTCAGCGCGCACTTGCAAGACTCAAAGCATCCAAGATTGATTGATTAAGTAGTCTATAGTAATATGTGAAGGTCGTCCTATTGGGACGACCTTTTTTTTGTTGTTTTTGCATAAGTAAAATTGATATTTCTTATTTATTATTTTGAGGTGCGTTTATGAAAGCGAAGGAACGTATGGGTATTGCCAGGCAAATGCCTGTGGAGATGACCCCTGCAGAGCGGGTGAAAAATTTTGATGAAATCGTCACCGGGTTTAATGAATTCACTGCAATCCTTGAAGCAGAACGTTGTCTGCAATGCAAGAAGCCAACCTGCAGGAATGGTTGTCCCATCCATAATGATATTCCGGCCTTTATTAAACTCCTTCGTGAAAAGCAATTTGAAGAGGCTTATTGGAAGATCCGCGAGACCTCTTCCATGCCTGCCGTCTGTTCCAGAGTCTGCCCCCATGAGTTTCAGTGCGAAGGTTTTTGCGTCCGGGGTAAGGGTAAAGGGCAGTCTGTTTCCATCGGAATGCTCGAACGATTTCTTGTTGACTGGATGGTGGAAAACAAAAAGCCCATGGAGTCAGCCTGTGCTCTTCCCGGTGATAAAAAGGTCGCTATCATCGGCTCAGGTCCTTGCGGGATGACTGTTGCCTATCACCTGGCTCACAAAGGTATTCCCTGTACTATTTTTGAATCCCTTCCCGTCTATGGCGGTATGCTTACAGTTGGTATCCCTCCCTTCCGTCTCCCAAGAAACATCATCAATGCTGAGATCGATGCCCTCAAGCATTGTGGTATTACCCTCCATACCAATGTTGTGATAGGAAAAGATAAAACCATTGAAGATCTGCGGGCAGAAGGATTCGATGCTATCTTTAATGGCGTGGGTGCCCATGCCAGTAGAAAACTTGGCCTTGATGATGAAGAGACTACAGAAGGTGTTCTCCATGGCGTTGATTACCTGAGGCGGATAAACCTTGGTGAGGATCTTGATTTAGGAAAGAAAGTTGTGGTAGTCGGTGGCGGCAATGTTGCCATTGATGTTGCCCGAACTTCACTCCGTCTCGGTTCCACCGACGTTTTTATCCTCTACAGAAGGTCCCGTGAAGAGATGCCGGCATCAGTTGCAGAGATTCACCATCTTGAAGAAGAAGGTGTTCGTATAGAATTCCTGGCAGCGCCTGTGAAGATTCACTCGGAGAATGGAAAACTCACAAAAGTTGAATGTATCAGAATGGAACTTGGAGAGCCTGATGATTCCGGACGTCGTCGCCCTGTTGTCCAGGAAGGATCCAATTTTATGATCGAGGCGGACTCCATTATCCCTGCTATCAGTCAGAATGTTGATCACACTGCGGACAAGGGAATAGATATCGACCTTATGTCCTGGGGAACCTATAACACCGACGCCAGAACATTGCAGACATCAGTGGAGTATATTTTTGCCGGTGGCGACAATGTCCTTGGTCCCCAGACGGTTGCAAAGGCTGTTTATCAGGGAAAGGTTGCTGCTGAATCTATTGAGCGTTATCTTAACGGGCAGGATCTGAAGGAAGATCGTGAGTTCTTGTGTGATCAAATAGACTGGTAATAGTTCGGTAAATGATCCCAGGCACCGCTCGGAGTTTTCGCTTACCTTGTTTGCTCGGTCGCAGGTAGGCGTATAGATAACACTATTACGCCTACCTGCGACCGAGCAAATCTGCAGCACCTGAAACCATGTATTGTTTGAAATTTAAAAGAGTTACTGCCGGATAAAAAGTAGCGCTTTACGACAAACCTCTTACGCTTCCTTAGCCCTTAGCCCTTAGCCCTTAGCCCTTAGCCCTTAGCCCTTAGCCCTTAGCCCTTAGCCCTTAGCCCTTAGCCCTTAGCCCTTAGCTCTTAGCCCTTATCCCTTAGTCCTCAAGTCCTCAGCCTGTCTATTCCTAAAGGCTTGCAGTCGTCGAACTGATATATCTTCTTACCCCTTCGGCTATTTTACCTGCAATGATATCAAGAAATGCATCCGTGTTTAAGCGATCAGATTCTTCAGGGTTTGTTATAAATGCGATCTCAATGAGGATGGCCGGCATTTCAGCACCGATTAGGACATAAAAAGGTGCCTGTTTTACGCCAAGATTTTTAAAGTGCGTTTTCTGGGTATCTTCCATGCCATTGCAGAGTGAGTTGTGGACAAATCCGGCAAGACGGGAGGACTCGTCGATCTTCGAGTTCTTCATAATATCTGAAAGAATATCCTGCAGATCACTCATCTGATGAGTGGATATGGAGTTCTCAAAGGCAGCAACACGCATGGCCTCTGCGTTGGTTGACAGATTGAGATAGTAGGTCTCCAGACCATGCACCTTTTCTGAAGGGTGGGCGTTGATATGGAGAGAAATAAAGAGATCGCCACCATTGGTGTTGGCAATTGCGGTACGCTCTTCAAGGGGGATAAAAATGTCCTTGGTGCGGGTCAGGGTGACTTGAGCTCCGGTCTGTTCCTCAAGAACGGGTGCCAGTTTCTTCGCTATTTCCAGGACAAGATCTTTTTCTTTTAGGCCAAAACCGGATGCGCCTGGATCTTTTCCTCCATGGCCGGGATCGACAACAATCTTCCGCACCCCAAGACCAAGTTGTTGAGCCAGTGAAAATGTAGGTGCTTCCCGTTGGAGTTCTTCTGTCTCCCGAGTAACTGGGGGGGGGGCATTTACAATTGTCTTTTTGAAATCTTCCAGGACAATAAATTCTTCAGCAATTGCTTCATCTGCTGTGTCAAGTGGTTGTGGTGGCGCCGGAGTCTCTGGAGGGCTCTTCCGGGGAGTTGGTTCAGTGCTGCTCACCTCAGGCGGGAGGGGCGGCAGGATTTTGGACGGCTGTGCAGCACTCTTTTCGCTTTCCCCCCGAACATCAATGACCACACGGAACGGATCCGGAAGGCTGAAGATTTTGTAATCAGAAATAGATTCTATATCAAGTACCACCCGTACCACTTCCGGCGTAAACTGTGCCGTTCTTATCTGCTTCAGCAAACCATCTTCAATGGGAATTGGAGCCCTGAAGCGTGGTTCTATGTAGGATTCCTGGAAATCAATATAGAGCCGCCGGGGGTGGGTACCTTTTTTTTCGAGAAGTATCTCCTCATAGGTCACCGGTCCGGAGGCTTTGATGACAACCCGCGTATAATTATCGGATGACCAGTATTTGACCGGTAAAACATAGGAGAGATCTTCCAGATAGCTGTATTTGAGCATGGCGGAGGGGAGAGGGATATCATGCTCCTGGGAGAGACGTTTGAGTTTATCTGACGCGTGGGGATACATATCACCGTTTCGGTGATCAGCTATAATGCGGGTAAAGCTTTTGGCGGCTTTTATGGGATTATTTTTTTGATTCAGGAAGATATTGCCAACGGCAAACAGGGCATCGTCGGCCAGGCGATTGTCTGGGAAAAGATCTGAAACATCACGATAATAGGAGATGGATTCCTGGAGATCAATCTCCGTATTAAATCGATTATACATCTTGGCATACATGCGTCCCAGCATGTAGAGGCTTGGTGCGGCAAATTCTGATTTGGGGTCGGCCAGGTAAACCTTTCTAAAATTACGAACTCCGTTGAGCCAGTTATCTCGTGATTGTCCGAGATTGGTGTTGGTGTGCAGCTCGTTGTAATAAAACTTTGCCTGCTGATACTGTTTTTCGAGTGTTGCGGAGTCAATGGAATTGCTCCGGGATTCTTCAGCCGGACTATAACCCACTGAAAAGGGAATACTGAAAATAATGAGCAGGAAGAGGGTGGGGAAAAAACGTACCATTACACCTTGTTAGTCTCTTAAAAAGTGTTATCTGCGTTTTTTGGCAGGAAATACTTTCGTGAAGATCCTTATCCAGGACTTACATTTCGCTTTTCCTGGGTTTGGGGGGTAGCCGGGAGAGGCTCTACTGCTGAACAGGTCTATCTTCTCGGAAACCCTATTTCCGAGGAAGTATACATAAAAGAGGCAATGAAGGCAAAAGAAAACATGGGGGAATGCTATGATATTATTTGTAGTTCTCATTGCTTATCTGTGAGAGTGGGCTCTTTGACGTTAGAGGGGGCTTGATGAGTACCATAAAGTGATTATTTTTAGTTTTTCACGGTGTATCATTTTACTATGAAAAAAGGTTAACCATCATATATAGGGTAGCCAATCTGGAGGTGTGAGATGAAACAGAATAGAATCATCCTGGCTCTGACGATTTCCCTTGTTTTCTCTTTGGCTGTCTATGCCTTTGCAGAAGAAAAGTACAATAACCGGCGAGCGTTGAATAACGTTTCCACGGCAAAAACCTATTTTGATGTTAATGTGGGTACAGCCAAGAAACTTGTCGTCAGGCTTAAACTGATTGATACCACCTATGAGCAGTTAGTGGCTGCTGGTGTCCGTCCTGAGTTTGTTGTCGGTTTTCGTGGGAAGGCAAGCAATTTTGTTACCAAAGGGAACGATTATGTTTTTAAAGAAGATCTTGCGGCGAAGAAAGAGGTCCATGACTGGGTCAGGCGTCTGCAGAAACGTGGTATCCCAATGGAACAATGTTTGATTGCCTTAGGTTTTCATTATGTCGCCCCTGAGGATATCCTGCCAGAGATTGAAGTGGTCCAAAACGGGTATGTTTCAATGATTGCCTACCAGGCAAAGGGGTTTTCCCAGGTTCCAATGGATTAAAGGGCGCTGGAAAAAAAATAACTTTGTGCTTATGAGATATGAGATGGGTGCCCCCGGAACTCCCTGCAGCAGTTTCAGGTAGACTTGCAGTTCAGCCAACGGGTATTTGTCGCTTAAACAACATAAAAGAGGATTATTATGGGAATGAGATTTGTAGTAGTGTGCATGTTTTTATGTATCGCCCCAAGTTTTGCAATGGCTTCTGACTATAAGATTTTTCAGCAAGATATTATGGAGCCGTATAGTTTCTATAAGAAAGCCCTTGCCCTTACCAGTAAAAAGGAAAACAAGGAGAAGGCCATCGGCGTGGTCGAAAAATTTATCAACTCCTGGGATGTATTGGCTCAAAAATATGCAAATGACGTCCCTGACCAGTTAAAACAGACAGCTGATTTTGAGAAAAAGATCAAGCGGCCGGTGGCAGTAGGCAATAAGGCCTTGGAGATGCTCAGGTCAGGAGAAGTGAAAAAGGCCCATGAGCAGCTTGAGGAGGTGCGTTATGCCTTATGGCAAATGAGGGTGGATGCCGGCATTGTTTCTCTCAATGATAAAATCAACGATTTCCACGAAGCCATGGAGATTGTTTTAAATGGTATTACAGAACAGGCTTCACCAGAGTCTCTCCAGCATCTGGGTAAACGGTATGGTGGCTGGCTGGCGATCAAGTGGGCAGAGATTAAGGCTGCGGACTATTCCGGCGCTGATAAAGACGCCTTTGGGCTTAAAATTGCAAATGGGCACGATGCCATTGCTGAATTGATCGAAAACCTGAAAAAGGGAGATGCTGCCGGAGCAAAAAAAGCAGGGGGCAAGGTTAAGAAAAGTTATAAGGGTATTTTCTTCCTCCCGGAATGTAGTTGATGGCGTCGTATTTATCCCCCTCAAGGGAGGACTGAAAAGAGTACCCTAACTACCGGGCATAAATACTTATCCATCGATATCTTTAAATTTTTATGGATTTGTCAGTTAGGGACAGGAAGAGTTTCTGGACTCAGATATGAATATCTCCTGTAATGAGTAACCATTGTAGGAGATGCCTTCATCGCATTAATGGCAAGGGTTCTCCACTATTTGCTCAATGGAGGAGTTTGAGAAGTTTGTATATCTCATCCAGTGCCTGCCGGGGACTCAGGTTGTCGGCATCCAGTCCCTCTAGATAGGTCCGGATTTTGTCATTTTCAGGATTTGAGAAGAGTGAGAGCTGGTTGGGGTGAATTCTCTTCTCCCTTTTTCTGGTCTTTACCCCCTTGGCAATATTTGGTGTTCCATCCCGGCTAAATTCTCCCTGTTCAATGTTTTTCAGGATTTCTCCTGCGCGCTGGACTACGCGATCAGGGACTCCGGCCAGTCCAGCAACCTGAATACCATAGGAGCGGTTGGTACCGCCCTTCACAAGCTTGTGGAGAAAGATGATTGTGTCGTTCCATTCCCGTACGGCAATGGAGTAGTTGCGTACCCTGTCTTCGGTTCTGGCCAGGTCTGTGAGTTCGTGGTAGTGGGTGGCAAAAAGGGTCTTCACCCCTCTGTTATTTTTCTGTACCAGATCCTCTGCTACTGCCCAGGCGATGGCCAATCCGTCAAAGGTTGATGTCCCGCGTCCGATTTCATCAAGAATTACCAGGCTCTTTTCCGTGGCATTGTTGAGGATGTTTGCCGTTTCGTTCATTTCCACCATAAATGTGGACTGGCCGCGCCTGAGATCATCCATTGCTCCCACCCGGGTGAAAATCCTGTCCACCACCCCGATGGTGGCCGATTCCGCAGGAACAAAGGACCCCATCTGGGCCATAAGCACGATAAGGGCTGTTTGTCGTAAGATAGTCGATTTTCCGGCCATATTCGGGCCGGTGATGATCAGCACTTCTTCCCTTTCCTGATCGAGATACACATCGTTTGGCACAAATTTACCACTGGCCAGTGAGCGTTCGATGACTGGATGCCGCCCTTCTATAATATTGATGATCTCTTCATCATTCACCTCCGGTTTCTGGTAATGATAGAGATGGGCGACTTCGGCAAGGCAGACCAGAAAATCAATTTTAGCCAGCAACTGAGCACTTTGCAGCAGCCGTGAACTTTCAAGGGCAAGTTGTTTGCGGATTCCGGTGAAGAGCTGGTATTCGAGCTCAAGACGCCTGTCCTGTGCTCCAAGTACCTTGGTTTCAAACTCTTTTAGTTCAGGGGTGATGAAACGTTCGGCGTTTACCAGGGTCTGCTTGCGGATATAGGTCTCAGGGACCTTATCCGAATTGATCTTGCTCACCTCGATGAAATAGCCAAAAACTTTGTTGAACCCGACTTTGAGCTTGCTGATTCCAGTAGCTGCACGTTCCTCTGCTTCAAGGTCAAGGATAAGCTGTTTGCCATGACGCTGGATGTGCACCAGTTCGTCCAGTTCCTTGTTGTATCCTTCCTTTATCAGGCCTCCTTCGCGGAGGGTGATAGGTGCTTCATCATGGATGGTTTTCTCTATGAGCTGATAGAGATCATCGAGCACATCAAGCTCTTCACCAAGATTTTTGATCCGGGGTGCTTCACAGCTGAGCAGGAGTTCTTTAATACCCGGCAGTCTGGCAAGGGACTGTTTCAGGGCCAGCATATCCCGGCCATTACCGTTCCCCAGTACCATGCGGCTGTTGAGCCGTTCCACGTCATAGATTGCTGTAAGCAGTTCCCGGAAATCACAGCGAATTTTTGCATGACTGTGAAGGAACTGCACTGCGCTGAGTCGTGCCTTGATGCGTTTCACGTCCTGAAGGGGAAAGAGAATTTCCTGTTTCAGCATCCTGGCGCCCATGGGGGTACAGGTCTGATCCAGTACAGAAAGCAGTGAGCCTTCCCGTTTGGAGCCAATAATGGTCTGGGTCAGTTCCAGATTGCGCCTGGATGAATCATCGATCTGGAGGATGAGATCAAGATCGATGGGGGTCAGTTTCTCAATATGGCCGATTTCCGTCTTCTGGGTTTCCTGGATGTAATCAAGGAGTACTCCGGCGGCAATAATCCCCTGTTTGAAGGTATCACAGCCAAAACCTGCCAGGTTTGTCACCTGAAAATGATCGGTGAGCAGTTCTTCACAGCTTGCAAGATGAAAATGGCTTGGATCACGGTATGTGACGCAGAGCTCAGGAAGCAGGGTTTCGGCTGTGGATAAGAGATCCGCAAGTATTTCCTTCTCCTCCTCATTAATGAGGATCTCAGCAGGTGTCATTCGGGTGAGTTGATCAAGGACGACCTCGGTTCCACCCTCCCGCTCTGCAAACTCTCCGACAAGAAAGGAACCGGTGGAAAGATCGAGAAAGCTGATGCCAAAGAGGGTTTCATTTCCCTTTTCCCGGCAGGAGAGTGCAGCAACATAGAGGTTGTCTTTTTCGTCCAGAATCTGTGCGTCAGTGACCACACCTGGAGATACAATCCGTATCACTTCACGGCGGACGATGCCTTTTGCCTGGCTGGGATCTTCAGTCTGTTCGCAGATGGCAACACGACGCCCGGCCTTGACCAGTTTTGCAAGGTAAGTAGGGGCGGCATGGAAGGGAATGCCGCACATGGGGACTTTGTTGGCCTCGTTGTTTTTATTGCGGGAGGTGAGGGTGATACCAAGAATTTTTGAGGCAATGACCGCATCATCAAAAAACATCTCATAGAAATCACCCATCCGGTAAAAGAGGATGGCATCCGGGTGCTGTTCTTTAATGCCCAGGTACTGCTGAAGCATTGGGGTTATGTTCGGTGCTTTGCTCATTATTTTTGGTGACGAAGAAGTTCCTGGAAAGGCGGCAGAAGTTTATTGAAGGTGGTGAGGAGATGTTCTGGTACTGAGCGAACTTCGGCCAGGACTGTCATAAAGTTGTGGTCACCTTCCCACCGGGGAACAATGTGAAAATGGAGATGGTTGGCAATTCCTGCTCCTGCAACTTCTCCAAGATTGCAGCCCACATTCAGACCGTCCGGCTGTAAAATTTCCCTGACTATCTGAGTCGCCTTTATCAACATGGCCATGAGTGCGGTCTGTTCGTCGGCTTCAAGATCTGTAAGGCAGGCGAGATGACGAATCGGAGCCACCAGCAGATGCCCGTTGGTGTAAGGAAATCGGTTGAGAAGTACCAGGGTCTGCCTGTCCCTGTAGAGAAGCAGCGCGTCTTTGTCAAAAGAGCTTGTTCCCTCCGGTTCGAAAAGACAGCCTGGGACTTTTGTTGCTTTGCCTTCCACATGCTCCATGCGCCAGGGTGCCCAGAGTGTTTTCATAGGCCGGCCCCGGTAAACTGGTGAAGGGAGGCGTTCAGGCCGGCATCGTCAATGGTCAGGATTGCGTAACTTCCAGGTGCACCGTAACGGCCAGTGGCAGCAAAAGAACCGGGATTAACAAAAAGTGTTTTCCCCAATCGGTGATTCACTGCGAAATGGGTATGGCCGTAGACAATACAGTCAGCTGCCGGAAACTGGTTCCACATTCTTTCCTCAATGTTATGTCTTGCCCCGGCTCCGTGGCAGAGAGCAATAGTGTAGCCGTCAATCTTGATCACCTTCTCGGTGGGAAGGGCCTGGCGGGTAGCATATTCACACATATTCCCATGTACCGCATGGACCTCTTTCCCTTGAAAGATATCCAGGATAGAGATGCTTATCAGGTCACCGGCATGGAATATTATAGAACAATCTGCAAATGCCTGTTGCACCTGCTTTACAAACCATGGCAGGGGGCTGTTTAAATGGGTGTCTGAAAGAATACCGATGCAGGTCAAGGGAATGTGCTCTCCTGGTTATATCTTTTTGTCGTCTTGTGAGTTGCTTAACCGTGGTTATTATAACGTGAAGCAGTTTGTGAAGCACCTGAAAAATTTTTCTTTTTCGTCCGGAACTGATAGACTTCCTAAAAGACTGCTCTGTGATTAGGAAACGATTCTCGATAATTATTGTTGATGGCGTCGTAAAAACTCTCCATCTGCTTCGTTGCTGCATTTTTTATTTAATTTCGACGTACCTTAGTACGCCGAAATTAAATAAAAAAATACGCGCCTCGCATATGGAGCTTTTCACCCTAACTACCGGGCATAAATACTTAGCCATCCTAGGTTTGAGGTTTTTACGAGTTTATCATTGTTGATTATAAAGGAGTATATACATGGCGGGTAAAAAGACAACTCATGCAGAAGCGGAAATGGTAAGTGAGGGCGGTGAGCGCAACGATATCGCAATTCCCCATCTGATCCTTCCCAAGTATCTCTATCTGATCCCCATTGCCAGTCGTCCGTTTTTTCCGGGGCAGGTGCAGCCCATTGTCCTGTCCGGCGATTATTGGCAGGAGACGATCCAGAAGATCGGAGAGACTGAACAGAAGATGGTGGGTCTGATCTATACCGGTAATATTCCCGCTCAGAAGACTGTTCCCGAGGATTTCGCCCAGATAGGTTGTGTGGGGAAGATTTTAAAACCCAATATGCAGGACTCTAACATTCATTTTATTTGTCAGGGCTTGCAGCGTTTTCGTATACGGCGCTGGATGAGTAGGGAGGTTCCCTTTCTGGCCGAGGTTGAATACCCGGCAGAGGATGACAAGAAAATAAGCATGGATGATACGGAAACGAGAGCCTATGCCATGTCCATAATCTCAGCGGTAAAGGAACTCGTTCAGGCAAATCCTCTTCAAGGTGAAGAGCTGAAACAGGCGCTGCAATACTTTTCACCCAGTGACCCGGCACCGCTCACAGATTTTGCCGCAACACTGACCACTGCAACCGGAGAAGACCTTCAGCTGGTTCTTGAAACACTTCCTATTCTTGCGCGGATGCAGCGTGTCTTTCCCCTGCTTAAGAAAGAAGTTGAGATTACCAAACTCCATAGTGAGATCCGCAGGGGAGTGAATGAGAAAATAGGTAAACGTCAGCGCCAGTTTTTTCTGCATGAGCAGTTGAAAACCATCCAGAAAGAGTTGGGGATAACCAAAGATGATCGAAAATCTGATGAAGAGGAATTTGCAAAACGACTGGACCGGTTAAATCCTCCACAGCCGGTGGCTGATCGCATCGATGAGGAGATGAAAAAGTTGAGCTTTCTGGAAAAGGGTTCCCAGGAATATGCGGTGACCAGGAACTATCTGGACTGGATGAGTTCCGTGCCCTGGGGTGTTTTTTCTGAAGATAAGCTGGGGATCAAAGAGGCGAGATATATCCTGGATCGTGATCATGACGGTCTGGCGGATGTCAAGGAGCGTATCATTGAGTTTCTGGCAGTTGGTGCCTATAAGAAAGAAATTGCCGGATCTATCATGCTCCTTGTGGGCCCGCCAGGAGTTGGTAAAACCTCAATAGGCCGTTCGGTTGCCGAGGCCATGGGGAGGAAATTTTACCGTTTCAGCCTTGGTGGGATGAGGGATGAGGCAGAGATCAAGGGACATCGCCGGACATATATCGGCTCCATGCCGGGGAAGTTTGTCCAGGCCTTAAAAGAGGCAAAGACAGCCAATCCGGTGATCATGCTTGACGAGATTGATAAGATCGGAGCCTCTTTTCGCGGTGACCCAGCATCCGCCCTCCTTGAGGTATTGGACCCGGAACAGAATGCAGATTTTCTGGACCATTACCTGGATCTACGGGTGGATTTGTCCAAGGTCCTCTTTATCTGCACGGCAAATCAGCTTGATACTATCCCCGGGCCTCTCCTTGATCGGATGGAAGTTATCCGGCTTTCTGGGTATATAACCGAAGAAAAAATGGACATTGCCAGAAATCATCTCTGGCCCAAGGCTTTGAAGCAGGCAGGACTGAAAAAAGGCCAGCTGAAGATCAGTGATGCGGCCTTGAAGCTTCTCATCGAAGGCTATGCCCGGGAGGCGGGAGTACGAAAGACGGAGAAAGAACTCCTGAAAATTGTGCGCAAGTCTGTGGTGAAGTTTCTGGAGGACCCGACCCTTACAATTTCTATAACCATGAAGAATCTTGAGGAATACCTTGGAAAACCCTTTTTCAAAAAGAAGTCACTCATCAGTGGTGTCGGTGTTGTCACTGGTCTTGCCTGGACAGCCCTTGGCGGCGTAACCCTTGCCGTAGAGGCCGCTGCGGTTCCGAGCAAAAACAGTGGTTTTAAACAAACCGGGCAGCTTGGTGATGTGATGCGGGAATCTTCTGAGATTGCTTACAGTTTTCTACTCTCCAACGCCAAACGGTATGGAGTGAAGGAAGATTTCTTTGAGAGTCACTTTATCCATCTGCATGTGCCTGAAGGCGCCACTCCCAAAGATGGTCCCAGCGCCGGAATCACCATGGCCTCAGCTCTACTCAGCCTGGGGTTGGGGCTGCGAATGAAACGAAGTCTGGCCATGACCGGTGAACTTACCTTGACGGGCAAGGTTCTGCCTGTTGGTGGAATAAAGGAAAAAGTAATCGCTGCCAAGCGTAATGGGATAAAGGAGTTGATCCTGCCGGAGGCAAACAGGGGGGATTTTGAAAGCCTTCCTTATCATATAAAAGAAGGATTCCAGGCGCATTTTATCGGTAAGTACGATCAGGTTGCCAAGGTTGTTGTGTCCGCGCTCAAAGGTGAGAATTCAGATTGAGCAAAAGTGCCGCAACGAAGTATGTATTGATCGCTATCCTTGTTGTTCTGTACGCTGCTGCAAAACAGCAGGGATTCTCTCTACCCGGAAGGTCGTCAGTTGGGCACCATTCTGAAATAACTCTCCAGAGTGTTTTTAAAGCCAAACAGAGTGATGTCCAGATACAGGGAAAAGGTGTTGTGAAAAAGATTTTAGCAGATGACCGGAAAGGATCGCGGCATCAGAAATTTATTTTACAGGTCAATCCGGCACAGACAGTGCTTGTGGCCCATAATATTAGTGTCGCAAATCGTCTGCCGGGATTAAAGACAGGGGACAGTGTTGAGTTCTATGGTGAGTATGAATGGACTGCCCGGGGTGGTGTTATCCACTGGACACATCATGACCGGAGTGGTCGTCATATCAATGGTTGGTTAAAGTATAATGGAAAAATCTACCAGTAACATTTTCCACAGAAGAATTGTAAGAAGCTGTGGCTACTCTCTTAAGGGATTGCGGGATACGTTCAGGGAAGAAGAGGCCTTTCGGGTCGAGGTGGCCCTTGCCCTGCTGCTCATTCCTGTCGGGCTCTATCTTGGTGAAACGGGGGTGGAAAAGGTACTGCTGGCAGGCAGTGTCGTCCTCGTTTTGCTTGTTGAGGTTGTCAATTCCGCCATTGAAACCATGGTAGATAGACTTGGCAGTGAACAGCATGAGCTCTCAGGTCGGGCGAAGGACCAGGGGTCGGCCGCAGTTTTACTCTCACTGCTGTTAGTTTTGTTCGTCTGGGGGATGCTGTTGTTGGGGTAGCGGATATTAGATTTTGCTACCTCCTGTATGTAGTCTGAACTGGAGTTAAGTGTTAATGGAAATACATTGACCTTGGCAGGTGGGAATTTCTGCTGCGTCTATTCAGGAATAAGGTTAATTATCAGCTTGCCTCCACCCTATTAATCTTGGCAAAGCATATATACACCTCAATCATTATATTTTTTTCTCCATGAGCTATTGAACTGTAAACGGGTTTTTAAGCTCTCACTCATTGCACCATATTTTCTCACCACACTTTGGTCTTGACCGAAAACAATCTCTTCACATATAATTTAGTTAGAACTATTCAGTTCAAAATAAGAAAAAGTAAAATCTGCTGTGACAATTCTCCTCTAACGAATCCTTGGTAGTTAGATTATTGAACAATTGAACAAGGAGAAACATGAAAAACGGAAAATATATTTGGTTGTTTCTTATTTTTGGAATTATCATTCTACTAAGCAACATATCTGTTAATACTCAGGAGGTACCGCACCATGAAAATCTGGTAGATCATAACGATCCCAACATTTGTCTCACATGTCATGACGGGGCAATAGCCAAAAATATCACCCCTTGCACGAAATCTAGTTGCCTTCTCGACCCAAATGCATCTCACCCAGTTTTTAGAACATATCCTCCTGATGGTAAAGAGTCAGAGTTCGCCCCGTCTTCCCAAGTAGAAGCTGCGGGTATCAAACTCACCAATGGTAAAATAACATGTATCTCCTGTCATAACCTCATCATTCAGGAGGACTTTCATCTGGTTATGGAAAACTGGCGCAGTCGCCTCTGCAAGACATGTCATAAACGTTAACATTGCCACCGGCCCACTTTCAACATTTGTACCTGCCCGCCAACTTAGTCCTGCTACTGTTGCTCTTAAATTTCGAACTTTCAAACAGTTGAGCGCTAGCTTCTTGTGTGAAAATTGAGAGCGTCAGGAATAACCTCAAGTTTTAACTTTTCTCTCTCTGGTTGACCTTAGCATTGGCAATCGTTTTTTGATCCACAACACCTTTACCAAAAACCCCAGTCCGGCTCTGAAACATTCCATACAGAATATGGGCCAAACAACACTACGATCCTTCTTGTTGGGCATATCACCCTACAGAAACTCTCTCACTTCTACTTTAACCACCTATTCTCATCTTATTAGGCCTACCATTTTTCAATAGTATCACTATTGTGAGCGTATCATATTGTTTTCTTGCCACTTTTGAGGTTCTCACGGAATGATAATTGCATGTTGGCGAGATAGCGCATTTTACAGTTAGAGGTTTTTTGTCGCCGCACAATTGGGCAAAATACCACAACATGGACAAATCCAAACGATGATAATGTGAAATCTATTGTGAAGCAGGTATGGAAAGCTACCGGCCTTTATGCTTTATGAGGTAGATGAGTTATCATTAAAGGCAATTTGATTTTCTGTTTCAAGGCGGGGAGAGCAATATGAAACGATACTTTATGTTACTGCTTACTTTACTACTCTGGTTGCCATCGAGTTTATGTTTTGGATGGGGGAATGGACACAGGATCATTAGTACCGGTGCTTTCAGTGTCTTACCACAATGGGAGCAAAACATTTGGAACCGGACAGCACTTGATCCGGTTTTAGGTGGCACTCCTGTTATCTCAGAGAACCTTCAGATCTATTACAGTAAATATCCTGACTTCTTTTCTGGACAGGGATATGATTGCACAACTAGAAACAACATGGGACAATTCATCTACGGCGAAGTGAATGGTGTTTATTCCTTGCCTGCGCCAGACTGTGAGTCAACCCCACAACCCAACATTTACCATTTATTTGACTGGGACAGCCCTGCAAATAGAGACGCCCTTTACAGGGGGGCCAAATGGTATTTTGATTCGGCTGTAGCAGCTTTCCAAAATAACGATCCTATGGCTGCAGCTCAACTTCTTGGTAGCTTTGTTCATGCCATAGAAGATCAGACTTATCCTTTTAGAGCTTTGGAGGGTATAGAAGGAGAAGAGTCAAGAAATTCTTATGTGCCAGACAGTGAACCAGGCGAAGCCAATTATCTCTTCTGGAGATTTAACGATAGCACAGTTTTAGCTGATATCCCAGGCTATACACCTTCATTACTTGGTAATACCACTGAAGCTGCAGCACAGGAGTGCACTGATAAGATTGTAGCAGCAAATGCATTCACAAGAAGTCTGATGCAGGACTTTGTTGACGCCCATCTACTTGATGAATATTTGAGCCAGGTGACAGGCCCTGAAACATTGATCATCACTTCCAGTATGGCTAGGAACGCAGCAAAGCTTGTAGCCGATGTGTTCCACACAGCATTCTATTTAGCCTATGAATTAGATCCAGAGTACCAATCTGTAACAACTGGAACAGTTACCACTAGTGGATCTGCACCAGCAGAAACAGTTGATGTGCTCCAATCATCGGGTACGGCTTATACGCTTTCAGCAACAGGTGGTCTGGATGGAACCCTGTCTTTGATGGTGGAGCACCAAGTTAACATTAACAGTGGTGCTTATAGTGGCTGGAAATGGCGTAAATGTTCGTACGAACTGAATGGATATTCTGGTACATTTTATTCAATTTTTGACAACAATGGTAACGCTAAAGGATATATCAACGGAGACATTCATGCTGTATCAAGAAAAGTGGGTAATACTAGGATTTGGTATCTAATTAGTATTGATGGTATCCAGACATCTGGAACCATTTCTCTAGCCCTAAATTCAACTGATGTCTCTGGCCATATAGAAAATACTTATCCGCCTATCACAGAGTTATTTATTTCTACCGGGTTAGAATGGAATGATACTTATGCAGGGGCAATTAATGGCGACATATCTGTCGGGGTAACAACAATTAATGTTCCTGCAGTGGGGGTAGAGTATGGCTTTGGAATAGGTACAGATATTCCTGCAACTGGTTCTGGTTGGGCCTATAGGGACAAGATTGGGTACCCTACTGAAATCATATACAAATCACTTGATGGCGAAAACTTTGGATCACAAACTTTTAGAATTAATTCCTCCGTCTCACC
The DNA here is from genome assembly GCA_021737265.1 of Desulfocapsa sp. Taxonomy (GTDB): domain Bacteria; phylum Desulfobacterota; class Desulfobulbia; order Desulfobulbales; family Desulfocapsaceae; genus Desulfocapsa. Next base: position 546 of record JAIPEF010000018.1, on the reverse strand, counting down.
AATGACGAGAACAAGTCGTCATGAGCTAGTTCTTGAGAGAGGGCATGCCCCGCAAGGTAACAATATTGTTGGTGTGATACCAATGCGAGACGGTAATAGACTTCACTTGACGTTTGACCAGATGAATGATGAAATTGGAGTTCTTGAGGCTCAACCTGCCGCATCATCTCCATCTCTTCCAACCGGATATGGTTTGGTTGGAAGTGTCTACGATGTTTCTACATCCGCCGATTATTCTGGCAATGTTGAAGTTTGTCTTGGTTATACAGGTAGTGTCGGCACGCCTCAATTGTTGCAGTATTTGAGCAGTACCTGGCAATTACTTGATTCCACAGTTGATGCGGGTAACAGTCATGTTTGTGGAACTGCAACGTCTTTGTCTACCTTTGCCATTGGAGATGTTGATACGTAAGCGGCAATTAAACCCCACTGGCCAAGTCAGTCAGGATTAGATCCTCTGGTGCCAGCTTCGTTGGCAGGAGCTGCACCATATTGCCTGGCTGTGTAGTTGGCAATTTTTCGAAGAGATATCGAAGGTAAGCGTAT